>JAZREO010000032.1:0-21833 GCA_045660845.1 Eubacteriales bacterium
ATGGCTAACGTAGACGTATTTGATATGAGTGGCGCTAAGGTGTCCACCATGGACCTGAACGAATCCATTTTTTGCGTAAATGTGAATGAAGCTGCTATGCACATGGCAGTCACCAATTATCTTGCCAATCAGCGTCAGGGCACTCAGTCCGCTCTGACCCGCGCTGAGGTCTCCGGCGGCGGCATTAAGCCCTGGCGTGAGAAGGGTACCGGTCGTGCCCGTCAGGGTTCTACCCGCAGCCCGCAGTGGACCCACGGCGGTATCGTGTTCGCTCCCAAGCCCCGCGACTATCGCTTCAGCATGAACAGAAAGGTGAAGAAGCTGGCTCTCTTGAGCGCTATCTCCTCCAAGCTGGCTGAAGGCAAACTGATCGTTCTGGATAAGATCGATATGGAAGAATATAAGACCAAGACGGTTGTTGGCATGATGAAGGCCCTCAACACTGAGAATGCCCTGGTGGTCAACAATGTGACCAATCTCTTCTTTGTGAAGAGTGCTGCCAACATTCCCGGTGTGACCGCCGCTCGTGTAAACACCATCAACACTTACGAGATCCTGAAGCATGATACTCTGATCCTGACTCAGGATGCCGTAAAGGAACTTGAGGAGGTTTATGCATAATGAAATCTAACTACGATATTATTATGAAACCCATTGTCTCCGAAAAATCCATGGCAGCGATGCAGGATAAGACTTATGTCTTCCAGGTTGCAAAGGATGCCAATAAGATCGAGATCAAAAATGCGGTTGAGGAAATCTTCAAGGTTTCCGTTGAGAAGGTTACCACCATTAACGTGAGTGGTAAGGAAAAGAGAATGGGCGTCCATGTCGGCAAGACTGCTGCCTGGAAGAAAGCCTATGTGAAGTTGACTGCTGATTCAAAGACCATCGAGTTCTTTGACGGCATGATGTAAGGAGGAGAAAAGTTATGGCAATGAAAACTTATAAACCTACTTCTCCCGCCAGACGCCAGATGACCAATGTGGATTATAGCTGCCTGTCCAAGGACGCTCCCGAGCGCTCCCTTCTGACTACCGTCAAGAAGAATGCCGGTAGAAACAGCTATGGTCGCATCACTGTTCGCCATCAGGGCGGCGGCAACAAGGTCAAGTACAGAATCATTGACTTTAAGAGAAATAAGATGGATGTTCCCGCAACTGTGACCTCCATCCAGTATGACCCCAATCGCACCGCTTTCATCGCGCTGCTGCAGTATGAGGACGGCGAAAAGGCATACATCGTATGCCCCGAAGGTCTGAAGGTTGGCGACACTGTCATCTCCAGCGCCCATGCCGATATTAAGCCCGGCAACGCGCTGCCCATCGAAAACATCCCTGTTGGTACCGTTATCCATAACGTTGAGCTGTATCCCGGTAAGGGTGCTCAGCTGGTTCGTTCCGCCGGTAACAGCGCTCAGCTGATGGCGAAGGAAAACGGCTACGCTCAGGTCCGTCTGCCCTCCGGCGAGGTTCGCCTGGTCCGGCTGAACTGCATGGCGACCATCGGTGTTGTTTCCAACGGCGAGCATGCGAACGTTTCTATCGGTAAGGCTGGTAGAAAGCGTCATATGGGTATCCGTCCCACTGTCCGCGGTTCTGTTATGAACCCCTGCGATCACCCCCACGGTGGTGGTGAGGGTAAGTCCCCCATCGGCCGCAGCGGTCCTGTAACCCCCTGGGGTAAACCCACTCTGGGCTATAAGACCAGAAGCAAAAAGGCCAAGACCGACAAGTTCATTGTGAAGCGTCGGAATGCGAAGTAATCTGGAAGGAGGAGATTGAAGAATGAGTAGAAGTGTTAAAAAGGGACCTTATGTAGATCCTAAGCTTTATGCAAGAATTCAGGCGATGAATGAGTCCGGCGAAAAGAGAGTTCTCAAGAGCTGGTCCAGAGCATCCACCATCTTTCCGGAGTTTGTAGGTCATACGATCGCTGTCCATGACGGCAGAAAGCATGTACCTGTATATGTAACCGAGGATATGATCGGTCATAAGCTGGGTGAGTTCGCTCCCACCAGAACCTTTAAGGGCCATGCAGGCTCCAAGACCACGAAGTAAGGAGGAAGAACGAAATGCAAGCAACTGCACATTTGAAATATCTCAGAATTTCTCCTCGTAAGGTCAGCGTGGTTCTGGATCTGATCCGGAATAAGCCCGCTAAGTACGCAGTAGCAATTCTGCAGAACACCAATAAAGCCGCTTCTGAGCCGGTATGCAAGCTGCTCAAGAGCGCAATGGCCAACGCCGAGAACAACAACGGCATGGATGTGGATAAGCTGGTCGTAGCCAAGTGCTATGCCTGCCCCGGTCCCATCCTGAAGAGAATCATGCCCAGAGCACAGGGCAGAGCGTTCCGCATCAATAAGCGGACCTCTCATGTGACTATTGTATTGGAGGAGGCGTAAGAGAATGGGTCAGAAAGTAAATCCCCACGGCCTGAGAGTCGGGGTTATCAAAAACTGGGATTCCAGATGGATCGTTGCTGACGGTAAGGTCGGCGACCTGATCCTGGAGGACTACAATATCCGTAAGTTCCTGAAGAAGAAGCTCTACGCTGCCGGTATCCCCGATATCGAGATCGAGCGTACTGCTGATGGCAGCAGCATCCGGATCTTCCTGCACTGCGCAAAGCCCGGTCTGGTGATCGGACGCGGCGGTGCCGAGATCGAGAAGCTGAAGAAGGAATTGATGGATATGACCGGCAAGAAGGTCAACATCAATATCGTTGAAGTCAAGAACATGGACACCAGCAGCCAGCTGGTTGCTGAGAATATCGCTCAGCAGCTGGAGAAGCGTATTGCTTTCCGCCGCGCCATGAAGAAGGCGATCGGCAACACCATGAGAACCGGCGCTAAGGGTATCAAGGTTATGGTATCCGGCCGTCTGAACGGTGCTGAAATCGCCAGAAGCGAATGCTATCACGAGGGTACTATTCCTCTGCAGACTTTGAGAGCTGACATCGATTACGGTTTCACCGAGGCGAATACCACCTACGGTAAGATCGGCGTTAAGGTCTGGATCTACAAAGGTGAGATCCTCTCCGATGTCAAGAAGGCTCCGAGAAAAGAAGGAGGAGCTAAGTAATGTTAATTCCTAAGAGAGTAAAATACAGAAGAGTACAGAGAGGCCGCATGAAGGGTAAAGCAACCCGCGGCAACACCATCGCTTACGGTCAGTTTGGTCTGCAGGCTTGCGAGCCTGCCTGGATCACCAATAACCAGATCGAGGCCGCCCGTATTGCGATGACCCGTTACCTCAAGAGAGGCGGACGGGTATGGATCAAGATCTTCCCCGACAAGCCGGTTACTGCAAAGCCTGCTGAGACCCGAATGGGTTCCGGTAAAGGTTCTCCCGAGTATTGGGTAGCAGTCGTTAAGCCGGGCCGCATCCTCTTTGAGATCGCGGATGTCCCCGAAGAGCTGGCCCGCGAGGCTATGCGCCTTGCAATGCACAAGCTGCCCATCAAGTGTAAGTTTGTGGTCAAGGAAACTGAAGGTGGTGACGAAGAATGAAGGCTAATAAAGTAAGAGAAATGAACGCAGAAGAACTGAATATCAAGCTCAATGACCTGAAGAAGGAGCTTTTTAACCTGAAATTCCAGCACGCGACCAATCAGTTGGATAATCCCCAGCGGATCGCTGCCGTCAAGAAGGACATCGCTCGTGTAAATACGATTCTTCGTGAGCTTGAGCTCCGTGAGTCCAAGTAATCTTATAAAGGAGTGATAAGGAAATGGAAAGAACTTTGAGAAAGACCCGCGTAGGCGAGGTTGTTAGCGACAAGATGGATAAGACCATCGTCGTTGCCATTAAAGACAATGTAAAGCACCCCTTGTATAAGAAGGTTATCAAGACCACCTACAAGCTGAAGGCCCACGATGAGAATAATGAGTGCGGCATCGGTGATACCGTGGAGGTTATGGAAACCAGACCTCTTTCCAAGGACAAGAGATGGCGCCTTGTTCGCATTATCGAGAAGGCGAAATAATTAAAAGGAGGACTAAGTCGTGATACAGCAACAAACTTATCTTAAAGTTGCCGACAATACCGGTGCTAAAGAGTTGATGTGCATCCGTGTACTTGGCGGTACGAGAAGAAGATACGCAGGTATTGGCGATGTAGTTGTTTGCTCTGTGAAGAAGGCTGCTCCCGGCGGCACCGTGAAAAAGGGTGACGTTGTGAAGGCGGTTATCGTACGCACTGTTAAAGGCATCAAGAGAACTGACGGTTCCAGCATCCGTTTCGACGAAAATGCTGCCGTTATTATTCGTGATGATAAAAACCCCAGAGGTACCCGTATCTTTGGGCCTGTGGCAAGAGAGCTGCGTGATAAGGATTATACCAAGATCCTGTCCCTGGCTCCCGAAGTGCTGTAAGAGGAGGTACGATCAGAATGAACAAATTGCATGTTAAAAAAGGTGATACCGTTCTGGTGATCTCCGGTGCTTCCAAGGGTCTGAAGGGTAAGGTCCTGGAAGTCAGCCCCAAGGAGGGCAAGGTGATCGTGGAGAAGGCCAATATGGTCATCAAGCACGTGAAACCCCGCCGCCAGGGTGAGCCCGGCGGCCGTGTAGAGGCTGAAGGTGCGATCTACGCTTCCAAGGTTCAGGTCGTCTGCCCCAAGTGCAAGACTGCCGGTCGGATGGGTCATACCACCGTTATGGAAGGCGACAAGAAAGTCACCAAGCGCGTCTGCAAGAACAAAGATTGTGGCGAAATTTTCTAAGGAGGAGTAAGAATTATGTCAAGAATGTCTGAGCTTTACAGCAAAGAGATCGCTCCCGCCCTGATGAAGAAATTCGGCTACAAGAGCGTGATGCAGATCCCCAAGCTGGATAAGATCGTAATCAACGTTGGCTGCGGCGACGCCAAGGACAACGCAAAGGTTATCGATAATGTGTGCGCCGAGCTGGCGCTGATCACCGGTCAGAAGGCTGTTGCCACCAAGGCTCGTAAGTCCGTTGCGAACTTTAAGGTTCGTGAGGGCATGAACATTGGCGCAAAGGTTACCCTGCGCGGTGAGAGAATGTATGAATTCCTGGATCGTCTGTTCAACGTGGCTCTGCCTCGTGTCCGTGACTTCCGCGGAATCAATGCCAACGGCTTCGATGGCCGCGGCAACTATGCTTTCGGTATCAAGGAACAGCTGATTTTCCCTGAGATCCAGTACGATAAGGTCGAAAAGATCCGTGGTATGGACATCGTGTTCGTCACCACTGCTAAGACCGATGAAGAAGCAAAAGAGATGCTGACCCTGTTCGGCGCTCCTTTTGAGAAGTAAGAGGGGGAATTTATAATGGCTAAGAAATCTATGATCTTAAAGCAGCAAAAGAACCAGAAATTCTCCACGAGAGAGTACAACAGATGCAAAATCTGCGGCCGTCCTCATGCTTATCTGCGCAACTACGGCATCTGCAGAATTTGCTTCCGCGAACTGGCCTATAAGGGTCAGATTCCCGGTGTAAAGAAATCCAGCTGGTAAGGAGGAGCACACAATGCAGATTACTGATCCTATCGCAGATTTGCTCACCCGGATCCGGAATGCAAATGCTGCAAAACATGAAACTGTTTCTATCCCCGCTTCCAATATGAAGAAGGCGATCTGCCAGATCCTTTTGGACGAGGGATACATTAAAGACATGAAGGTCGAGGACGATGGCCTGCAGGGCAATATCGTCTTGACCTTGAAGTACGGCGAGAATAAGACCCGTATCATCCAGGGCTTGAAGAGAATCTCCAAGCCGGGTCTGCGGATCTACGCCGGCGTCGAGGATATGCCTCGCGTAAGAAAGGGCCTGGGTACTGCCATCGTGTCCACCTCTAAGGGTGTCGTGACCGATAAGCAGGCCAGAAAGTTAGGCGTAGGCGGCGAAGTGCTTGCCTTCGTTTGGTAAGGAGGAATTCTGATGTCGAGAATTGGTAGAAAACCGATCACTATTCCCGCAGGTGTTGAAGTGAAACTGGACAGTGACAATACCATCACTGTCAAGGGTCCCAAGGGTACGCTGACCAAGACCATGCATCCTGATATGCAGATCGCAGTGGAAGGCGCCGAGATCATTGTGACCCGCCCCGACGATGAGAAGCAGCACCGCTCTCTCCACGGACTCACCCGGACTTTGATCGCCAACATGGTTGAAGGCGTCACCAATGGTTACTCCAAGGAACTGGAGATCCGTGGCGTCGGTTACAGAGCTCAGCTGCAGGGTAAGACCCTGAACATGAACTTGGGTTATTCCCATCCTGTTATTATCGAGCCCATCGATGGGATCACCATCGAGGTCCCTGCCCAGAATAAGGTAGTGATCTCCGGTATCGATAAGCAGCTGGTAGGTCATTTTGCGGCTAACGTTCGCTTCAAGAGACCCCCCGAGCCCTATAAGGGTGCCGGTATCCGCTATGTGGATGAGGTTGTGAAGCATAAAGAAGGTAAAGCCGGTAAAGGCGCGAAGTAATAAAGGGAGGATAAGATTATGGTTAAGAAGCCTGATAGCAATGCTGCAAGAATCAAACGGCATAAGCGTGTGCGCTCCAAGATCTCCGGAACTCCCGAGCGTCCCCGTCTTTGCGTTTTCCGTTCTGCAAAGCATATTTATGCCCAGATCATCGATGATGTGAACGGCGTAACTCTGGTAAGCGCTTCCAGCATGGAGAAGAGCTTTACCGAGTACGGCGGCAATAAGGATGCCGCTAAGAAGGTTGGCGTGCTCGTTGCTGAGCGTGCCCTTGAGAAGAAGATCGATACTGTCGTGTTCGACAGAGGCGGCTTTGTTTACCACGGCCGTGTTCAGGCACTGGCCGAGGGCGCCCGTGAAGGCGGACTGAAATTCTAATTGGAGGAGAAAGAATAATGGCTAATAAAATTGATGCAACTACGCTGGACCTTCAAGAGAGAGTCGTGTCCCTGAACCGGGTCTCCAAGACCGTTAAGGGCGGACGTATCATGAAGTTCTCCGCACTGATCGTTGTCGGCGACGGCAACGGCCGTGTTGGCGCAGGCCTGGGTAAGGCCGCTGAAGTACCCGAAGCTATCCGCAAGGGTATCGAAGACGCCAAGAAAAATATGATTACCATCAGCCTGAAGGATACCACCATCCCCCATGAGATCGTTGGTAAGTACGGCGCTTCCATGGTAATCATGAAGCCTGCTGCTCCCGGTACCGGTGTTATCGCCGGCGGCGCTGTTCGTGCTGTACTGGAGATGGCCGGCATTAAGGACATCAGAACCAAGGCACTGCGCTCCCGTAATCAGAGAAACGTTGTTAACGCTACTCTGGCAGGGTTGGCTGCCTGTACTGATGCTGCCACCGTTGCCGCAAAGCGCGGTAAGACCGTAGAAGAGATCTTAGGTTAAGGGAGGCAACAATAATGGCTAAAGTAAAAACAATTAAGATTACTCTGGTGAAGAGCCTGATCGGCTGCAAGAAGGATCAGATCGCTACCGCCGAGGCCCTGGGCCTTAAGAAGGTTGGCGATGTGACCACCCAGCCTGATAACGCTTGCACTCAGGGTAAAGTCAAGAAGATCATTCACCTGATCCAAGTTGAGAAGTAAGGAGGAAGAAACATGAAATTACACGAACTTGCTCCTGTAAGCGGCTCTACTTCCGTTGCAAAGAGAAAGGGCAGAGGCCCCGGCTCCGGCAACGGTAAGACCGGCGGCCATGGCCATAAGGGTCAGAAGGCTCGGTCCGGCGGCAGCATCCGCCTGGGCTTTGAAGGCGGTCAGATGCCCTTGCAAAGACGGCTTCCGAAGCGTGGATTCAATAATATCTTCGCTAAGAAGTATGTTGTTTTGAACCTCAGCGATCTGAACGCATTCGATGCCGGCGCTGTGGTAGATATTAATGCGGTTATCGAAGCCGGTTTTGCCAAGAAGGCATTTGATGGTTTGAAGGTAATCGGTTCCGGTTCCGTTGACAAAGCGATCACCGTGAAGGCAGTGAAGGTCACTGCTGGTGCTAAAGAAAAAATCGAGGCTGTCGGCGGAAAGGTTGAGGTGATGTAAGATGTTCAGCGTCTTCAAAAATGCCTGGAAGATCCAGGATTTGAGAAAGAAGCTCCTGTTCACTGCTTTTATCATCCTGATCTTCCGGTTGGGCTGTAATATTACCGTACCGTTCCTGGATGCATCCGCTATGCAGGATCTGTTTACCGGTTACTCCAACGACGGTAATATCTTTTCTTATTTAAACATCATGTCTGGTGGCGCGATGGAGCAGGCAAGCTTTTTCTCCTTGTCTATCTCTCCGTATATCAATGCGTCCATCATCATGCAGCTGCTCATGGTGGCGATCCCGCCCCTGGAGCGGTTGATGAAGGAAGACGGCGAGCGTGGTAAAAAGATCATGGATACTTGGACCCGCTACCTTTCCATCGCCTTCTCCTTCCTCCTGGGCTTCGGTTACTACACCATTCTGAAAAACGCAGCGGGTGTAGTCGCTGAGGATGCCGGAGTGTTTGGCGCCCTGGTAATCGTCTTCACCTTCGCCGTCGGCGCAGCCATCGTTATGTGGCTGGGTGAAAAGATCAATGAGTTCGGCATCGGCAACGGCATCTCGATGGTGCTTTTTGCCGGTATCGTTTCCAGCCTGCCGGGTACTGCAAATGTACTGCTGGCCAATGTCCAGGCCGGTGCGATCCATTGGATCGTGGCTTTGATCCTGGTGATCGGCGTGCTGGCAATGATCGGCTTCGTTGTCTTTGTAACCAACGGTGAGCGTCGTATTCCTGTTCAGTATGCCAAGCAGGTCAAGGGTCGTAAGATGTACGGCGGTCAGAACACCAATATCCCCCTCAAGGTGAATATGGTCGGCGTTCTGCCCATCATCTTTGCCCAGTCCTTTGTCATGCTGCCTCCCACCATCATGAACTTCTTCCCCAAACTGGAGAATACCTGGTTCGGTGCAGTGGTTCATGCACTGGAAGTCGGCGGCTGGCTGTATACTGTTTTGATGTTCCTGTTGATCATCTTCTTCAGCTATTTCTACACGGTCATCACCTTCAACCCTGTTGAGGTTGCCAATAACCTGAAGAAGAACGGCGGCTTTATCATGGGCATTCGCCCGGGTAAGCCCACTGCGGATTTCATCACCAAGAGCCTGAACCGCGTTACTTTAATCGGCGCGATCTTCCTTGGTCTGGTATCTGCACTGCCCAATATTGTGGCAATGTTCAACGCTAATTTGTCTTCCGTCGCCATTGGCGGTACCACCCTGCTGATCGTAGTCGGTGTTGCCCTCGAGACGGTCAAGACGCTGGAATCTCAGATGCTGATGCGCCACTATAAGGGCTTCCTTGAATAAGGATCGGTGCGAATCATGAAACTGATTCTTTTGGGCGCGCCGGGTGCCGGCAAGGGCACTCAGGCAGAAAACATTTCAGGTCGTTACGAGATCCCTACCATCTCAACCGGGAATATGATCCGTGCGGCGATCCATAACGGAACCGAGCTGGGCAAGCAGGCGGAAAGCTTGATCAATGCCGGAAAGTTGGTCTCCGATGAAATCGTCATCGGCATGATCCGGGAGAGATTGGCAGAGGAAGACTGCAAGAATGGATTCATCCTGGACGGTTTTCCCCGTACCATTCCCCAGGCAGAGGCTTTGGAGAAGATGGGCGTGGAGATCGATATGGCACTCTCTTTGGAGGTTGCCGACGAAAGAATCGTTCAGCGGATGAGCGGCAGACGGGTCTGCCCCGCTTGCGGTATGACCTATCATGTGGATTTTAAGCCCTCTGAAGATAACAAACATTGTGATGCGTGTAAGGCTGAGTTAATCATCCGGAAGGATGACCAACCAGACACTGTTCTGGAACGGCTAAGAACGTATCACGAGATCACCGAGCCGCTGCAAGCGTTTTACGATGCTCGCGGCAAGCTGGTGAAGGTGGAAGGACAGGATGAACTGACCGAAACCACCAAAGCAACCTTTGAAGCTATCGAGGCGTATTTAAAATGATGATCATCAAATCCGATAGTGAGATCCGCTTGATGCGTAAGGCAGGCAGCATTGCTGCCGGAGCACTTCAGGCTGCGGGGGAGGCCATCCGCCCGGGAATGAGCACCAAAGAGCTGGACCGGATCGTAGAAAGCTATATCCGTTCCCATGGTGCCCGTCCTTCCTTTAAGGGTTACGGCGGCTTCCCCGCCAGCGCCTGCATCTCTGTCAATAACGTGGTGATCCACGGGATCCCTTCCAATCAGATCATTCTGCAGGAAGGGGATATTGTCAGTGTGGATGTGGGTGCATATATCAACGGATTTCACGGCGATACAGCGAATACCTTCCCGGTGGGAGCGATCTCTCCGGAAGCGCAGCAGTTAATCGAGGTCACCCGGGAGAGCCTGAAGCGAGCAGAGCTTCTGCTCAAGGACGGCGTCCGTCTGGGAGATATCGGTCACTGCATTGAAAGCTATGTGCAGCAGTTCGGTTATAGTCCGGTGAAGGAATTTGTAGGTCATGGCGTGGGGCGGGCGCTCCATGAGGACCCCAATATTCCGAACTTCGGACGTCCCGGGCATGGGCTGCGGTTGCCGAAAGGCGCAACCGTTGCCATTGAACCGATGATCAATCAAGGAACCGATCAAGTCATTGTGAGCCAAGAGGACGGCTGGACCGTTACAACGGCGGACGGCAAACTCAGCGCTCACTATGAACACACCTTCTTCATCGATGGAGATCGGGGCCATATCCTGACGCAGGTGTGAGCGGATGGAACGCTTTGAAAAAGGAACGGTGGTGCGGGTCACCGCCGGTAAGGAAAAAGGTTCAATATTTGTTGTCGTTGAAGATTTTAATACCCACCAGGTACTGATCGCGGATGGCAGACACCGCAAGCTGGACCGACCCCGTAAAAAGAGCACAAAGCATCTTGAGGCTCTGGGTCGGCTGGAGCCGTTCCCGTCTGCAGATCGCCTGATCTGGAAAAGTCTTTCCCCGTTCCGGGGATAATAGGAGGACCTATGTCAAAAGAAGATATGATCGAAGTGGAGGGCGTTGTCGTCGAAGCGATGCCCAACGCAAATTTCATGGTAGAGCTGGAGCAGGGTCATAAGATCCATGCCCATATTTCCGGGAAGCTCCGTATGAACTATATTAAGATCCTGCCCGGTGACCGGGTAACGGTGGAGATGTCACCGTACGACCTGACCAAGGGCAGAATTATCTGGAGAGCAAAGTAACGCTCTCACACGAATGGAGGTATTTTCAATGAAGGTAAGACCTTCCGTTAAACCCATTTGCGAAAAATGCAAAATCATCAGAAGACATGGTAAGGTTATGGTAATTTGCCAGAACCCGAAACACAAGCAGAAGCAGGGTTAATTCCCCTTGCTGCTTGATTAAAATGGAGGTGTTATAACCAAATGGCAAGAATTGCTGGTATCGATTTACCGAAGGAAAAACGCGTAGAGATCGGTTTGACCTATATCTACGGTATCGGTCGTAAAACATCCAACGACATCCTGGCTGCTGCCGGTGTTAATCCGGACACCAGAGTCAAGGACCTGACCGAGGAAGAGGTTGCCGCCATCCGTGCCGCAATGGACGGTTATGTGGTGGAAGGTGATCTGAGACGGAATGTAGCTTTAGATATCAAGCGTCTGATCGAGATCGGATGCTATAGAGGAACTAGACATAGAAAAGGTTTACCTGTTCGGGGCCAGAGATCCAAAACGAACGCCCGTACCAGAAAGGGCCCCAGAAAAACCATGGCAAATAAAAAGAAGTAAGGAGTGAATGAAGAATGGCTGCAAAGGCTGTAAAGAAAGCAACCGGCAAACGCCGTGTGAAAAAGAATATTGAACGTGGAGCCGCTCACATTCGCTCTACTTTCAATAATACGCTGGTCACCATTTCCGATGTAAACGGCAATGCGATCTCTTGGGCAAGTGCCGGCGGTATGGGTTTCAAGGGCTCCAGAAAGAGCACTCCCTTCGCTGCACAGATGGCCGCTGAGACTGCTGCTAAGGCTGCAATGGAACATGGTCTCAAAACCGTTGAGGTTTATGTAAAGGGACCGGGCGCTGGCCGTGAGGCTGCGATCCGTGCTCTGCAGACCGCTGGGCTGGAGATCACCCTGATCAAGGATGTTACTCCGATCCCCCATAACGGCTGCAGACCCCCGAAGAGAAGAAGAGTATAAGGAGGATATGACGTAATGGCTAGATATACTGGCGCTGTATGCCGCCAATGCCGTAGAGAAGGTCAGAAGCTGTTCCTGAAGGGCGAGCGCTGCTATTCCGATAAGTGCGCGGTCACCCGTCGTGCCTATGCACCCGGTCAGCATGGCCAAGGCAGAAAGAAAGTATCTGAGTATGGTACTCAGCTCAGAGAGAAGCAAAAGGTCAGAAGATATTACGGCGTTCTGGAAAGCCAGTTCGCAAAGTATTATGAGATGGCCGTTAAGAAACAGGGCGTTACCGGTGACAATCTGATGTCCATTGTGGAGAGCAGATTGGACAACGTGATCTACAGATTAGGCTTTGCTATGTCCAGACCCGAGGCGCGGCAGCTGGTCCGCCACGGGCACTTTACCGTAAACGGTAAGAAAGTTAACATTCCTTCCTATTTGGTAAGTATCGGTGATGTTATCGCAATCAAAGAAGGTAGCATGGGTTCCGCCAAGATCAACGCGATCCTGGAAGCAAATGAGAAGCGTGCTATCGTGAAGTGGGTGGAGCTCTCTGGCACCACCGCAAAGGTCGTGGGCTATGCCGATGCCGAAGATATCGACCTCCCTGTCGAGAAACACTTGATCGTTGAGTTGTACTCCAAGTAAGAAAGCGCTCTGCGCTTTCTTGCGCGGGAGTTTACTTTGGAAGAGCTCTGTGCTTGTATAAGCACACATTTGATTAGGATGTTTAATTTAAGGACTCACATTGCGTGAGATTATAAGGAGGTTTTAGATATGATCGAGATAGAAAGACCCCGGATCGAGACCGAGGTAATTGGTGAGAACGGCGAATATGGTCGTTTTGTGGCAGATCCTCTGGAGAGAGGCTATGGCTTGACCCTTGGTAACTCTCTGCGTCGGATCCTGCTTTCCTCCCTGCCTGGTTGTGCCGTTGTTGCGGCGAAGATCAATGATGTTCCCCATGAGTTCACCACCATTGAGGGCATTAAGGAGGACGTGACTGAGATCGTCCTCAACATCAAGGGCATTATCCCGAAGCTCTATTGCGACGAGCAAAAAACCGTATATATCGAGGCAAAGGGACCCTGCGTTGTTACCGCTGGTGATATCAAGGCGGATAGCGATGTAGAGATCCTCAACCCCGATCATGTTCTGGCTACTCTGGGCGAGGATGCCGTACTGAATATTGAGCTGGTCATCGACCACGGTCGTGGCTATGTTTCCGCGGAGAAGAATAAGGCCTACACGGAAAACCAGACCAATATGCTGGCGGTAGACAGTGATTTCTCCCCCGTCACCAAGGTGAACTATAAGGTGGAGAATACCCGTGTCGGTCAGATCACCGATTTCGATAAACTGACGCTGGAGGTATGGACTAACTCTGTGACGTCCGCCAGCGATGCGGTTTCTTTGGCTGCTAAGGTGATGAACGAGCACTTGTCTTTGTTCATTGATCTCTCTGAGAAGGCAAAGAACGCGGAGATCATGGTGGAGAAGGAAGAGTCTCGCACCATCACCGCGCTCCGGATGACCATCGAGGAGCTGGATCTCTCTGTCCGGTCCTTCAACTGCTTGAAGAGAGCAGGGATCAATACGGTGGAGGATCTGATCAATAAGAGCGAAGAAGATATGATGAAGGTGCGCAACCTGGGCAGAAAGTCCCTGGACGAGGTCATCGGCAAGATCGCTTCCCTTGGCCTTGCGCTGAAAAAGGACGACGAATAATATTTACTGAATCTACCAAAGGAGGTTTACTCTTATGTCCGGTTATAGAAAATTGGGCCGCCCTACCGCTCATCGTAAGGCGATGCTCAGAGGCATGGTGACCTATCTCTTGGAGAACGGTTCTGTGGAGACTACTTTGACCCGTGCAAAGGAAGTGGGCAGAGCTGCCGAAAAGATGATCACCCTGGGCAAGGCAAATACGCTGCATAGCAAGCGTCAGGCTTTGTCCTACATTACCAAGGAAGATGTAGTCAACAAGCTGTTTTCCGAGATCGCTCCCAACTATGAGGAGCGTAACGGTGGCTACACCAGAATCGTCAAGATCGGTCCTCGCCGTGGCGATGGTGCTGAGATGGCGATCGTTCAGTTGGTATAATGCGATAAAAAACAGACTCCCCATGGGAGTCTGTTTTTTTCTGTTTTTGCAGGAAAAGGGTTCCTTTTTTATATGACGTGTGGTATAATAGGCATAATTTGAGGGTCAATGTCCCAATGGACATGGTTGCAATTATTTTAGATGGAGGCAGATAAAATGATTAAGCTAATATGTTTCAATATCAAAAGTGGCGGAAAGGATAATCACGCCATATCCGTCCGTGCTCCGCTTTTGAAAACCGTTCTGGAAAAGTATGACGGTGATCTGATCGGTCTTCAGGAGGCGGTTCCTGAATGGATGGAATGTATTGAGCGAGATTATGGCGATGCCTATGGGATTTTTAATCATTACCGATCCAAAACCCGCCCCGAATCTACGCCGATCCTCTGGAAAAAGGACCGGTTTGAGTGCTTGGATAAGGGGTATTTCTGGTTCTCCGATACGCCAGATATTGAAAGCTACGGTTGGGATGAACGCCCTCATAACCGGATCTGCCTTTGGGTCAAGCTGCGGGATAAAAAGGAAGGCACTTCCATTTTGTTCTTCAATACCCACTACGGATTTGGTGCGGAAAACCAAGTCAAGAGCAGTAAACTGGTTCTGGACCATATTAAAGCCATGAAGGCGGATACCGTCTTGTTGACGGCGGATTTCAATATGTATCCGGATACCCCGGGTTATTTGAAGTTAACAGAGGAGTTGATCGATTGTAATGCGGCGACGGTCAAAGATCTGCGTAACACCTTCCATGGCTATGTGCCGGAAAAGACCAAGGATAGAAAGCCCATCGACTTCTGCTTTGTTACGCCGGAGACCGTTACGCCTACAGCTTACGCTCGGATGGACGACCTGGTGAATGGCGAGTATCCTTCCGACCATTACGGGATCTATGTGGAACTGGAGTTGCATGAAAAACTGCGGATCGGTACCTTGAATCTGGATAATACCCGTGGTCCCGAGAACCGGACCGGTAAACTGCGCAATGTGCTGAGCATGAATGATGTATTCGCTGTGCAGGAATGTAACCCCACCTTGATGGAAAAACTGGAAAAGCTCACCGACTATACCCATACCACCGGCTGGTGGGACAGCGAGGAGCAGGAAGCGACTCCTATCTTTTGGAAAAAAGAGCGGTTTGAGCTTTTGGCAGAGGAAAAATTGGGAAGCAAGAGTTCTCTGGCAGTCTTGAAATATCGAGACGGTGTTCGGAAATTCTGCCTGGTGAATATCCATGCTGCAGAGGGCGAGCAGGAGGCACTGGTTCAGGAGATCGCTGCCAAAACTGCGCCGTACGGCGAGATCCCGGTGATCGTTGCCGGAGACTTTGGAATGCAGATCGGCAGTGAGGGGTACCGGGCGATGCGGGAAGAATATGCCGATACCCGCAGGGGTACGGATAAAAATAGTCCCACCCTTAATGCCCTTGGAGATGAGATGGTTCCGCCCACCATTTGTGACTATATCTTTGCCAAAGGCTGTAAGACCTTAGCGTATCAGGTCACTTCCACTTATGAGAGAAAGGTCTATACCTCTGACCATAACTGCGTCTCTACTACTTTTTATATGGAATAACCCCAAAACAGCCACCGGAAGGTGGCTGTTTTTCTTTACAACTCGTCGAAAAAACGCTATAATAAAGATATATGATGTTAAAAAGGAGAACGCGGAATGATCACCTGGCTTTTAGGTCGAAGCGGCACCGGTAAGACGGCCGCTCTCATGCAAAAGCTGCCCACCCTGGCGGCGAAATATGAGCGGGTCTACTATCTGGTCCCGGAGCAAAGCTCCATGGGATTGGAGCGGGAGATCGGCGGACTGGCGCTGGGCAATGTAAAAGCGGTTTCCTTCCGGCGGCTATGCAACGAGATCTTTCGTCGGTTCGGCGGAGTCGCCGGCAGCTATATGACTGCCACCCGGCAGACTGCGCTGATCTATCGAGTGCTGCAGGAGCAGCAGTTCCGACTGGGTTACTACCGGAAGGCAAGACCGACCATGGGTTTTGTCGGCAAGCTGGCGGAGGTCTTTTCAGAGTTCTCCCTCTCCGGATTGAACCGAGAAGCGGTACAGCCGCTGCTGGAGCAAAGCGGACGGCGGGACTGGCAGGAGAAATATAACGATCTCTTTTTACTTTATGATGCCTACCGGGCGGCATTGGACGAGGAGAACCGCTCTGCTGCAGAGGATCTTGCCGCTGCCACAACCCTTGCCCGGGAAAGGGTTTTTTTTGAAGATACTGCCGTTTTGATCGATGGCTTTTTCGGTTTTACCGGACGCCAGCGGGAACTGTTGCAGGTGATTTTTACCCAAAGTAAGTGCGTTCATTGCGCCCTTTTGCTGGATCCAGAGGACCGTTCTTTGCTGTTCTCCACCGCCAAGGGCGAATGGACCGCTCTGCAGCGGATGGCAAAGGAAGCGGGTGCGGATTGCCGTACGGAGCAGCTGCCTGGACCATCCCGGCGGCTGCAATATGCCGATCTGCAGTTTCTGGAGCAGCATCTATTTGCCAACTCCAAGCCTCAGCCCATTGAAACCGGGCATATTCGACTGATGGCAGGGCGGAATATTCGGGAGGAGCTTTCCATGGTGGCGGCGGATATCGCTAAAAAGGTACGGGAGCAGGGTCTGCGCTATCGGGACTTTGCCCTCATTGCTGGAAACCTGGAGGAATACGGACCGGTGGCAGACACCGTCTTTGCTAAATACGGCGTCCCCCTCTTTGTGGATCGGGGTCGTTCCTCTTTGGGTAAGCCACTCTTTGCTTTTGTCCAGAGTGCCCTCCGAATGATCAGTCCGGAGCGGTATTTCCGTCAGGAGGATGTACTGACCTTCTTAAAGACCGGACTTAGTGGCGAGGATCGGGACCTGATCAGCCGCTTGGAAAATTACTGTACTTTATGGCAGGTGAGCGGTGAGCGGTTTGTCCGGCAAGCGGACTGGACCCAGAACCCAAAGGGTCAGGGGAAGCCCGACGAAGAGGGCGAAGTCCTATTGGCGGAGCTGAACGCTCTGCGCCACCGACTGCGGGAACCGCTGCTGCGGTTTAAGGAGCGGGCAGCTGCCGGTACCGGAAAAGCCCTGGCAGAAGCCATCTATGGCCTGCTCTGTGATTTCCATGTGGAGGAGCATATTACTGCCCTGGCGGAGGAATACCTGGCGGGGAGCACCTCCGGGGAAAATGCCTGGGAGACCCAGCAAAACCGCCGTCTGAGCCGGGAATATCTCAAGCTCTATAGCGTTATGACCGATATTTTAGATGATATCTATACCGTTTTTGGAGATCAGCCCCTCTCCCTTTATGCCATGGAGGAGTTGATCGGACTTTGCGGCGAAGAAACATCGCTGAATGTCACCCCACCGACTTTGGATGCGGTTGCTATGGGTGAGGTGGCGCATAGCCGCCTGCAGGATGTCCACGCCCTCTATGTGGTGGGTGCCAATCAGGGAATCCTACCCATGCCGGTGGGCGACAGTGGACTGATCGGCGACGGCGAGCGCCGCCTGTTCGCTGCCCATGATCTGCCTTGCAACGCCACCTTACAGCAAAATACCCTGCAGGGGCAGTACCGCTTGTACGCGGCGGTCTTTTCCGTCCGGGAGGAGCTGACCTTCACCTATAGCGCTTTCGATATGAAGGGCGAGTCCCTTCTTCCCTCGGTTTATCTGGAAAAGCTCCGTCGTCTGACCGGTCTTGCACCGGTTCTGCGTTCGGAGATGGACCCTTACGATTTTGCCGTCACCCCTGCGGGCGCTCGGGAGCTGACCGGATGGGCTCCTGCCCTGCGGGCTGAGATCTTGGCAGAGCTGGGGGAGCAGCCCCTGCCGCCCCGGAATTTTTCTGACCGACTCCCGGAGGAAGTGGTACGCCGTATTTTTGGCGACCGTCTGCGGCTAAGCTATAGCCAGATCAGCTTGTATCAGGACTGCCCTTTCCGTTACTTCATGGAAAAGACCATGGGAATCCGCTCTCTGGAACCCATCACCTTTGATGCGCCCAATATTGGTACCTTTGTTCACTATGGCATGGAAAAACTGATCAAGGCACTGCGGGCAGAGCATTTTGATTACAATGCGTATACCCCCGTGCGAATTCAACAATTTGGAGAGGAATTGGCGCAGGAGTACCTGCGGGACCAGCTTCGGGACTTCAACCAGACCAACCGCTTCAATTCTCTTTACCGACGGATGACCGGACTTTTCTGCCTGGTGGCAGAGAATGTGCTGGGCGAGCTGCGGGAGGGTGGCTTTGTCCCCTATGGGGAGGAGGTTTCCCTGGAGGGGGTCCGATTGCCCCTTCGAAATGGTGCTGTCGCCGAGTTGATCGGCTCGGTAGATCGGGTGGATACCTATGAACATAGCGGCAAGACCTATTTAAAGGTCACCGACTATAAGACCGGTTCCCGGAAATTTGACCTGCGCGGTATTACAAACCGGGACGGCGTTCAGCTGCCCATCTATCTCTACGGACTGATGAATAGCGGAAGATGGACCGCCCCGCTCCCCGCTGCCGCCTGCTATATGGAGGCAAAGAACCCGGTGTTCAGAAGTTCCTTCAAGCCGGAGGAACTGGAGCAGAAGCTGCGTGATTTTTATCAGCGTAATGGCGCTTATGTCGGCGATCCGACGGTGCTCGATGCATTGGATACCGGCAGGGGCGGGCGATATTTTGGCATCAGCTATACTTCTGATGGCAAACTCCACGGACGAGAGAGCAAAGTCTATGAGCCGGCATTATTGCAGGAACTGGTGGACCATATGGAGACTGTCATTCGTGAGACCGCCGAGGAGATCCTCTCCGGTGAGGCGGCGGTCCGTCCCTTAAAAGGGAAGGGGCATGACGCCTGCGCCTACTGTCAGTTCAAAGCCACTTGCGGGCATGATCCCGTCTGTGGGGAGAGACGCTATTATTCCGAGGATCCCATGGGATGGAGGGAGGAGCAATGAGTAAAATTCAATTCACCCTTCGGCAGGAGCAAGCCATCAACGGGCGGGGTGATGCCCTTCTGGTATCCGCCGCCGCCGGCAGCGGTAAGACCGCGGTGCTGGTGGAGCGGGTTCTGCGTTATCTGGCGGAGCAGCAGGGAGATATCCGCCGCCTGATCATTATGACCTTTACCGAAGCCGCCGCCGCCGAGATGCGGCAAAAGATCAAAAAGGCGGTGGACGGATACCTGATGGAAAACGGCGGCAATGACCACCTGCTGCGCCAGAGCACCCTCATCGACGGGGCGCAGATCGGCACCATCCATAGTATTTGCCGCAGCCTGATCACTGCCCACTTTGAGCAGTTGGAGCTGGACCCTCGCTGCCGCCTTCTGGACGAAACTGCGGATACTGCCATGGTGGAGGAGCAGGCAGAACTGCTGTTGGAAGAACTTTTTGGCAGTACAGATAAGAGGATCCAAAACTTGTTGGACTGCTACGCCGCGGGGCGGGAGGATGAAACGCTCAAGGGTCTTTTGATCCGGGGGCTGGAGTTTTTGGAAAAGCAGCCCCTGCCGGAGGACTATATCCACCGGGCGCTGGAGCCATATCAGCGCACCGGAGAGGGACTCTTCGCCTGCTTCGCTGAGGACGGTCTGTATCAATACCTTCGCAATCAGTTGGAGGAGGTGCAGGCACGCCATATCTTTTTCCTCAACCGTATCAAGCGCCATCCGGAGCTGGGCAGCTTGCCGTTGCTGCTGGACCTGCTGGAGGAGGATCACCGCCGTCTTTGCGGGTTGACCGAGGTGCTGGAGCGCCGGGATTATGATGCCTTTCGTGCTGCCATGAGGGACTTTAAGTTTGGTACCCTCACCTGGAAAAAGCTTGCCCAGGAGCAGCCGGATAGTGCCACTAAAGAGATGGTGACCGCAGCGCGCAAGCAGGTCAAGGATGCCTTCAGCGCTCTGCAGAAGAAACTGACCGCCACCGCATCGGAGGAGCTGGAGCAGATCCGGGCGGAGGGGGTACTGCTGGAGAGCTATCTCACGGCGTGTATGCAGCTGCGGGATCGGTTGGCAATGACCCGTCGCAAAAGCGGCTATATCAATTTTCAGGATATGGAGCAGCTGGCGGTGCGGTTGCTGGTGGAGTCCTATGATCCTACCACCGACACCTTGGTGCCCACCCCCCTGGCAAAGCAACTGCAGCAGGACTACGACGAGATCATCATCGATGAGTTTCAGGACACCAACCGTGCACAGGACCTGATCTTTCGTGCCCTCTCCAGGGAAGAAAAAAACCTCTTTATGGTGGGGGATATTAAACAGAGCATTTATCGGTTCCGGGGCGCGGAACCGGAGATCTTCAATCAAAAGCGGCAGCAGTCCGCAGAATTCACTGATAATACCCTGCAGCAAAAGACCGTGCTGGAACTGAATGCTAACTTCCGTTCCCATCCGGGCGTGCTGCGGTTTGCCAACCGGGTATTTGAGTCTATTATGAGTCCGGCGCTTGGCGGTGTCTGCTATGATGACCGGGAAAAACTGATTCCCGGACGGGAATTTTCAGAGCCGGACGCCACTCGTGCGGAGCTTCATTGGCTACCGCCCGCCGACGACCCAGAGACCGGCGACAAAATGGAGGTTACCCTCCAAAATGCCCGTTATACTGCCCAGCTGATTGCTCGGGCGGTGGCGGAGCGGCAGGAGATCTTATTGCCGGACTGCCAGAAGCGTCCGGTGGAATATAAGGATTTTGCCATTCTTCTGCGGACCGCTGCGGGCAGTGCTGCAGTCTTTGAGCAGGAACTGCAGCGGTTGGGCATCCCGGTGGTCAACCGCAATGAAAGCACCCGGTTTTTTGAGCTTCCGGAGGTGCAGAGTATCCTGTCTTATCTGCTGGTGCTGAATAATCCTTATGATGATGTGGCGCTGGTCTCCCTGCTTTATGGAGACTATTTCCGATTCACAGTCGGTGAGCTGGCAGGGATGCGCCACCGCCATACCCCTCTTTATGACGACCTCCGCAAGGCGGCGGAGACCACACCGAAAGCCAAGCGGGCGTTCGATATCATCGAGGGCTACCGCCGACTGGCAGGAAATCTTTATGTCTATGATCTGCTGTACCGGATCTATCAGGAAAGCGGGGTATTTGCCGCCTATGCCGCCGAGGAGGACGGCGCGGAAAAGTGCGCCAACCTGGAACTGCTGGCAGAGGACGCCCGGCAGTTTGAGAAGGAGGGCTACCGGGGATTATATGCTTTTGTTCAGCATATCCGGATCAGCCGCTCCGGCGTAGAGAGCGGAGCACGGCTGAAATCGGAGGAAAATAGTGTCCGTATCATGACTATGCATAAATCCAAGGGTCTGGAATTTCCCATCTGTATTTTAGGGGACTGCAAAAAAGAGATCAACCTCCGGGATCTCAGTGACCGCATCCTTTTCCACCCCCGTTACGGCGCAGCGGTGGAGTATATCCGTCCGGATCTTTATCTCCGCGCGCGCTCCCTCTCTCAGGAGGTGCTGGCAGACCAGATGTTTGCCGACTGTATCAGCGAGGAGGAAAGAGTACTGTATGTGGCGTTGACCCGCCCGGTCAGTAAGACTGTGGTACTGGTGAACGGCAGCGCGGCGAGCCTGGAAAAGCAGACCGCCGAGGCGATGGCGCTGGGGGA
>JAZREO010000033.1:0-4217 GCA_045660845.1 Eubacteriales bacterium
CTACCATCACATTTGTCAATATGGGAGATGTTTAACCCACTCATAGGGAAAGACTCCCTTAGGCAACTACAAACACTATCGTTCTTGTCGTAATCATACGGGTCGGCACAAATAATAAGTACAGTTGCATCCTGCTTCCAAATTGATTTAAGGCTATCTAGCAAGCCATTACGCTGAATTAATATTGAGGGTACTCGTGTTCCGTTCACCTTGCTCGAACCACCAAGTGAACTTGTTAACATTACCTTCATAACACATTATCTCCGTTAAATTCAAGTTTATTGAACTAATTATATCACAGACACAACAAATTTTCAATTATCCAACACCAATTCCGCCAAGGCACTAAAAAAGTAATCACTGGGGAACTGGTTGGGGTGTTCTATTCGCTCATACTCTTGTTGCTGATACTTGCGATAGACTTTCATAAGTAATTGTTGTGGAAAAAATCATAAATGTATGATATAATCAACTGGATAAATTATTAGGAAGAAAACAACATGAAAAAACTTTTAAATCTATTTCTTACCATGTTAAAAATCGGCTCATTCACATTTGGCGGCGGATATGCGATGATTGCGCTCATGGAAAATGAATTTGTCGCAAAGAAAAAATATCTTGGAAATGACGAATTTATGGACATTGTAGCAATAGCTGAATCTACCCCGGGACCTATCGCGATAAATCTTGCAACATATATTGGATATAAGCAGGGACGGGTGCTTGGCTCGCTTATCGCCACTCTTGGTATGTCTATTCCTTCGTTTATAATTATTTATGCTATATCCTTATTTTTTAATAAATTCTTAGAGCTTGAGTTGGTTGCCGCTGCTTTTAAAGGAATACAGGTCGGTGTTATTTTTATTATTTTCATGGCAGGAATGAAAATGCTTACGAGTATTAAAAAAACTGCATTTAACATGATCGTTATTGCATTAACCGTTATAATTTCTGTTTGCTTTAGCATTTTTATGGTTGATTTTTCTGCAGTATTTTATATCTTGATAAGTGGGTTCCTTGGACTCTTTATTTATTTGGTTAAATGCATAAAAGGGGGCAAGGCGCAATGATCTACCTTGAACTTTTTTTAGCCTTTTTAAAGGTTGGCGCCTTATCCTTTGGCGGTGGTCTGGGAATGATTTCCTTAATACACGACACCTGTATCTCGTCCGGCTGGCTAAGCGAGGGCGAGTTACTTAACATGATAGCTGTAGCGGAGTCAACTCCCGGTCCTATCGCGGTTAATATCGCAACCTTTGTCGGTTCTTCACAGGGTGGTTTCTTAGGGGCCCTTTTAGCCACATCGGGTATTATTTTACCATCATTTTTTATAATTTTGCTGATAGCCTCACTTGCTAAAAGTCTTTTGAAATACCCTGGAGTTAAGGCTACACTTACAGGTATGCGCCCTGCTATTGTGGGACTTATCATCTCCGTTACGATAACCATGTTTTTAAGTCAGATATTTTCATTAAAGAGTGTTGAGAGTACCTATAACCTTGACTACTATGGGATTATCATTTTAGGCGTGCTTGCACTTGTGACTTTTTTATATACTAAGCGATGTAAAAAAGCACTTTCCCCAATTTTTCTTATTTTAATTTCAGGCATACTTGGAATGATAGTATATTAAAAAATACGACTTTCGTATAGCATCATTATGCGAATTGTATTATACAATGTTTTCATATCTTTTGTGAGGTAAATTATGCGAGAGATCAGTGCGAAAAAAATTACAGAAACGGTCAAGCGGCTCTGCATCGAAGCCAACTGCCGGCTGAGCCGGGATGTGAAAGATTGCATCTGCGGCTTTCATGAGAAGGAGCCCTGGGCGCCTGCCAAGGAGATCCTCCTGCAGATCATTGAAAATTATCGGATCGCTGAGGAAGAAAATCAGCCGGTCTGCCAGGATACCGGCGTTGCCTGCGTCTTTCTCAAGATCGGGCAGGAGGTGCATATCGACGGCGATATCACCGAGGCGGTCAACGAGGGGGTTCGCCAGGGCTACGATGAGGGGTATCTCCGGAAAAGTGTTGTACGGGATCCTCTGGATCGGGTCAACACCGGGGACAATACCCCTGCCATGCTCTATTTTGAACTTGTGCCGGGGGATCAGGTGGAGATCACCGTTGCCCCCAAGGGCTTTGGCAGCGAGAATATGAGTAAAATTGCCATGCTCCGTCCCTCCGACGGCTTGCAGGGCGTTAAGGACTTTGTACGCCGGACGGTGGAGGAGGCGGGTCCCAATCCCTGCCCGCCCATCGTTGTAGGCGTGGGGCTCGGCGGCACTTTTGATAAGGCGGCGTACCTTGCAAAGAAGGCGCTGCTGCGTCCTTTGGATCAGCCTAATGCGGATCCCTTTTACGCCAAGTTGGAGGAGGAGCTGCTGGAGGAGATCAATGCCCTCGGCATCGGTCCGCAGGGCTTCGGCGGGATGACGACTGCGCTGGCAGTCCATATCGAGCAGTTCCCTACCCATATTGCAGGGTTGCCGGTGGCAGTGAACATCAACTGCCATGTAACAAGACATAAGACGGAGGTGCTTTGAGGAGGGCGATCAGGATCAAAACACCGCTGACCCGGGAAGTGGTCAGAACATTAAAAGCGGGGGACAGTTGTCTTCTCTCCGGCGTTATTTACACCGCCCGGGACGCAGCGCACAAGCGGCTCTGCGAGCTGGTAGCGGCGGGGAAGGAGCTGCCCTTGGATATAAGGGACAGCATTGTCTACTTTGTGGGTCCCACGCCGGCAAAGCCGGGGCAAGTCATCGGCTCCGCCGGTCCCACCACCTCTTACCGCATGGATGCCTACAGTCCTATCCTCATAGAGCAGGGGCTCACCGGGATGATCGGCAAGGGCAAGCGCGGCGCGGAGGTGGTCGCCGCCATGAAGGAGCACGGCGCCGTCTATTTCGGCGCCATCGGCGGCTGCGGGGCGCTCCTCAGCAGGTGCATCAAGAAGGCGGAGGTCATTGCCTATGAGGATCTGGGCGCCGAAGCCATCTGCCGGCTGGAGGTGGAGGATTTTCCCGCTATCGTGATCATTGACAGCGAGGGGAATGATCTCTATAAGACCGGAAGAGCCGATTATCTCAATCGTAAGGGGCAAGCCTGACAAGGTCTGCCCCCTCTTTTTGGGTAATTTCACGATTTTACATTTAAGGTTGCTTTTTCAAAATGGCGGGGGTATAATGGGGGCAAAGCAGGTGATGAAAGTATGTCCAAGAAGATCACAACAAAGGAAATGACAGAAGGTCCTCTAATAGGACCGATCATTCGTTATACCATTCCCATTATCCTCTCCAGCGTCCTGCAGCTGCTCTTTAACGCAGCGGATCTGGTGGTGGTGGGGCAGTTCGGCAGTGCAAATTCGGTGGGCGCTGTGGGCGCAACCAGCTCCCTGACCAATCTGATGGTCAATCTCTTTTTGGGGCTATCGGTGGGCGCCGGTGTTGTTGTTGCCCATGGGCTGGGTGCCCAAGATGATGAAAAGGTGCGGCAGACGGTCCATACCTCCATCCCGCTGGCGGTGATCGGCGGCGCATTTCTGACGGTGATGGGAGTCTTTCTTTCTGGTCCGCTCCTGGGCTGGATGGGGACCCCTAAGGAAAATCTCCCGCTGGCAACCCTTTATATGCAGATCTATTTTTGCGGCATGATCTTTAATCTGCTCCTGAATTTCGGTTCCTCTATCCTCCGGGCGGCGGGGGACAGCACCGGACCGATGAAATATCTCACCATCGCCGGGGTGGTCAATGTCGCCTTGAACCTGGTGTTTGTCATCCTCTTAAAGATGGACGTGGCGGGGGTGGCGCTGGCGACCATCATCTCTCAAGGCGTCTCGGCGACTTTGATCCTGCGTGCCTTGATGAAGAGAACCGACGCCTGCAGGCTGAAGCTCCGGGAGATGGGTATCCATTGGAAGCCCCTCAAGCGGATCCTTGCCATTGGTTTACCATCGGGGATCCAAAGTTCCCTCTTTTCTGTTTCTAATGTGGTGATGCAGTCCTCTATGTTTGGCTTCGGTCCCATTGCGCTGAAGGGGGTCTCCGCCGCTTCCAATATTGAGGGTTTTGTTTATGTGCTGATGCACTCCTTCAATCAGACCATGGTGAATTTTACCGGTCAGAATGCCGGCGCCCGGAAATACCGGCGGATCGCCAAGCTCTACTTTACCTGCCTTTGGATGCTGCTCCTTAGCAGCGTGACCCTCTGCGG
>JAZREO010000034.1:0-13395 GCA_045660845.1 Eubacteriales bacterium
CTTGATATTTCCGTTAAATCAATAACCCCAACTCTTGTGAAATTGGCATACCCAAAGCAGTTTGACATTGCTTTTGTTTCGGAAAAATCCAATTCAACCCCTAATTCCGCTAACCATTCTACTAAGTCATAAGGCTCATAAGTGTGATTATGTTGATAAAACATATTGGCGCAATTTGCTTTCCTAATATCATGTACAGGTTTAAATGATTTCTTGTTCCATCTCGCACCCGCAAACATATAGTGCCCATAGTTTTGGGTAGAAGATGGTGATTGATAGTTCGTCCACCATTCTATGTTTTGTGCTTGCTTGCCGGCTTCCATGCCCTCGGCGTGCCCGTCCGCCTCGCCCTTGGTATAACCAGCATCGTAACCGGCACCATATCCGGCATCATAGCCTGTCCCGTTTCCTACGATCAACTTCGTCCCAAAAAGCACTCTTTTTCCATTTAAATATGCCATTTTATCACCGCCTTACCGTTTCAGCAGCCAATGCTTCATTGAGCGCTTCCCGATATTTTTCCGGCACCTGCTCCAAGGTAATACGACCTAAGCGAATCTGAACAACAAAGAACTTGATCATTGTTCACTCACCCTCATCATTTCAAGCATCGCACCTTCCAAAGCATTTAGCCTTTCTTCGGTGGTGGGAGCGCTCTCTTTCCCATCATCATCGATGGTATATTCACCGTTGTACGCTTCACGCTTGGCGATTTCCTCGTTGCTTTCACTCCATGGAATTATCTTATCAAGAAAAATCCGCCCAATGTTCGGCTCTTCTTCCATACCGTGATTGATTTCACAAACCAGAAATTTATATTTGATAATTTTCATCGATCAGACCCCCATCATTCTTTGGTGTACCATAATTGTAGTGTCAACTCGAATTTGCCTGTATAGTCTGCACCTACAGCTGGATAAACGTGCCATACTCCACTATTGATAGCAAGACTTACTTGTACCTTCTTTGTATCACCTCTTCCATATGGAACCGACAACCCAGCATCAAGAAGCGATCCTTCGTTACGAATGACTTTACAAGACGATGTCAAGCCAGCACCATACAAATTAACATCACCGCCATCGCTTGCTATTCCGCAATTTATCAATTGCCTATAAACAGACTTGCCATTATATCGCTCCGTAGTGCGGTACTCTACGCCGACAACCATGGGTGGATTGACCCATTCCCATGGCGTCCATTCTTTCGAACTATTTCTAACGGTCCTGGTGCGCACTTGGATATACTGTCCCCACAGCGAATATTCGCTGTTCGCAATTTGCATCATGTAATTCGAACCAGTTAAAACAGTAAGGTTTCCATACATACCGTCATTACCGTTAAAAATAGGGGCGTTAAGCGGAGCAGAACTGCCCCAGTAATAACGAGCATTATACTCTGTCGGGAGATTATTTAAATCGAAAGATGAATCGATGACTTTCGTAATCTCGCCCCAACCATACCCAGCCGGCGCAGCTCCAATCTGCTCCGGTGTAACACCGTGCGGGTTTTCTTTATCCAGGAGATGCTCTTCCATTGCTTCGCCCAACGGATCACTGTCAGGAAAACAAATGGTATTATTCGGCAAAGTATCTTTTTGGTCCTCAAACTCCTCCTCCGAACCAATCCAGAGATAAGCGAGCTTCTGCTTATTCAGTTCTGTAATCGCCGCGGCCCGATCTTCAGCCTGAGCGTTTTCTGCCGCCTTGAGCGCCCTTTCTGCGGCGTCAGTCGCAGCCTGTGCCGCGCCCGCCGCTGCCTCCGCTTTATCTGTCGCATCCTTGGCAGCAGTATTCGCAGATTCCACCGCAACATCCAACCGCACCTCTGCCGCATTGATATCACTCTCTGCCTTAGTCAGCCGCTCCACCGCCGCATGGATATCACTCTCTGCCATAGTCAGCCGTTCCTCTGCTGCGTCGATATCTGTCTCCGTTGTGGTCAGCCGTTCCTCCGCAGATTCCATACGAACCGCCAAACTATCGACAATGTTTGATGCGTTCTCAATACCATCTTCCATGTGGTTTAAGTTTGTGGCACTTAACGGCGTTTCTTCATTTTTCCAAATTGTTTTTTTATATGCCATATTATTTTTCCTCTCTACACAACAGTGTTTTGGAGCACGTTACCGCTTCGCCAGCATAAAGGTTTGGTGCCGGTCCATCATCAACGACCCGAAAAGTGCTGCGCATCGCACCGTTATATTTCATATCGTGCTCAATTACGACACCCGAACGTAAATCTCCGTTATCATCAATAAACTGAACTCTATCCAGGGGATGTACATCAAACCTTCCGCGTGTTTCTAAGGTATAGATCGTCTTTCCGGATTGATATTTATAGTTAAAATCGATATATTCATTGGCGATATCATAGGTATCGTTCAGTGAGTTCTGCGACATATTGGGGCGCAAAAACGGATTGCTTATTTCCAAGATACTCGTTCCGTTTCCAAATTTTTTACTATAAACCGGCCCATCATATTTTTCCAAAGGAGTTCCGCTTACCGTAAAGGGTGCATAGCCGGCGTTTTCCCACTTTGATTTTTCCCACATCAAAGTTATACCCGAAGAGCCACTACTGCTGATTGCATCTGGTACAATAGAAAACGGATTTCCTTGGCTCCACTCTATGGTGATATCATCACTGAAAATCTTCTCAAAACGATACTGTTGCGCAACCCATAATGTGGATCTCACATAATACCCTGTTCCGCCATCACGAAAAGCAAAATTATAAGGGGCCAAACTTACAGCTTCGTCAGCCGCGCGCCATCCATAAGTACTCACATGGATCTGATCAATTTCATCATAAACAGTTTTTTGAGGTATGGAATAATATTCATCTTCTGTAAAAACAGCGCCACTCTCCCGAATAACGCGTTCCATCTTTCCGGCTCGAATGGTTTCGTTTAAAACACGCATCCCATGACATTGAGCATTGATCAACAATCGAAAGGCATCCGCGAACGAATATCCATCAGCAGGACTTTGCGTGAAATGCTCATATTTGTCTTGCATGGTCAATTCGTTATCTTCGATGATGCCAAATGCTCCATAATTATCAAACGATTCAACCTTCAGAAACTGCCCTCCGTAAGGAGTTGTTATCTCAGTTTTATCTAACCAATATGGCACGTGTCCATTACGAAAAGCTTCTGCAATGTCATCAAGATATTCCTTTATAGGTAAGGAAAGGTTGGAATCATAACGGCTGGCGCTGTTTACATAAACTTTTTTAGCCAAAATGTCAGTAAGACCAGCAAATTTCACCATTGTCTTTGGGACAGCCGTCCTTTTATCAAACTTTGGGCGCTCGTCATAATAGTAAAGAAAACTTTCCGAATGAGCTTGATTATACTGGAAGTGCAGCAGAACACGAAGTTTATTTCCGGCTGATTCGATAAAATCAGCATAACGACGATTTGCATCAAACAGTTCGACCTCCAGATTGTGGTAAGGAATGGAAGATAGAATTATATCATTCTTTTCTCGTTGACTAATGGAAGAAATGTCAGCCGGATCCACCGGAACGGCATAGCATAGATGTATGCTCTCAATAGAAAATCCAGACTCACTGGCAGGAATTTTAAAATTTATTCCCCAAATGATGCCTGTTCCGGTAGTATATGTTGGAATCAGCGTAACACGGTCCACGCCCGGCGGCGCAAGAACTTTTCCATTTTCATCAACAGAATAAACCACTAAGAAATAGGCTCTCCACGCTCCACTTGAAATCGTCGAGTCGAGAAAATCATCTACATAGCCCTTCGCTTCAAACTCTAACGCTTCATTGCCGAAGGAATACAACAACGGCGGATTCCGTTCGAATATACCGCTTGGAATACTCAGCACACTCTCCCCTATCCTACCAACATCATCTCCAATTAAAAAGCCAGTGCCAGAAATAATTGAAAGAGAAAAAGGCTTATAGGAAGGACGTAGTAGATAAAGTTTTGCTTCCGTGGCGTCTCTGAACTCCTCATAAAAAGAACTGTCTTTAATATACATCCCTACACCTCAATCAAGTTTGCCTGCACATCCCGAATAAATACCGGCAGTCCGTCACTTCCCACCAGATAAGGCGTCCCAGAGCGGTCTCCAACATACATCTTGATTTTCTTAAATGCATTGTACCGCGGGTCATAGACCTCAAATTCATTAACGAATTTGCCGCCCTGCTGTCGGTCGAAAACCGCAAGCAACGCTTGAAACTGCGCAGGAGACAAAGACCCCCAATTCAGCTCGATTTTCAATTTATCGTTGCCGATCACCGAACCGACAAAAACACCCTGCGTATTTCTACCACCGTCCACGATGGTCGAAATAGAGAGCTTTCCCGAACCCAGCGCCGGAGCAGGAAGTACCACCCCGGCGCTTGTTTTGATCCATTGATTTTCCATATTATCACCTCGCAAAAGATCCGGTCATGATCGTTTGTGTACCTCGCCGCTGCCGCACACGCTCCTGATTACGGTAAATTACGTCACCGTCCAGCATGGCAGTCAGATTGACCACCGTATCGCCACCGGCATAGCCACCTTCGGCAAGTGCCGCTTTAAACGCCTGGATCATCGTATCTAACGGAGTCTCAATGTTGGTACCGCTCTTCTGATCACCAAGCACAGCAAGGAACTCTCGGTTCGGGGGAATAACGGCACCCTGCGCCAGTTTAGGAATATACGGAGGTACAGAAGGAAGACTGAACTTCCAGTCCTTTCCAAAAAGACTGCCAAGCCAGCCAACTGCGCTTCCGATGCCGTTTGCAATTCCGGCAAAAACAGAATAGACTCCCGCCCACAGGGCGTTCAAGCCATCGATGATGAGATTGATAGTTGCCTTTATAGAACCCCAAATCATATCCCAGATGCCGCCAACGAAGTCTTTGATTCCATTCCAAGCCTTTTTCCAGTCACCGGTAAAAACGCCGGTAATGAAATTCAAAATGCCAGTTAGAGATCGAATAAGTCCTGACACCACATCTATGACCCAAGCAAACAGCGTTCCGATCACATCGATGATGATATTGATGGCGTTCGTTACGATCGGCGAAAGAACCGCCACCCAATAGTTCACAAGCGGCAAGATATAATTATTCCATACCGCAAGAAGGGCTTCGATCAACGCGCCAAAAAACTCTGTGCAGTTATCCACAAACGGTTTCAGATGATCTTTCCAAAGCCAATCAAAAATTTCGCCAACACGCTCTGTGATCGGTTTAATGATTGACTTATAAAGATTTTCCCATAACCCACGCATTCCCTCTTTGGCTGCTCTGAATTTTTCAACGATAGAATCACCATATTCATCCCATGTATTTCCTACGGATTCCATGGTGTCTGTCGTAACCATCTCGATATCCTCAAACATCGGTATAAGAATATCATTGGTCACCTTTCCCATCTGCTCTGCAAAAAATTCAAAATCCTTGCCCGCCTCTTCTACTGCAACACCAAACATATCTGAAAAGACCGGTGCCAGGTTTTCACTGAAGGAATTAACCACATTTGGAACAAAGGTGCCGCCGATATAACTTCCCAGTGGTTTGAGTGTTCCATTCCAAAGTGAAGAAAGCCCGGTTTTCATAGATCTCATTGCATTTTCACATGGCTGCTTCAAGTTTGAAAAAGCGGTTCCCCACGCTTCGATAGCCGGACTGAAAACAGTCTTTAACATCTCTGTTAGATCATTAAAAACAATTTTGATACGTTTAACGACACCCTCCGCCCTTGTAGCTATATCGCTCGGTACGATATCGCCCGCAGGCGCAGGACTCACAGTAACCGAAGATGGTCCAGAAGAACTTGGGCTACTTTCTTCCTGCGAGATCACATTCAGTTCGTCCATCCCCAAAGATGCATTCTTCGCCGCTTTTCCGGTTTCATTGGTTGCCGCCGTTAAAGCCTCTTGATTTTCCACTGCTGCCGCAGTATCAGCCGCTATCTTTTTAGCTCCAGAGTTTTTAGGTTGCTTCCCAAACAATGCCTCCATCGCCGCCGTGGCAGCAGTTGCCACCTTGATCAGATAGGACACGATGGTATTCAAAACCTTCACCAACGGAGCAAGTACCGTGATCAGTCCCTGACCGATCACTGACATCAACTGCTTCCATTGCTCCGAAAGGATACGGGTCTGATTTGCCCAGCTATCCTGCGTGCGTACAAAGTTACCACTCGCCAACCTCAACTGGTCGGTAACATAGGCATACCGCAGCTGTACCGCTTCAGCCTGCGTCATCTTATCAACCGTCTTCCCGAATCCATTCGCCATAGCATAAGCGTTAAGATTGGTTTGAGTCATGACAACGCCAAGATCTTTCAGCGTTTCCGTCTCGCCTGTAAAAACGCTCTTCAGCCTGGTATCTGCCAATTCTTGGGAAATGTTATAGAAGGAGGCTACATCGCCGGTCAATCCGGTGAGGCTGATCGCCATATTCGACGCCGCTTGATCCTCCATTCCCATGCCCTTCGCCATTGCCATATAAGTACTGGCGGTTTTCTTGGCTGATAACTGCGACATACCGTAATTCTTAACCGATGTTTTTGCAAAATCCTCGATTTTATAAGCCATGTCGCCAAATGCGGTATCAACTACATTTTGTACCTCTGCCACGTTACTGCCGAGTTCTACACACTTTTTTCCGAACCCAACCAACGCGGCAACGGAAAAAGTGGCAAGCAACGTCTTTCCAATCCCGGAAAACATATTCTTTAATCCGGAAAGATCGCTCTTAACCCCTTTGAGACCCTTTCGCAGACCTGTATTATTTACCGAAGTGTCGATAATAACCTTGCCGTCAGCCATTATCCCCCACCTCCTAACCATTTACTTAATTGCAGATCGTCTGCATTCGTATAGTGGGATTTAAGATCCACTTTAGAACGATTGTCACGGTAGAAACTCTTTTCCCAGTCATCGAGTTTTTTTCCCTTGCGCAGTTTTTCACGGATTGATACGACCGTAGCAAGCTGTCCGTCACCGATCCCATTGAACCAGGAAATAAAGGTCCACCAATGGCAGAATTTAAGGCTTCGCACCTCACACCCTGCCACTTTGTTTATATCCGATATGATCATCTGCCGATCCTGCTCCCAATCGATAACCTTTGGGCGTGGCGTTTGGTCCTGCGGCTCACCGCAATTGATGAAATCCAGCATCTTTTCTACCGCCTCGCCATACAGATCTTCGCAGATAGCCTCTATTTCATCATAAAAAAGGCAAAGGCAGACATATAGCGCCTCGCTTGTCTGCTCATTGAGCCGACCGATGATATCCAGAATGTCACGGAAATCGGCGTTTATTTTGCGCTGAACACCGCCGACTTCAACGGCGACCGGCAGAGCCCATCCGTTCAACTACGAGCCTCTCGCTGCGCTCTTGCCTGCGCTACGGCATCTGCTGCGCTGGCTTTGGCGTGTTGCTTTGCACCATCCTCAATAATAGGCTGGACCGCCGTCAAAAAATTGCCTATAATGCGGTTTCCGTTTTTACCCACCGCCATCATGTTCACGCCCGAGAAGATCTTCTCGAAATCATTGTTAAGACCAAAAGCTTCGTTCAGATACCCCTTTACTTTTTGGTCATACTCACACATCAAAGTAAGGGCATCATCGCCAGTCTTGGGATCTTTGGTCTCCAGTTCTTTTTCGATGCCCTCGATCTTTTGGATCAAAGTACGAAATCTATCATAAAGAGCCGGATCAGACGGATTAAACCGAAGGATCTGACCGTTATTGGTTTCAAATTCTTTAATACCATCGTCAAAAAACAAGTTCACTTTCATTACCTCCAAAAGAAAAAGGGGCGGAAAACCGCCCCTATAAAATTTAAGCTGCAGTAAAGGTTACCGTACCATCTGCTACCTTAGCAGTACCCACAGTTCGGGTACCGCCAAAGGTCACGTCAATGGGCATACCCACATTTGCGGAACCGCCCAAACCGGAGGGCTTAACCGCACTGGATGCATAGCGCTCTGCAAAAGCCGCATCCTCCGTTCCTGCATATGCATGAACGACCAGCATATCCAGGCTACATAATGCCGCCACATCCTGTTCCTTGATAGCCTTATTCCAGAGATAAAGCTGAGCTTCATCGCCACTATCCAATTCGCAGGGATCAAAGGTCTGGGTAATGGTCGGAGTTTTCATAGAGGTATAGGTCTCGCCGAAAATATCGGTCTTGGACTCCTCGCCCCAATCGTACTCCATAGAACTATCCTCTACCCGCTTGCCTACGGCGCTCCACTTGGGGGCTTCGGCAGTACCGGTATTGAGATAGAGGATCAGCAGCTTTCTTGCAACCACAGTACCGGCTGCGGTATTAAAGGTCATGTCAGCCATTTATTTTTCACCTCATATTTCTTGATGTAGTTGATCGAGAGCTGAACCATATAGGTGGCGGTGCCCTCGTCCTGCGCTTCATATAAAACGCCGTTTTCCGCCTTGATCGTCACCTGATCGGGACGATCTCCAAATACGGGCGCAAGACCGAGCACGCTCTGCTTTTGCACCCATTCTTGAAATTTCATGATCCACTCGGCGTTGATCTTTGCCCCCTCATCGTCCTCGGGTGCCTTTTCAAACACCGTGTAGATGCCGAAATTCAATTGATTTTCTACCGTTGTATTACCGAAGATATCTTTCTTACGGGAGATCTCCACAAGCCCTGCGGGGAAAATACCGCCGTTTGCAGGGATCCGATCGGTATAGTCAATTTGATAGGTTGAGAGAATGTCATGCTCCGGAAAGGTGGAGATCCATCCTCTTACTGTTTCAAGCGTGGTCATTTCATTCTCCTTAAATAGTTGGTAAGTTCCCTCGCAAGCACCTTGCCTTCTGCCGAAGACAATGCCCGGTCCCACCGAGGACCAGCGAGAGGGTTCTTGGTTTTGGTATAATTCAAAGGGATATCGGTTTTTACTTTGGGGGCAGAACCGGCCATTACATATCCATAAAAGATATACTTCCCATGTGGCACATCCAAAACCAACGCAGGTTTTCGGATGTTCGTCTGGGCGATCATCGTTTTTATGGTTGCGCCGGTGCGGAAGGGCATATATTTCTGAATACGCCGCATTACATTGGCAGTATGAAACATCTGAGCCTTTCCGCTCTTATTAAGCCCCTTGTCCCGGATGATCTGCTCCGTACCGTTCATTTGAATCGTTACTTTCATCCGCCCGCCTCCAAATGGCACATTTTTCCCTGCCAATATTTGCAGTCTACATACCGCACGACGGAAAGTCCGTCCACCTTTGCAGGGATCAATGCCGCCCATTCTTCGCGGGTAGCGATTTCGGGACCTTCCCCTAAAAGAACCTTGTCCCCCTTGAAAACCGTCTGCTCGGCGCAAGGGATGACCAATAGGAAGGTGTTCTGACCGGTTTCGCCGGTCTTGCCGATACTCTGCGCCGACTTAAGATCGTAAAAAGCATTGCGAAATACCCGCCGCTGGATCTTCTCGTCGTCGCGGTGATATACCGTCACCATCTGATTGCACTTCTCATAAGAGACCGGGATGGCGGGGCGCTGAACGCTGATCATCGTCCCACCCCCCGATAGATCTCCAAATAAAGCGCGGCACAACGATACAACTCTCGGCTCTGCGCCTTCTCGCTGATATCGATGCTCTGTGCCTGCACACTACTGGAAACAGAACCGATGGCGGAACCGGTCACGATCCCGCCGTTGGCAACTGTCTCAAAGTAGTAAAGGGCATCCGCCATGGCACAGATCGCCATTTTGCGTGCCGTATCATCCCCGGTCACCGTATAGAGCCGCTCATAGCGCGAAAGCTGTGCGCCGGCACGCTTCGACAACCTAGCGAAATCGGCTTCAGGGATAGAATTTCCGCTGTATTGCTCCACATAAAAATAGAAATCCGGCATGGCGAATCACCTCGCTTTACGCTTCGTTACCGGTATGCTCCGGATGTTTCTCGGCGATATGCTTCTTTAAGCCATCTTCGGTCTTATAGGTCTTATCACAATAAGGGCAGTCGAAGGTCTTTTCCTCGGTAGGAAAACATAAGCCTACAGTTTTCATGTTGGTACCTCCTTATGCACCGTGGTGCAGGTAGATACCGGCGCGCTTATTCTTATAGCCATCAGCGATGCCCACATTACGGTAGCCGAAGATGTAGCCATCGGAATCCTGATTGACCGAAGGCTCGATGATCTTGGGAGCAACGTGCTTGGGATACTGAATAACGGCAGGCTTATGGATGATCATGAAGTTGATATCCTTCGCATCTGCACTCTTGACATAACCACCGGCTACTTCGCCGTTCTTGCCGCTCTTGAGATCAATAGCAGTATAGAAACGGTTCTGGGGAACCTCGGTAATGGAAGCGAAGCGCTCCATCAGTTTCTTGCTCTTGGTGGTGTCCATATCCTCCACCAAGCCCAAAGCATGGGAAGTGATATGAAGATGGCGATCGCTCTGAGGGACCTCATCCTCGTTCATCTTAGCCCATGCGGCACGCAGAGCGGCAATGACCTCCTCGCCGGTGGTCAACTCAGCGCCGACATCCACTTTGGAGATGCCCTCTAAGCCTGCATAGGAGGCAAAACGGAAAGCGTCGATCTCGGGGACAACCTTGGTACGAACGAACTCACCGGAAAGTCTGCCAAAGGCAATACCTGCGGTTTCCAGGTTGTCCATGGTGTCAACCACAAACTTACGACCACGGTCATAGTTGCACTTGACGGTCTCATTGGTGAGGGTCACGTCACCGTTTACATAGCCCTCGTTACGGGAATAATCGCCAAGACCCTGCATCTCAATCATGGGGATGATCAGCTCATTGGCGTTTGCGCCCTGTGCCGCCAGTTCAGCAGCACCATCCAGGTGCGCAGTCAGAGAGGCTTCTTTATAAACCTCATCCAGAATAGGCACAAAAGAAGTTGCCAGTTCAATTGCATTCATTTTTCATTTCTCCTTAATTATTATTTTTCAACCCGGCGGCGGCGCGGATCGCATCCATACCGGTGGGCTGATTACCTGCGGAATGAGTACCGGGACCCGGTGCAAAGGGCGAGTGACCTGCGGCATCCTCAAAAAGGTATCCGCTCTCCTTTTTGAGCCCTTCAAGGGCAGACTTGATATCTGCCGCCTGGTTTTTGCTCTTTTTCAGCTCGTCCACGTTCAGCAAGGCACAGATGGCAGTAGCGTTTCTGCCCTTATGCTCGGCAATGGCATCTTTCAGAACACCATCAAAGGCGAGATCTGCCATCTGCTGCTTATGGGCTTCAACCGCGGTATTGTACTTCGCTTCCCAATCAGCGGCAGACTTTTTAATGCCATCAATGTCCTGATCCTTATAGCCTTGGATCGTGGTCTTGGCGGTCTCCAGCTGCTCTTTAAGGGTATCGTAATCGGCATACTTTGCCTTTTCTCTCTCAATGCCCTTACCGTGCTCATTCAAAATAGCCTCGATAATCGAATCGGGCAGCGGCTGATCACCTACTTTAAAATTCTGCAAAAACTCTCTCTTCATTTCTTTCCTTTCTCCACTACGCTTTTTTTACGATGGTTGCGCCATCTGTGGCGGTCTCTTTTACGCCTGACCTCGGCAAATTTGGATATAAAAACAGCGCCCGGAAAACCGGACGCTGAAATTATTAAATTGGGCATGAAAAAACCACCTTCCATACGGTTGGTGGTTTTATTCAAAGTCAATGCTTTCGCAAATCTCTCTCAAAGGCTTACCGCAGATAAACGGCTCGTTCATCACTTCATCAATCGATGTAAATGTTTTATCTTGATCGCCATAGCCAACCGCTATGTTCGTTCTTGAAAATGGGCAAATTGCACCCTCGATGCCGTTATAGACAAAACAAATATCCTGTGTAAGCCCATCGATCAAAGCATACAGTTCTTTCTCGCTCATAAAATATCTGCGCACTCCTTTCTTTCAATTTCATTTACTTCTCGCACCAAGCGTTCATTGATTTTACCATCCGCCCCATATATAAATTCGTGTGTATGCTCTCCGTTTTTTCCATATGGATGAAGTTTGGGACGACCGTGATTACCACCATGAACTTGCTTTATTATACGACCTTCCCGATCAAAGAATGTGCGATCTCGTTGCTTTCCGTTTTGAGAAACCGAGTCAACAACGGCGTTCATTCTATACTTTTTGGGCATCGTAAAATGCCCTCTTTCGGTCCAATCGTCAGTAACAATAATGGTGCCATCTTTATTATACTTATATTTATCGTATTTTTCAAGAAATTTCTTTGCAGCAGCGTTGGCTTTTGCCGCCTGGCTCCTTTCAAAGCCTGCCACCTGCGCACGTTCTTTTTGCGTCGGCAGTCCAGCAGCCTTTGAAAAACGTTTATATTCCTCATCAATGCGCCGCAGGCGGATCTGATCGTAAAGAAGCTGTTCATCGTCTTTGAGTTCTTCATCCAGCAGGATCTTCCGCTTGGTCGCTCGCATGGAACGCTCCAGCTTTCGTTGGGTTTGGGTCGCCTCATACATGGTATAGTGCTTCCCTTGGTAGGTGACACCCTTCTCATTCTGCAGACGAAATTCCTCCAACTGCTCTTCGGTATACTGCGGCTCATTTACACCCAAAATGATTGGAAAAGCCGCGTGACCACAGTTTAAAGTACCGATCCGTCGAACCAACGAATTATTCAGCGCGGTATATTCAGCATCGGTATACTGCTTTCCCTGGATCGGCTCATGATCGGGGGCGCTGGCCGCATGAGCAGAGATCTCCCAGCCATCGGCGCCCATATCATCGTGGTTCTGCTGGCTGATCTGCTCCTGCATTAAACCAAGACCACCCATGACACATCCACGAACCGCCGCTTCCAAAGACCGATGAACGCCGCTCTGATAATCAATGGTACGAACGCCGTATTTTGCGATATTCTTGGTGGCATCCCGAACGGCAGTATTGAGATCTGTCGCCCCGGTTGCCACCTTTTCCAGCGCAAAGTCCATGCTCTTTCGATAGGCGTCCTGCAAAGGCATTGCACGGCCATAAGGATCGACCATGCCGATGGTTTGGGTGATGTTTTTGAAATCCTCGGTTGCCAACGCCACAGACGCTTCCACGATCTGCTGCAAAGCCACATTCTCATCAAAAGGCACAGCTTCTACGCCAAAACGGTCAAGATCGAAACGATACCCGACTTCTGCTGATTGGGTCAAAAGAGTTTTCAGTTCGCTCTCGCTGACCTTCAATAAGCGTTTGAGTTCCTTCTCGATCTCTTTGCGGGCAAGCCCTAACTGCTGCGCCAATTCGATCTGATAGGATGCCGATGCAGTCAATTGCCCTGCATCAGAGATCCGCCGGGCAATATCCTGCAGCAAATACTCGATAATAGGATCTGTAATCTGCCCTGCATGGTCACGAATGGCAGCAATTTGCTCCGGAGTGA
>JAZREO010000035.1:0-6619 GCA_045660845.1 Eubacteriales bacterium
GTCTTGAACATTTGATAGACCTTTTCGCCCAGCCGCCCTTTAGGCAGCGCAACATTAACCATTTTCAACGGACTCGATCCCCCTTTCGGTAAAACGCATCAGCCGGCGGGGACGCACCTGCGCCGGTAACTTCTTTGCCACCAGCAGCGTCCCCTCCCGGGAAAGGTTCTTCGCTGCTTCCACCAGTGCCGCCGGATCGGCGTCCGCTGCGTGGAGCAGGACGGTATCCACATCATACTCCCCGTCCTCCCGCTGCTCCAGCAGGTCCAGATACACCGCAAAGCCAATGGCACCGCTTTTGCGCCCCATCTTCTGCAGCAGCTTATCATACTGACCGCCGGAAAGAACGCTGGCGGGAATCCCTTCAATATAGCCCTTAAAGACCACGCCGCTATAGTACTTCATGTCGTTGCCCACCGAGAAATCCACCCGAACCTCCGCGTCCTTTTCCAGGATGGCGCAAAGGCTGGAAAACTCCGCAAATGCCGCCTTTTCCGCCGCGCCGGTGAGGAACGGTCTTAATCTTTCCAAGGCTTCAGCTGGTGCACCGCAGCAGTCGATGAGTGCTGTCAGTTTATTAAGATTTTCCGGAGAAATATCAAGCTTTGCCAGCTCATGAGCGCTCTTTTGGTGGATGAAGGAGAGCACCTGCGCCTTCTCTTCCTCCGAAAGCCCGCTTTCCGCCAGCATGGCGGAGATCAATCCCATATGGGAGAGGTCCAGGACATACTGCGTACCGATCAGCTCCAGGCTCTTAGCCGCCAGCAGCACCACCTCGGCGATCTCATAAGCACCCAGGTCACCGATACATTCCAGCCCCGCCTGCATGATCTCCTTGAAGGAATGAGTCCCCTTGGCGACCCGGTAGACATTCTCGTTATAATAGACCTTCTGCACCGCACCGGGCTGATCCACTGTATTCTTAATGATCGAGAGGGTGACGTCCGGCTTGAGCGCCAAAAGCCGCCCGGTATGATCAGTGAAAGTGATGACCTCGTCGCTGACCAGAAAATCCTTATTGCGGACATAAAGGTCATACTCCTCAAACCGGCTCATCTTATAGGGGACATAGCCGAACCGCCGGTAAAGGCTGCGCAGCGCAAAGATCGCCCGTTCGTCGTTTTTGATGATCTTATCGTCGGTCATCATTGGAACTTCCCTTCCTTCTTCAGTCGTTCGATGACAGCACGGTAACCGTCGCCGTAATTGAGGCATTTATTGACCCGGCAGATGGTCGCCGTACTTGCGCCGGTCTCCTTATTGACCTCCTGGTAATTCTTCCCAGCCGCAAGCTGGCAGGCGACCTGGAACCGCTGGGCGATCTCATTGATCTCCTTGATGGTACAGGCATCCTCAAAAAATTGATAGCACTCCTCCACGCTCCCGAGCGTCAGGATGGCTTCAAACAGATTATCGATCTCCTGATTGCGGAGTTTACTCATGCTTGTTTCTCCTTTTCTAACAGATGTTTCATATTTTATCACTTTATCACGCTAAAGTCAAGGCTTTTTTTATAAATATATAATAAATAAGCGGGCGGCTTATTGCCGCTCGCTGTTTTCCTCTTCCTCCAGATTTTTATAAGCCACCTTACCCACCAGGGTCTTGGGCAGATCCTCCCGGAATTCCAGTTCCCCGGAACAAGCGTATTTAGCGATGTATGTTTTGCAGTATCCAAGAATCTCTTCCTGCATCTCATTGGAGGGCTGGACACCCTTTTTAGGGACGATATACGCCTTGACCCGGTGCATCCGATAGGGATCCGGGACACCGTTGACGCAGCTGGCCTGCACCTTGGGGTGACCGTCCAGCACATTCTCGATCTGGGATGGATAGACATTATACCCGCTGGTAACGATAATCCGCTTCAGCCGCTGGCGGAAGTAAATAAAGCCGTCCACATCCATAACACCTAAATCGCCGGTATGGAGCCAGCGCTCACCGTCTGGGTGGGTCCGCAGGGCGTCTGCGGTCTCCTGGGGATGCCCGAGGTATTCCAGCATGACCGTAGGACCTTTGATGCAGATCTCCCCCTCCTCCCCATAGGGAACCTCCTCAGTGGTCCCTACTCTGCAGATCTTATAGTCCATATCGGGATAGGGCAGTCCGATGCTGCCCTCCCGCTCCTCCTGATCGGGGGTCAGACAACTGGCGGTGACGCACTCGGTGGCGCCGTAGCCCTCCCGGATGCGGACGCTGGCGCCACGCTCCGCCAAAAAGCGGTCCATTTTACGCTTTAGTTCCACCGAAAGACTGTCGCCCCCGGAGAAAACACCCAGAAGGCATGAAAGGTCGGCATCGTCCAGATAGTCGGTGCGGGTCAGCGCCTCATAGAGGGTGGGGACACCGGCAATATAGTTGGGCTTTTCCTTTTTGATCAGCCCCGCATAGTCCTTCACATTGAACCGGGGAACCAAAATAGAGGACGCGCCGCACGCCAGAGCAGTATGGACGCAGACCCCCAAGCCAAAACCATGGAACATGGGCATGGCGGCAAGAATCCGCTTGCCCTCGATGGGACGAGCACACATGGCAGCCGTCTGAAGCGCAAGGGCATTGAAGTTGCCGTTGGAGAGCAGGATACCCTTATTGGTACCGGTGGTACCGCCGGAAAAGAGGATGACTGCGCCATCATCGGCGGCGGTGTCTGCCTTTTCATAGGGCTTACCGCCCTTTAAAAAGTCCTGCCAGGTAATAAGGTTTTCCGCCGGCTGCAATTGGGGAAACTTCCGCTTGATCCCCCACCGATAGCCTAGTTTTTTAATGCCGGTGAGGGCATCGTCGATATCCGTAATAATGAGGTGACGCAAGGGGTATTCCTGCTGCACCTGCATCAACTTCTCGTAGAATTGGTGGATAGTCACCAGAGTAGTGCTCTCCACCTCTGAAAGGGAAAAGACGATCTCCTTTTCCGCTGAAAGGGGATGGATCAGGCTAACCACCGCACCCAATTCATTCAGAGCATAAAGGCAGTAGACGGTCTGGGGGATATTGGGCAGGCATAAGGTCACCCGGTCCCCCCGACGGATGCCAAGCCCCCAAAAGGCGCAGGCGGTCTCGCGGATCCGCTCTGCTAGTTCCTGATAGGAAACGGATCGACTCATAAAAGAGAGGGCCTCCTGCTGCGGCAGTCTTTCTGCATGGCAAAGCACCGCATCGCTCATGGAGCCGCGCGGGTATTCTAAATGATGGGGGACGGCACCATAGTGGTCAAGCCAGGGTCTTTTCATAAAGCCTCCGTTTTTGGATAAAATAGATCTGCAAAAGAACCATGTGGATATTATAACGTATTTTCTATAAAAATAACAACATATAGAAAGCAATTTTGCGTTTTTTAATGAGGTACAAAATGAAACTCAACCTAAAACAGGTCTTTCTGGATTATCTTCTCATTGCCTTGGGGGCGCTGGTGCTTGCGGTCAGTATGAATCTCTTCTTGGCGCCCAATAAGATCTCGGGCGGGGGTGTGGGCTCCATCGGGACGGTGCTGCTACACTTTTTCAATATCCCGCTTTCCGTTACAAATATTGCTTTTAATGTAGTGCTCTTTCTGCTGGGCTACAGGTTTTTGGGCAAAGGCGCGTTGATCAAGACTGCCGCGGGGATCCTGCTACTGACTCTATTTCTGCAACTGACCTCCTATCTTCCGGTCTATACCGGTGATCTGCTGATCGCTACCCTGCTGGGCGGGGTGCTGATGGGGACAGGGATCGGCTTGGTGCTGCGGCAGAATGCCTCCACCGGGGGTGCCGACCTGACGGGAATGGTGCTCCACCGTCTGTTTCCCCACATTTCTGTCGCAACCTTTATTCTCATCATTGACTGCATCATCATCGTCGGTGCGGCGGTGGTTTTCCGTAGCTTCACCGTTGCCGCCTATTCGGTACTGTCCCTCATTCTCGCATCCTGGATGACCGACCGCATCATGACATTAGGCGACAACGCCAAGGCGGTCTATATCATCTCCACCAAGCCCCAGGAGATCGCCGGTGAAGTTCTGGAAAAATTCGAGCGGGGTGTTACCGGCTTTCATAGCCGGGGCTTTTACACCGGCACCGAAAGCATGACCCTCCTCTGCATTGTCAGCCCCAAGGAGCTGCCCCGGCTGATCCGCACCGTCCGGTTGCAGGACGCCGCCGCCTTTATCGTCGTCAACGACGCCCGGGAGGTTTTGGGCAAGGGCTTTAAATCAAGAACCTCCTACGATGCATAAAAAATGTAAACCTTCATTTCTTACTTTTCTATAATTTCTTTTATACAATCTAAAAAGGCTTCCTCGCCCCAGGTATTGATCTTAAAGAGTACCGCCTGGCTGCCCCCGGAGGTGACAGCAGAAAGATAGATGGGTCCGCCGTTCTGAAAGAGTGTAACATTCATGCTGACCCGGTTTCCGCCGGCATAGCTGTACCGCTCAAAGACCCGGACACTGCACCGGGCACCGTCTGCATAAAAATCGCTGGACTCCTCTAAGGTGGCAGAAAAACTGCCGTCTAAGATGCCGTCCTCAATTCGCCGGAGATATTCATCGAAATTGCCGTCTATGGTTTTCTCTAACTTAGCCATAATAAAATCATCTCCCTATCAAAAAATTCCCGCCAGTTTCAGTAGAAAGGATATGAAGAAGACCGAAAAAGCGGAAAAGAGAGTGGTCCAGACCACCAGCTGACCCGCCAGGGTCACATCTCCGCCCATCTCCTGCGCCATCGGCACTGTAGAGACCGCTGCCGGGGTGGCGAACACCGCCACAAGTGCGGCGAAATGGGCGCCGGCAAACTGATCGGTAAAGAAAAGATAGGCGACCCCCAAACCAAAGAGGGGGACGATGGCGCACCGCATCAGAGTCCCGAACAGGATCTCCCGCCGAAGTTCTTTTACTGCAGAAAATTCAAACTCCGCGCCCAGCATCAAAAGCGCCAGCGGAGTGGCCAGATTGGAAAGAGAACCCAGCGCTTTATAAACCGGCTGAATATCAGTCAGCCGGAAGGCGATGCCGACCCGCTCAAAGAAGGCTCGGATCCCCAGCACCACCAATCCCAGCGCAATGCTCTGGATCAGCGGGTTTTTAGCAATGTCCTTGAGAATCTCTCCGACATTCGCTTTCTTTTCTCCCGTACGAAAAATGCTCAGACCAATGACCGCTAAAATATTGAATAGGGGGATGCTCACTGCAGAGAGCAAGGTTGCCACCATGGCGCCCTCCTCTCCGAAAAGGGACTGGGCAAGGGGGATGCCGATGAGGGCATAGTTGGAGCGGAAGGTCGCCTGCAGCAATGCCCCGCACCTCTCCCGCTTTTTAGAGACCGCCATGGTCAGCGGGATGGAAGCGGTGAAGATGATCAGTAACGCAACTACCACATAAACGATATATCCCAGATCCATATTACCAAAGTGCTCGATCTTATAGATATTGAGAAAGAGCATGGCGGGTAAAAAGATTCGAAAGACCAGCTTATTGGCGGTTTTGATAAACCGGCTATCCACCAGCCCCCCGCTCTTGAAACAATAGCCGATGACCGCCAGCAGAATAATCGGCGCTACGGCATTCAGCGCAAAGAGTAATGACTCCATTCCAGTTCCTTTCCTATTAACTAAGGTTTTAATGTGTTACTGTGTCTTAGTTGTTGCCAAAATTGATCTTGATGCCGCCGTCGTCCCCGGTGGAGGGGGTGGGCAGATAGGGGATCAGTGCCTGGGCGGTATTATAGACCGGCATGGACTGGACATAGACTTTGCCCGGTCCGGTGACTCGGGTATTGAAAAGACCCTCGCCGCCGAAAAACATATTTTTCAATCCTTTGACCGTCTCCACCTCCATGGTACAGCTCTCGCTCATGGCGGCAAGATAGCCGGTATCAAGGATGATGCTCTCCCCAACCCCTAAGGTATACTCCTTGCAGTAGCCGTCGATCTCGATGAATACCAGTCCGTTTCCGCTGATCTTCTGCATGATAAAGCCTTCTCCGCCAAAAAAGCCGGAGCCCAGCTTTTTCTGGAAATAGACCGAGAGATCCAAGCCCTTTTCCATGGCAAGAAATCCGGATTTCTGGACGATGATCCCATTCGCGGGGGTCACCTCAAAGGGAATGATGGAACCGGGAAAACTGGAAGCAAAGGCAATCATGCCGCTGCCGCCCTCAGGGGTATACTCATTCAAAAAGATGGATTCTCCGGAAAAGAGTCTACCGATGGCTTTTTTAATGCCACCGCCGGCATTGGTCTCCATCTTCATATTGGGGCTCATCCAACTCATGGAGCCTCGCTCGGTGCAAAGGGTCTGCCCCGCCTCGGGATAGCAGATGACTACCGGCAGGTTGCCGCCTTCGATCTGGTATTTCAACATAGCTTCATCCTCCTTGATGGATTTTTGGAAGGAATTGGGGTCCTCTCCTTCTGAGTTTATTATATTGTTTTTTTTACTATTTGTAAATGAAAATTTAAAAGACCCCGTTGAGGCACACTTCCTTACGAAGTGTGCCTCAGTTATATTCGTGCCAAAGCACGAGCGATATAACAAAAGTTGCGATATGCGGTAAAACCGCGCGATATACGGCTTCGCCGTGCGAAAAAGCACGAATATAATATCGCAAAAGCCAAAGGCTTTTATATCGCTTTTGCCTCT
>JAZREO010000036.1:0-2694 GCA_045660845.1 Eubacteriales bacterium
CTCCGGCTACCGCATCGGTCCCTTTGAGATCGAGAATGTCATCATGGAGCTGCCTTATGTTTTGGAATGTGGCGTTTCTGCCATGCCGGATGAAGTCCGGGGTCAGATCGTCAAGGCGAGCATCGTCCTGGTTCAGGGCACCGAGCCCACCGACGAACTGAAGAAGGAAATTCAAGAATACGTCAAGCAGCGTACTGCTCCGTATAAATATCCCCGTGTGGTGGTCTTCCGGGAGAGCCTCCCCAAGACCGTCAGCGGAAAAATTCAGAGAAATAAACTCTAAGAGAGGAGATATAAGAGTATGAAATACGATATCACCATCACCAAAACCACCGCTCCCAAGGAGCATCCGGCGGATGAGTCTAAGCTGGGCTTTGGCCGTATCTTTACCGACCATATGTTCCTGATGGATTATAATACCGAAGAAGGCTGGCATGATGCCCGCATTGTTCCCTTCGGTCCCCTGCCCATCCACCCTGCTTCCACTGTTCTGCACTACGGCGCAGAGGTTTTCGAGGGCATGAAGGCTTACCGGTCTGCCGACGGCACCATCCGCCTTTTCCGTCCTATGGAAAACATCAAGCGGCTGAACAATTCCTCTGAGCGTCTCTGCCTGCCTGAGATCGATGAGGAAGCCTGCCTGGATATCCTCAAGACCCTGGTCGAACTGGAGAAGGATTGGGTCCCCCATTCCGAGGGTACCTCTCTCTACATCCGCCCCTACCTTTTCGGCAATGATCCCCATCTGGGCGTTCATGCAGTACATAACGCCACCTTTGCAATTATCTGCTCCCCGGTAGGCGCCTACTACGCAGAAGGGTTGAACCCTGTTAAGATCGCCATTGAGTCCGAGGACGTCCGTGCTGTCCGCGGCGGTACCGGCTACGCCAAGTGCGGCGGTAACTATGCCGCATCTCTGCGCGCAGGCGAGCGCGCCGAGCGCAAGGGCTATACCCAGGTACTCTGGCTGGACGGCGTAGAGCGGAAATACATCGAGGAAGTCGGTGCCATGAACGTCATGTTCAAGATCGGCGGCAAGATCGTCACCCCCGCCCTCACCGGTTCTGTCCTCCCCGGCATCACCCGCAAGTCCTGCGTGGAGCTGCTGAAGGATTGGGGCTATGAGGTGGAGGAGCGTCTGTTCTCTGTTGACGAGCTGTTTGAGGCTGTGGAGAACGGCACCTTAGAAGAAGCCTGGGGCACCGGCACCGCCGCTGTTGTCTCCCCCATCGGTCACCTCTTCTATAAAGAGAAGGAATACACCGTATCTGATAATAAGATCGGTCCTCTGACCCAGAAACTGTACGACAATCTGACCGGCATCCAGTGGGGTAAGCTGGAAGATACCCACGGCTGGAGTGAAGTCGTCTGCAATGGCTAAGCGAATTCATATCTTTGCCGGTCACTACGGCAGCGGCAAGACTAACCTGGCAGTCAACTTCGCCCTTCAATTAAAGGGCAAGGGGCTACCGGTCCGGATCGCTGACTTAGATATCGTCAACCCCTATTTCCGTACCAAGGACAGTGCGGAGGAACTGGAGGAGGCGGGGATTCCCCTCATCTCTCCTGCCTTTGCCAATACCAACCTGGATCTGCCTGCCCTGCCCGCTGAATTATACAGTCTGGTGCAGCAGAGGACAGAATACGCAGTTATGGATGTGGGTGGCGATGACCGGGGAGCTTACGCTCTCGGTCGGTACGCACCGGCAATTTTAGAGGAAGATAACTACGAGATGTACTTTGTAGTGAATTTTTACCGTCCCCTGACCCCCACCCCCGCGGATGCACTTGCCATCATGCGAGAGATCGAGCAGGCGGCGGGGATCCGCTGCACCGGCATCATCAATAATTCCAATTTAGGAACTGATACCACCCCCCAAGCGGTAGAGGAAACCGTAGCAAAGGCGGACACCCTTTCCGCCCTCGCAGGCTTGCCGGTGGTTTATACCTCTGCTACGGCAGAGATCTGCCAGGAACTGAATAGGGAAGATCTCTTTCCGCTCACCCTGCAGGAGAAATACTATTAAATCTCAATTAAAGGAGAACGACTTATGGCAAAAGTAACCTTCAACGAAGATCTTTGCAAGGGCTGCTCCCTCTGCGTGGACGCCTGCCCCAAGAAGATCCTTACAATCGCCAAAGACAAAATCAATGCGAAAGGACATTCCCCCGCGGTGATCACCGACCAGGCGGCTTGCATCGGCTGCGCATTCTGCGCCACCATGTGCCCCGACTGCGTGATCACAGTGGAGAAGTGAGGTGCTCAACATGGCAGAAAAAGTACTTATGAAAGGTAATGAAGCAATTGCTGAAGCCGCCATCAAGGCAGGCTGCCGCCATTACTTCGGTTACCCCATCACCCCGCAGACGGAGATCGCGGCATACATGGCGAAGCGGATGCCCAAGATCGGTGGCACCTTCCTGCAGGCAGAAAGCGAAGTGGCAGCCATCAATATGGTATACGGCGTTGCCGGTGCCGGTTTTAGGGTCATGACCTCTTCCTCCAGCCCCGGTGTTTCCTTAAAGCAGGAGGGTATCTCCTATATTGCCGGCGCAGATCTTCCGGCGCTGATCGTCAATGTTCAGCGCGGCGGTCCGGGTCTGGGCGGTATTCAGCCCTCCCAGTCGGACTATTTCCAAGCGACCAAAGGCGGCGGTCATGGGGACTATCACCTGATCGTATTAGCACCCGCC
>JAZREO010000037.1:0-8056 GCA_045660845.1 Eubacteriales bacterium
CGCCAGCACCAAAAGGATGCCCGCCACCAGACCGATCAGGGCAACGACGAGAAGGCAGATCAAAATATCATTTATCATTACGATCTCTCCTTAAGATTAAGCAAATAAGTTATCGACAATTCCCGCAAAGCCAAAGAAGGCAAGGGAGATGAAGGATGCGGCGATCAGCGTTACCGGCAGACCTCTGAAATGGACCGGGATCTTGCGATCATCGATCTTGGAGCGCAGACCGGAAAACAGCACCATCGCCAGAAGAAAGCCCAGACCGCATCCCAGGGAGCTCGCCATGGACTCCAGGAAGTTAAAGCCGTCGGTGATGTTGTTGATGGTCACGCCGAGGACCGCGCAGTTGGTGGTGATCAGCGGCAGGTAAACGCCCAGACTCTTATGGAGCGAGGGAATGTACTTTTTCAGCGCAATTTCTGTAAACTGCACCAGGGCTGCAATGACCAGGATAAAAACGATGGTCTGCATATAGCCCAGGCCGTTTTTATCCAGCACATAGTACTGAATGGGCCAGGTTACCGCCGATGCCATCAGCATAACAAAGATAACGGCAATACCCATACCGGTTGCCTGGTTGAGCTTTTTAGAAACACCCAGGAAGGGGCAAATGCCGAGGAACCGGCTCAAAACATAGTTATTGACCAGCACCGAGGACATCATGATCACGATCAGATTCTTAAAAGTATCCATCTTATTTGCCCTCCTTTACAGCCTGCTCGCAGGCGCCGCCGCAAAATTCAGCAGAAGGACAGCCGGCGCAGGAGAATTCTTTTTTCTTGGGGAAATCCCCATTTGTCAGCCAGCTGACAACAGCGATCAGCAGACCGTAGACCAGCATACCACCGGGCGCTTTGATCAAAAAGCTGACCGTATGGTCGATGAGGAAGGGGATCTCGATCCCCGCAAAAGTACCGCTGCCAAAGACCTCACGAATGGTCGCCATGGCTACCAGGGCAATGGTGAAGCCTAACCCCATGCCTAAGCCGTCCAGTACCGATTTGCCAACAGAATTCTTACCGGCAAACATCTCTGCACGACCCAGGATGATACAGTTCACCGTAATGAGCGCCAGGTAAACGCCTAAAAGGTCATAGAGTGCCGGCAGATAAGCGTGCATAAACATCTGCACCAGGGTCACAAAGCCGGCGATGACCACGATATAGCAAGGGATACGGACCATATCCGGAATCAGCTTGCGCAGAAGGGAAATAACTGCGTTGGAGCAGATCAGCACCGCCATGGCAGCGATTCCCATTGCCAGCGCACCGATGACGGTGGTGGTGGTCGCCAGGGTGGGGCAGGTGCCCAGGATCAGGACAAAGACCGGGTTTTCCAGGAGCAGCCCCTTCATCAGAACGGAAAGATTTTCATTCTTTTTCATCGTCAGGCATCTCCTTTCAGGATGCGGATGGCTTCAAACACCTTGCCGACGGCAGTCTTATAACCATTGGTTGTAATGGTAGCGCCGCTGATCGCATCGATCTCTTTATAGTTGGTTTCGTCCTTGCCTTTGAACTGGGTATAGAAGGATGCCTCACCGCAGGTAGATCCGATTCCATCGGACTCGGTCTGCTGAGTGGTCAGGCAGGAAATGATCTTGCCCTCTGCAGTAGCAGAGACCTTTAGATAGATATATTCACCAGAAGGATTATAATACCTATCACCGTTGATACCAAAACCGGCAGCCCGCAGCTCAAAGACATAGTTTCCGCCAGAGGTCTTATAGGCCTTCTGCACATGGCTGGGCATCTCCTCATAACCGGAGAGGTCGATCTCCTCCATGGTGGAGGAAAGCATCTTCTTTGCCTGCTCTGCAATGACTTCTGCACCAGCAGAAATGGCATTGCCCTCTGCGTCTACCGCCAGATACTGCTCACCAACGACACAGACCGCACCGGCGCCGTTATCGGCGGTATAGATGGCGGAGATATCCGCCAGTTCTTCGGTAATAAAGAGTTCGGTGAACTTACCCTCCGCCGCAGGCAGGGCTGCAGAGAGATTATCATTAAGGATCTCCGCCTCGCTACGCAGATCCACCGAGCCGCCGCCCAGGATCACTGCGGTATTCAGCGCATCCTTTACCGCATTTTTATAGCCTTCGGTGGTCTTGGTGGCACCGGAGATGACATCCAGACCATCTACAGTATCCAGAGTCGCACCCTTAGCGGTTTCACCGTAGGTCTGCTCATGACCCAACGTCTCACCGCTGGAAAGGCAGGTGGCACCGGTAACAGTACCGGCGGCATCCACGCCGCACATGATGATCATATCGGTGGAATAGCCGACGGTATTTAATTTCATAACATAGCCGCCGTTCTTCTCACTGAAGACCTCTGTTACGGTGGCAGGCAGTTCATAAGAGGAGAGGTCCATGGGCTGGAAGTCCTCGCCCTCCGGCATCACCACCAGCAGCGCCTCATTGGCGGCGGCAGATTCACTTTCTTGGATGATCGGGGAAGTAATAAAGTTCGCTGCGGAAAGCAACACGGCGATGACGCCGCAGATCGCTGTCAGTACGACCAGACTTTTGATGTATATCTTCATGCTTTCTTTCCTCCAAAGGGTTTGCGAATGGTCCAGGACAGGATGAAGGGATTGAGAATATTCATCAGCAGGATCGCAAAGGACACGCCTTCCGGGTAGTTACCCCAGAAGCGGATCAGGACGGTAATGACACCGGCGCCCACACCGAAGATGATCTTACCCCAACCGGTATCGGGAGAAGTGACATAATCGGTTGCCATAAAGATGGCGCCGAGGAACAGTCCGCCGGAAAGACACCACGCCAAAGCGGTGGTCAGATCGCCCACCAGCGCTAATGAAAAGGCAAAGACTGTACCGATAAAAGCAACAGGCAAATGCCAGGTAATAACACCCCGTGCCAGCAGGTAAATACCGCCGATCAGCAGCGCCAGTACGCACGTCTCACCGATGGCACCGCCATGGCGACCAATGAAAAGGTCTATGAGGGAGGGTACATTGCCCTCCGCCAGATCTACCAGCGGAGTGGCGCCGGAGGTGACATCCGCGGGGAATGCCGCCTGCGCCATGGAGCCGAAAGCAACCAGCATAAACACCCGGGCGGTGATCGCCGGGTTGACGATATTTCTACCCAATCCACCGAACAGGCATTTGACAACGATAATGGCAAAGATCGAACCGATCGCCGCCTGCCACAGAGGGACATTTGCCGGCAGGTTCAATGCCAGCAGCAGACCGGTGATGACAGCGGTAAAATCGCCGATGGTCTGCTTTTTCTTGATTGCAAGATTAAAGAGCATCTCCGAGAGGACTGCTGCGGCGATGCAGGTAAGTACCACCGCTACCGCCGGCATACCAAACCAAACGATTCCGGCAGCAGTAGCGGGCAGCAGGGAGATGACCACATCCAGCATGATCACACGGGTAGTCCGCTGGGTCAAAATATGAGGAGACGAGGAAAGTTGCAGCTTCAGCGCCATTATGATTCCTCCTTTGCTTTTTCTTTCGCGGCAGCCTCCCGGAGGGTGGCTTTCGCAATACGGTTGGACTGGATCAGGGGGCGGTTTGCCGGGCAGACATAGGCACAGCAGCCGCATTCCATGCAGGTCTCCACCTGCAGTTTTTTCAGCATATCGATATCTTCTTCCTTATTCGCCTTGGCAACAGCCCAGGAGCGAAGCCCGAAGGGGCAGTTCCGGACACAAGCACCGCAGCGGATACAGGGGGTTTCCTTGACCGGTTCATTTTCTTTCTCGATCAGTGCCAGCAAGGCGTTGGTGTTTTTTAGCACCGGTACCTCCAGGCTGGGAACTGCGATTCCCATCATGGGACCACCGTAGAGCACCTTGACCGGATCCTCAGTAAAACCGCCGCAGGCTTTAAAGACCTCCTCCAGCGGCATCCCGATGGGAGCAACGATATTCTGCGGTGCTTTGACCGCACCGCCATCAACGGTGATGGTGCGGGTCACCAGCGGCATACCGGTGGCAAGATAGCGCCCGATCTCAGCAACAGTAGAGCAATTCAGCACCACACAACCCACATCGATGGGCAGCATCCCGGCGCCCACCTTCTTGCCGGTGGTATGATAGATCAGCACCTTTTCGCCGCCCTGGGGATAGATCGGTTTCAGCACACGAACGGAAAGATAAGCGTCCCGCTCTGCCAACTTTTTCATGCTCTGGATGGCTTCCTTTTTATTGCTTTCGATGCCGATGACTACCTTAGTAATACCCAGGTATTCCTCCAGCGCCTCCAAACCCCGCTCCATATCCTCCACCCGGTCGATCATGGTCCGGGTATCGCTGGTGATATAGGGCTCACATTCGGCACCGTTGATGATCAACACCTCGATGGGCTTATCGGTATCCAGCTTAACATAAGTGGGGAAGCCGGCACCGCCCAGCCCCACGATCCCGCTTTGACGGACCGCCTCAACAAAAGACTTCCGATCAGTGACAGAGGGCGGAGCAATGCCCGCATCGGGGGTCATGGCGCCGTCCGACTCGATGGTGATGGCAGGCGCCATCGTACCATTAGAGAGCAGCGTATCGGCAACCTTGGTGACAGTACCAGAAACACTGGCATGGATGGGAGCAGAAATATAACCGTCCTGCTCGGCGACCAGTGTACCTACATCCACATGGTCTCCTACCTTGACCACCGGCTTTGCCGGCTTGCCGATATGCATCACTGTCGGCAGGGTGACAGTCTTGGGCGCCGCCACCGCAACGGCGGGCATATTTGCAGTATTCTTTCTATGTGGCACACGGATGCCATGGAGAGAAAAAGCCATTCATTTTCCTACCTTTCAAAATTATGCTGCATCGATATTCGATTTAAAAATATCGAGTTGATAACATTCATCCTTTATTATAATGGTTTCTATATTTTATGTCAATGGATTTCCCGCTTTCGCACAATTATTTCTCTTCCAAAAAAGAAAATTTTATGCAATACAAAAAATAAAAGCGGCAATAATTGCCGCTTTTGTTATTTTTTGAAAATTTTAGATCGAAACAAAATGATATTCATTACAACGAAGAATCCCAACAGGATGAACCAGGTCATCAACGGCTTTTGAGGTGCCAGCGTTGCCAGCAGCATCAGCGGGAATCCAAAAACGATGGCAGGAAAATTCTGATAGACCATGTTGTCCGCAGCGGGGGTCTCAAAATCGTTGTCGATCTCCCGCAGCAGGATGACGCCGGTACTGGCGGTGCCGGTCAGCATACCATACATCGTGAGGAACTGTTCGTTGGAATAGGCGGGAAAAAGCGTCCGGGCGGTGATGCGATTATAGATATAAGTAATGACCAGACCTACCACGCCCAGGATCAGGATCACACCCCAATACCGCTCCAAAATACCCAACCGAATGGCAGCAATGCCTGCCACCACCATGATGTCATAGAAGAAATTGCTGCAGCGGGTCATCAGAAAGTCATTGCAGTACTGGCGGTTGATAATACGTTTTTTCTGCAGAAAATTGATCGTAACCTTTATAAGGGTGGCGGTAATGACGCCCAGCAGGAAATTGAAGCCGTAGATCACCGATTTCATCCCCGGCAGCAGCAGTCCCAAAAGGAACATCAGCAGATAGGCAAGAAAATAGGCGCCGGCGACCAGTGCCAGCTGAACTGTCAGCTTATCCATGCTGCCCTGCATGGGGATCTCATTCTCCCCCTGGATCTGCTCGGAGCTGATGGCAGCTTCCGCCTTTTTTGCCGTCTTGATCTTGCCCAGGCGCTTGAGGATATTCAAGTGAATCACCCCGCCCAAACTGGCGCTGATGAAGCCCAGTGCGGCAATGGTCAGTCCAAAACTCTTGCCACCCTCAAAGCCGAATTCAGCCTCATAGATGCCGCCGTAGTTCAATGCCTGCCCGGTCCCCTGCCCATAGCCGAAAGGCAGCAGCACACCCGCAGCGGAGAAGAAGTCCTTCATCACCAGGGCAGCAATCAAGGTAATACCAAAGCCTACCACTGCCTGCAGCAGGTAGGTGGCGACAGTATTGACACCGGTATTGAAGATCTCAACGGTACGCTCTTTGGTCAACTTTCCTTTCCCGCTCTTAAAAGTAGAAGCGATAAAGCCCAGTGCCAGCGCATGATAGGTAATGATCTCCAGAGTAGCGGTGCCGTTCCCGCCAAAAAAGGCAGTATCAAAAAGATGGTCACCGGTGATCATTCGGTAGATCCCCGCCAGCGCCAGCAGCATCCCGCCGCCCAGCACCGAGGTGGGAATCAGCGATGCTTCCAGCCACCGGATCGATCTTTTCAGCATATTGGCGCAGATCAGACTTAAAAGCAGCACCATGATCAAATTGATCGAGCCCCAAACATCATAATCCCAAAAATGTTCCATTTCCGTCCCCTTCTGTCTTGTTCTTATAGTGATGATAAAAATTGACATATTTCAGCGCATTAAACCGCGCGTCCCCCATGATCTGAAAGACTCGATCACCGAAATAGATATTCAGCTTATTGCGACCCAATACCGTGACCGCACCTGTCTCCCCAAAGGGAAAGACCATTTCATCAATGGTAATACGGTCACTATAGAGGCAGATCTCCGCCTTTTTCCGAAGCGGCACCTTCTTTTGATAAAGGAGCACATCCGAAAGCCGGACGGTTTCCCGGTAGGCGGGTCGCTCAATGTATGTCCCTATATCCAGTTGACGGACAAAATCATACTGCCAGTCGTACCAATCCGCAATAAACCGGAATGGAATTTCCTCCCCCACCCCTTTTAGTTCCTTGGTGGGAAGATAGCGGATCTGCCGCCGGCATTTTTTGCAGGTTACCAGATCTCGATGACTTTCAAAGGTAGATGGCCCGCAATGGGGGCAGACATAGACGCAGCGTTCTAAGTACTGAGCCAGGTTTTTATGGTGATACTCTCCGTCCACCCGGGCTTCATCCACACCCAACTCCCGGATAATCAGCGCCATCATTTCCTCATCGGTGAGGGTTGCATATTCCTCCGGCTCCACCACCCGGGAAACATAGGCGCGCATCCTGCCCTTACGGACATCGTCGCACCACCGGGGCTGGACACCATAGCCGCCCTCGATGCGAAAGATCGCCAAGGGTAGCTTCAGCACCCGCATCAATTTCACGATAGAGGGCTTGATATAGCAAAGCTTGCCGCTATAAGTACGGTTCCCTTCAGGCGCAAGGGCGATGGTGCCACCCTCCTTCACCACCCGGATACAGGTCTTGACCGCTTTTAAGTCGTTGGTCTGCTTTTTGATGGGAATGGGGTTGACCAGAAAGCGGATCACCTTAGAGAGCCAGCCCATGGAGAAAATATCCTCGGTGGCGATATAATACACCGCCCCCTTGAAGGCACAGCCCACAAAAAATTGGTCAAAGACCGTCTGGTGATTCATGATGACCAAATACTGCCGGTCTCCCTGCTCCTTAAATTTTTCGATGGTGACTCCGCATTTCCACCGCATATAGGGATCCATCACCAGATAGGCAAGATCCCGCACCAGCTTATGCCGACGGCGGGTCCATTGATTCTTCTTTTTCATACACACTCTCTTCTTAATCATTTTAACCTATTTTTTTCAGAAGTCAAATACCGCTCTTCCTTCCTCCATTTTAAGCCGCGCCTCAAAGGGCTTGCCGTTTTTGGAGATAAAGCCGGTGAGCAGGCGACTGCGCCCCTCCAAAAGCAGCTCCCGGGCGGCGGAAATAGGAATGGTGCGCTTGCAGATGACGCCGCTGATGCGGAATTTACAGCCCTCTTTATAAGAAAGGCAACCATAGCCGTACCGCCCCTTGACTACCTTACCGCCACATAAGGGGCAGGTGCCCACCTCGTCACCATACAGCCCGGTGTCGGTATCCTCGGCGGGAGATTGCTCCTTAGGAGCAAAGACCTTTTGGATCTCCCCCTTGGCGATGGCAACGCTGTCCTCCACCCGGATCTCACCCCGGTAGACCTTTTTCAAAGCCTGTCCCAGAGTACTGGTCTTATATTTATCCATCTCAATGCCCATCCGCTCCAGCTCCTCAATGAGGTAGGCGCCGCCGGGCAGCAGGTAATAGGTATCCTT
>JAZREO010000038.1:0-1368 GCA_045660845.1 Eubacteriales bacterium
CCCTTCTCCACCAGATAGATGCCGATTCCCGCCTTGACGACGGAGATGCTCTGGATGATGGCAAAGAGCCCTAAAATGGGGATGGTCGTAAACCGGCTGAGCAGGAACGATAGCAATACATTCCCCAGCCACATAAAGCCATTATCAAAAACCACCGTAACCGCCATCTTGCCTCCGGATCGCATGGCAAAATAGGCGGCATGGACCAGGGCATCAAAGGGCATTGCCAACGCCGAGATCTGCATCATCCGGGTCGCCATATGGCGGATCTCCGGAGTCGTGTTATAGGCGAGGGGGATCAACTCCGCCAGCACCATATAAATCACTCCTACCACCAGCGCCACAAAGCCGGAAAAGGCAATCATCTTGCGACTATCCCGCTTCGCTTCCTGCAGTTGCCCTGCACCCAGCATCTGCCCCAAGATAATGCCAATAGCAGAACCTACCGCCATATATGCGATAGCGAAAACATTCCAGAAGGTCTGGGAGATATTAAGGGCGCCCATGGCATCTAAGCCCCGGGCAGAATAAGCCTGGTTGACCACCGCAAGTCCCGCTGCCCACAGCGCCTCATTTAAGAGGAGCGGCAGCCCCTTTACAAAAAATCGCCAAGCCAGCACGCGGGGGACCCGCAGGCTCCGCAGCGCCCCTTTCATAAAGGGGTATTTTTTAATGTTCAGATGGGTGGCAAGCATCACGATTGCCAACTCTGCGAACCGGGAGACCACTGTCGCAATCGCGGCACCCCGGACACCTAATGCAGGAAAGCCGCACAGACCGAAAATAAGCAGAGCGTTCAACACCAGGTTGACCACCACCGCAATGAGTCCTGCCACCATGGGGAGACCCGGGTTCCCGGTCTCCCGGAGGGTACTGGAATAGCATTGCACCATCGCAAAAGGCAAGAGCCCCACCAGCATGACCATCATATAGTCCTTGGCGTAGCCCAAGGTCGCCACCGGATCGGTGCCGCTCTGCTCTCCATGCATATAAAGATTCAGGAGCGGCTCCCCCAAGAGGATAAACAACGCAATCCCCACCAGGGAAAGGATGCCGCAAAAGAGCAGCTTGAACCGAAAGGTATATTTTAGACCTTGATCGTCGCCCTTACCGTAGTATTGGGCGCCGAAGATGCCTGCGCCGGACACTGCACCAAAGATGCAAAGGTTAAACACAAAGATCAGCTGATTAGTCACCGCTACGCCGGTCATTTCCGCCGTACCGACCCTGCCGATCATGATGTTGTCCAGCATATTCACAAAATTGGTAATGCCGTTCTGCACCAGGATCGGGAGCATCAGCGCAAAAAGCCGCTTATAAAAGGCTTTGTCACCAATGAATTTTTTCAGCATATCATTCTCACTTTAA
>JAZREO010000039.1:0-6442 GCA_045660845.1 Eubacteriales bacterium
CGTGGATACCGCAGGCGGTGTACTCTTTGCTAAGTTCCTCAACCTCTTTATGAAGAAAAAGATCAACCCCATGATCGGTGCCGCCGGTATCTCGGCGTTCCCCATGTCCGGTCGTATCGTTCATAAGATGGGGCTTCAGGAGGATCCTCAGAACTTCCTGCTGATGCATTCCATCGGTGTTAATGTCTCCGGCCAGATCGCGTCTGTCATCGCCGGCGGTATTATCCTCAACTTCTTCTCTTAAGGAGGTAAAATAGAATGAATATGCTGAATTTATATGCGCTGGCAGAAGCAGCCAAGCCGGAACTGTTTTTTGAACCGGCAAACTTTGTGAAGATGCTGAGCTATATGGGCAAAGGGATGCTGGTGATCTTTGTCATCATCGGTGTCATTATCCTGGCGACCATCCTGATCAGCAAGCTTTTCTCTAAGAAAAACTAAATAAAAAAAGCGCCCCATGGGGGCGCTTTTTTCATTTCTTTTTAAAGATAAACCATTTGCAAAAAACATAATTTAGAAGTACGACAATGACCGCCAGAGCGAGTTTTGCAAGTAGCACGCCGTCGATCTCGATGCCCCAGAGGGTAAAGAGGTGATAGCGCCCTAATCTCAGCCAGTTATCGCAGATCAGCAGTCCCGCCTCTTCGATCAGGAAGGAGAAGATCCGCGCGCCTAAAAACTGCAGGATCTCCGGTCCGATCACCGCCGGTGCCCAGCTTTTGCTTTCGAAGACAAACAGCTTATTGACGAAATAGGCAAAGATCACCGCTAACGCAAAAGCGATAGCATTGGAGAGAATGGAGGATAACGCCAGTACATGATAAAAGGCGTAGAACACCCCATAATTGACCGCTGTTGTCAGCACACCGAAGATCAGATAGAGGACGGTTTCTTTATTGAATAGCTTTTTCATGCTTCAGCACGCTCCCGCTGTTTTTGCTTCATCAGCCGGAAGGGTCGCTTCCAGGTCTGGGGGGTGAAAAGGATCAGCAAGGGGAAAAGCTCCAGTCGCCCTGCCAGCATATCAAAGCAAAAGATAAATTTGGACAGGTCGGAATAGCCGCCGAAATTGCCCAAGGGTCCCACGATATTCAGACCGGGACCGATATTATTCAGGGTGGCGGCTACGCCGGTGAAGTTGGTGGTGAAATCAAAGTTATCCAGAGAAACGATCAGCATAGAACTGAAAAAGAGGAGGACATACGCTGCCATAAAGGTATTGACCGACCGCAAGGTGGTGTGCTCTACCACCTTACTCTCCAGCCGGACCTTCTTGACTGACCGGGGGTGGATGATCTGCGCCAGCTGGTTGAAGACCGATTTGACTAAGATGACGATCCGGGAGACCTTGATGCCGCCGCCGGTGCTGCCGGCGCAGGCACCGATAAACATCAACAGCACCAGGATCAGTTTGGAGACTTCCGGATAGAGGTTGAAGTCGGTGGTGGTGAAACCGGTGGTAGTGATGATGCTGCTCACCTGGAAAAAGGCGTGGCGGAAGGCTTCCTCCACAGTATCGAACATTTTGAGGGTGTTAGTAAAGATCAAGAGGGTGGAAATGCCGATGACAGCAACATACCACCGGGCTTCCTCGCAGCGCAGCGCCTGCCGGAGATGGCGGCGGAGCAGGAGAAAGTAGACATTGAAATTAACACCGAATAGGATCACAAAGATCGCCACGATGTATTGACAGATCGCCGAATACTCCGCCAGTCCGGAGTTGCGGATGGCAAAGCCGCCGGTACCGGCGGAGCCGAAGGAGAGGGTGACTGCGTCGAAAAGCGGCATTTTGCAGCAGACCAGAATAATGATCTCCGCCACGGTCATCACCGAGTAGATCACATAGAGGATCTTGGAGGTGTCCCGGATCTTAGGGACAATCTTGCCCACCTGGGGACCGGGGCTTTCCGCCCGCATCAGGTGCATGGTGGCGCCGCCGGTGATGGGCAGAACCGAAAGGATAAAGACCAGTACCCCCATGCCGCCGATCCAATGGGAAAAGCTGCGCCAGAAAAGGGAGCAGCGGGACAGCGCCTCCACATCGCTGAGGATGGTAGAGCCGGTGGTGGTAAAGCCGGATACCATCTCAAAAAAAGCGTCGGCGAAGCGGGGAATATCCCCATTGAAGATAAAGGGCAGGCAGCCGAAAAGACTCATAAAAAGCCAACTCAGCGCCACTGAGATAAACCCCTCTTTAGCATAAAACATTTGATTTTTGGGCTTTTTGAGGGTGATGAGGAATCCTGCCAACGCCAGCGCCACTGCGCAGATCAGAAAGGCGGATGCCTCCTGCTCTCGGTAGACCAGTCCCACCAGAGCAGGGATCAGCATCAAGAGTCCCTCAATCTTTAAAACATAGCCGATGATATAGAAAATGATTCGTAAGTTCATATGTCTACTTCAAAATATCCTTAAAATCATTGAGCCGGGTCTGCCCGGCGACTACAACCACTCGATCTCCTGCCTGAATGACAGTATCACCGCCGGGCAGGATGAAGCGTCCGTTCCGATAGATTCCGCAGATAATGAGATTCTTTTTTAAATCAAGGTCCCGGAGGGGGATCCCCAAGCCGGGGGCGTTTTCACCGATCTTAAATTCCAGTGCTTCCACCTTGTCCTCTACCAGTTTATAGAGGGTCTCGATGTTATTGCCCACCGCGTTTTGCTTGGCGCGGGCATACTGCAGGATGACCTCGTTGGTCAAGGTATGGGGATAGATGACGCTGTCCAGATCCAGGTTTGCGATCATCTCATGGAAGATCAGCCGGTCGATCTTGGTGACGATCTTGGCGTCGGACATCTCTTTGGCGTAGAGGGAGAGCAGGATATTCTCCTCATCAAAGCCCGTCAGTGCCACAAAGGCATCCGTGGTTTCAATTCCCTCCTCCAGCAGGAGGTCTTTATCGGAAGCGTCACCGTGGATGATCATAGCACCCGGCAACTTCTCCGCCAGCTCATGGCAGCGTTGTTCGTCGATCTCAATGATCTTGACAGCGATGCGGGTGTCCAGCAGCTGCTTGGCTAAATAATAAGTGACAGTCCCGCCGCCTACGATCATGACACTCTTGACGCTATGAGTCTCCAGCTTGATCTGACGGAAGAATTTCAGCGCCTCTCGGGGCTGGATGATGATCGTAGCCTTATCTCCTGCCTGCAGCTGGAAGGTACCGGAGGGGATATAACATTCGCCGCTTCGTTCCACGCTGCAAAATAGAACAGGGGTATCGATTTTAGAGCGGATCTGGGTCAGGCTGTGACCGTCCAGCAGGGAGCCTTTGGGTACCTTAAAGGTCAGCATCTCCGCCCGCCCTTTGGCAAAGGAGTTGATATCAATAGCACCGGGGAACCGCAGCAGCCGAGAAATGGTGTTGGCAGTTTCCAGCTCCGGATTGATGATCAGCGATAGACCTACCTGCTCTTTGATAAATTCTCTCTCAGTGAGATACATGGGGTTACGCACCCGGGCAATGGTGGAGCATCTGCCGGACTTGCGGGCAAAAAGACAACTGAGCAGGTTCTGCTCGTCCGATCCGGTGACGGCGATCAGCAGATCGGCGTCGTTAATTCCGCCCTCGGTGAGAGCCGAATAATTCAGTCCATTGCCGATCAGGCCCATGACATCCGTATTATCGCAGATGGAGGAGATCCGGTCTGCACTCTGGTCGATGACAGTGACATCGTGCCCTTCGCCGGTCAGCGATTGGGCAAGGGTGGCGCCGGTCTTGCCGCCGCCTACAATGATGATCTTCATTTTTATTATACCTTAAAAACAAAAAGATTTGCGCAAAATACGCTATTGATATCTTACCATACTATATAAAAAAATTCAATCCCCTCCTGCAAGCAGAAGGGGATCGGGTTATTGGATCCATTCAATGAAATGATAACTGTCCAGGATCCGGAAGTACTGCGCCAGCCGCTCATAGAGAGGGTGCGCCTTCGCGCCGAAGGCGGCATCCACCAGCTTGCCGAGGGCGGCAATGTCCATTTTACCGTCCATCAGCGGCCAGACAAAGCTGCCCAGCTCGTCTAAGTGGATATAGCTGATCCTGGGGCGCCCGAACAGCAACTGGGCAATGCGATTGACCCAGCCGGTGTTTTCGATCTCCAGGGTGACCATCCCTTCCGAATTGGCTTTCCACTTGATGGAAGCCGCCCGGGCGGGGATGCGTTCTAAATAGTTTTCCGGAATGACGATTTTTTTCTTTTTCATATTACTTGGATTTCTTGTTCCAAAGGGTGAACTTCAAAAGGGAGAGGATGATCAGCCCGAAGACGACCAGGCTGCCGATATTGGATGCCCAAGTGGGCAGGTTCAGCATACCGGAAAGATCCAGCACCGTCCCCACATTGAATACCGCCAGGATCGCCAGCAGGATACCCACCAGCCCTTCGCCGGCGATCATGCCGGAGCAGAAAAGGACGCCGTTATTGATGATGCCCTTCTTCTCGCGGCTTTCCTTCATCCGGTCAAAGAACAGTCGGATCAGTCCGCCTACCATGATGCAGGCATTGAGCTGCACCGGCAGATAAACACCGATGGCAAAGGGCAGGACCGGGATGCCGACGATCTCCACTACTACTGCGATAAAGGCACCGATCAAAATCAGACCCCAGGGCAGATTGCCGCCCATGATGCCCTCGATGACCATCTTCATCAAGGTCGCCTGCGGCGCTGCCAGCTCATCGGAACCGAAGCCCCAGGCGCTGTCCAGCAGGTAGAGGGTGGCACCAATGGCAAGAGCAGAGGCTACGACGCCGATGATCTCGCCGATCTGCTGCTTTTTGGGGGTAGAGCCCAGGAGATAACCGGTTTTGAGATCCTGGGAGGTATCGCCAGCGATGGCGGCGACGATACAGATAATAGAACCAATGGCGATAGCGGCCTGCATACCGGCAGCGCCGCTCTCGCCGGTCAGTTTGAGGATCAGGGTGGCGATCAGCAGGGTGGCGATCGCCATACCGGAGACCGGGTTGTTGCTGCTGCCGACCAGACCTACCATCCGGGAGGAAACGGTAGCAAAGAAGAACCCAAAGATGACAACGATGAACGCGCCAATCAGCGAAACGGGGATGGCAGGTACCAGCCAGACTGCCAGAGTCAACGCTAAAATGGCGATCAGTACGATCTTGATATTGATATCTTGCTCCGTCCGAAGGGTGCTTGCCTTGGCGCCGCCCATGCTTTTAAGGGCGTCCCGGAAGGTGCGGATGATCAAGGGCAGAGACTTCATAAGACTGATGATACCGCCGGCTGCCAAGGCACCTGCGCCGATATAGCGGACATAGGTGCTCCAGATGGCACCGGTACCGCCCGCTGCAAAGAGGGCGCCGATGGTCTCGGTACCGGGGTAGAGAATCAGCTCTGCACCGAATATGACGATCATGGGGATCAGAACGACCCAGCTCAGAAGACCGCCGGCGAACATATAAGAGGAGATGCGGGGACCGCAGATATAGCCCACACTCATAACAGCGGGGTAGATCTGGGTACCGATGGCGCCGGGATAGGTCTTGGCAGTGCCCTCCAGCGAGACCTCGCCGGGGACGATCTTTAGACCGTCGATGATAAACTTAAAGAAAGCGGCAAAGCCCATGCCGGCAAAGACGGTACCAGCGTTGGAGCCGCCCTCCTCGCCAGCCAGCAGCACTTCTGCGCAGGCGTGACCCTCGGGATAGGGGAGAACCCCATGCTCCCGTACGATGAGTGCGTTGCGCAGCGGAACCATGAAGAAAACGCCCAAAAGACCGCCCAGCAGGGCGATCAGAGTGATCTCCAAGAGACCAGGCTTATCCATCTTGCCTTCGTTTGCCCAGAGGAACAGCGCCGGCAGAGTAAAGATCGCGCCTGCTGCCAGGGACTCACCGGCGGAGCCGATGGTCTGGACGATGTTGCTTTCCAAAATCGAGTTTTTTCGCATGATCACCCGGATCACGCCCATGGCGATAACTGCAGCAGGAATGGAAGCGGAGACCGTCATGCCTACGCGAAGCCCTAAATAAGCGTTTGCAGCACCGAATATCACTGCCAAGAGAATACCCATGATGATGGAGGTGACCGTCAGCTCAGGGGTGATCCTTTCGGCGGGAATATAAGGCTTGAATTCTTGTTTATTTTCCATAGAATACTCCCTTTGATTATTCATATAAAGTATACCTCGGTATTCTAACATAATCAGATTTTCTTGTCAAGAAACGCGGGCTGGTAATATTTTTCTGAAATGATAAAGCCGCGCCCGGATGGACGCGGCTTTATTTTGGCACCCCAAACCGGAATCGAACCGATATCTAACCCTTAGGAGGGGTTTATTCTATCCGTTGAACTATTGGGGCATTGCCCAACCATGATAATCTATAATCAAAAAATTGTCAAGCGAATTGACTTTTTAAGGTTTATTTAATATAATTTTTATTCTAAGGCTTGTATTTTTCTCATACTCTT
>JAZREO010000040.1:0-5093 GCA_045660845.1 Eubacteriales bacterium
GGTGCTTTCGCTCATAACGGCTCTAATCCCTTGAAGTGCGAGGTGCTGATCGTGGACGAAATGTCTATGGTGGACAGCCTTCTCTTTGAAGCTCTGCTGGAAGCGCTGCCCTTCGGTAGCCGTCTGATCATGGTAGGGGACGCGGATCAGCTGCCCAGCGTGGGCGCGGGGAACGTCCTTTCTGACCTGGTGCGCAGCGGGACCATTCCTACTGTTGCATTGACTAAGATCTTCCGCCAGGCAAAGACCAGTGCCATCATCACCACCGCCCATGAGATCAATGCCGGGGAGCGTCCGGATCTGGAAAACAGCAACGATCTGTTTTTCATCCCCAAAAAGACCCCTCAGGGCACCTTGGAAGCAGCCGTTGAAATGATCGTTAATCGTATTCCTCGTCGCTATGGCTGGAGCGTCATGGATGGGCTGCAGGTTATCATCCCCACCCGTAAGACGCTCACAGGGACTGCCAATATCAATAGTGTTATCCGGGACCGGGTTAATCCAGACCAGCCCGGACGCAAGAGTATCAACTTCCGGGATCAGGTGTTCCGGGAGGGGGACAAGGTGATGCAGATCCGTAATAACTATGATCTGCCGGTCACTACCGCTGAAGGGAAGGAAGAAGCGGGTGTCTTTAACGGTGATATCGGTATCATCCTGGCGATCTATCCTCGGGAAAAGCAGATGAAAGTGCAGTTTGAGGACCGGGTCGCCACCTACGGTTATGACCAGCTGGATGAGCTGGAGCCGGCATATGCCATTACCGTTCATAAGAGTCAGGGCAGCGAATTCGACGCGGTGGTGCTGGTGCTGGGGGAGATGACTCCGCTACTGCAGTATCGCAATCTGCTGTATACCGCTGTTACTCGGGCGAAAAAGTTGCTGGTTATCGTCGGCAGCCGCCAGGTGGTGGACAGTATGGTAGCGAACCATAAGCACACCAACCGTTATAGCGGATTGAGGTTTTTACTGCAATGAGCCTGAAAACATTATTGTATCCGCCCCGCTGTCCCTTTTGCGGCAGGATCATGGGACGGGAGGTGCCTTGCACCGACTGCATGAACCGCGTCACCGAGCTGACCGCGGTTGTTTGCCGGGTCTGTGGTGCTGATCCGGAGCATTGTAAATGCGGAAGTCGTTCCTTTGCCTTTACACGCCATGTCAGCGCCTTCCATTATGAAAAGGCAGCCCGTAATCTGGTGCTTCGATTTAAACTGCGGCGAAAACCGCAGCTGGCGGTTTTTATGGCACGCCGGATGTATCATCATATTCATGCCCGGCTGGGGACGGAGTTTTCCTTGATCACTTATGTGCCCCAGACTCGTCTGCGTACCATGAAACGGGGCTATATTCCGGCGCAGCTACTGGCAAAGGAACTTGCAAATCGCCTGGGACTGCCCTGCAGAGAACTTCTAAAAAGGACCTGCGGCAGACAGCAGAAGTACGCAAAAGGACAGGATCGCTGGGCAAATGCCAAAAAGAATTATGCGCTGCTGGACGGGGCAACGGTCTCGGGAAGGGTACTGCTGGTGGACGATCTGCTTACCTCTGGCGCTACTTTGAGTACCTGCGCCGCTCTGTTGCGGGAGGCAGGCGCCGAGGAGATTGTCTGCGCGACTTTTGCCATTGCCGTAAAAAAGAGTTGAATTTTATGGAAAAGGTCGATATAATAAATAAGAGGTAATATGTAAATTTTGGAGGATCAATATGTTAGGAATTGATATTGGCATCGATCTGGGTACTGCCACTATTCTGGTATATATCAAAGGAAAGGGCATTGTTTTAAAGGAGCCCAGCGTGGTTGCCATCGATAAGACCCATAATAAGGTACTTGCTGTAGGTGAGGAGGCGCGCCGGATGGTAGGTCGTACCCCCGGCAATATCATTGCGGTCCGCCCGCTGAAGGATGGCGTCATCTCCGATTATGAGGTCACCGAAAAAATGATCAAATATTTCGTGGGCAAGGCGTCCAAGAACTCTTATTTCAAGCCCCGCGTTATTATCTGCGTCCCCTCCGGTGTGACCGAGGTGGAGGAGATGGCGGTGGAGGAAGCTGCCAAGAATGCCGGAGCGAAATTCGTCTCCCTCATTGAAGAGCCGAAAGCGGCTGCCATCGGTGCGGGTATCGATATCAATAAGCCCAATGGCAATATTGTCGTGGATGTGGGTGGCGGTACTGCTGATATCGCGGTCCTTTCTCTGGGTGATGTGGTGCTTTCTGATTCCGTTAAGATGGCAGGCGATAAATTCGATGAATCCATCGTCCGCTACCTGAAAAAGAAATATAATCTTCTGGTGGGTGAGCGTACTGCTGAAGCCATTAAGGTAGAGATCGGCTGCGTCTATCCTCAGGCGGAGGTTCAGACTATGGTTATCAAGGGTCGTAGTCTGCTGACCGGTCTGCCCCAGTCCATCGAGATCCGCTCTGATGAGATCATGGAGCCCCTGCAGGAGTGCGCCCTGACCATCATAGATGTGCTGCATAATGTACTGGAGCGCACGCCCCCCGAGCTGGTAGGCGATATCTATCAGAACGGCATCTGTATGACCGGCGGCGGTGCGCTGATCAGGGGCTTTGATCAGCTGATCTCTCAGAAGATCGGAATTCGCGCTTATGTGGCGGAGGATGCTGTCTCCTGCGTTGCCATTGGTACCGGCAAGGCGCTGGATTATCTCGACAAATTGGAAGCGGCAGGACGTGGTTCCAAGCGCTTTGGAAGATATTAAAAGCAAAAGACCTTCGGGCAAAAGCCCGAAGGTCTTTTTTAATCGACTAAGATCTTTGCAATGGTATTGACATTGCCGGCACCCATTAGGATCGCCATGTCGCCTTTTTTAAGTTCTTTTTTTAAGGTTTCTGCGATGTCCTCAAACTTGCTGATGTACCGGGCGCCGGGGATGCGGTCCCGGAGATCTAAGATATTGACCCCAACTTTATTGATCTCACGGGCGGCGTAGATATCAGTCAGGATCGCATGATCTGCCACCGAAAGTGCTGCGGCAAATTCATCCATTAAATAATAAGTCCGGGTGAAGGTGTGGGGCTGGAATACAACATAAACCTCTCCCTCTGCCGCTTCCTGGGCGCTCTCCAGGGTGGCGCGGATCTCGGTGGGATGATGGGCATAGTCGTCCAGAACTGTGGCTCCGTTGCAGGAACCCTTACACTCAAACCGACGATCTGCACCGGTAAAGGCTTCCAGCCCCGCCTTGATGGCGTCCGGCTCCAGACCGTAGTGCAGAGCAACACACGCGGTAGATAGAGCGTTAAGAATATTGTGCCGACCGGGGATCTTTAAGGTCACCCGGGTAATAAAAGCGTTTTCGAAATAAATATCGAATTGCGGATAGCCATTGCTGAGAATAATGTTTTTGGCATAGCAGTCATCCTGCTCTGTTAAGCCAAACGTATATGTTTTTCCGTTGTAATAGTCCTGGATGCAACGGCAGTTTTCGTCTTCGCCGTTGATGACCAGGAACCCGTCCTTATCGAAATTATCGGTAAACCGGGCGAAGGACTGCTTGATGGCGTCCAGATCCTTAAAGAAGTCCAGATGATCCTCGTCAATGTTGAGGATCACGCCGCAGTGGGGATAAAAATGGTGGAAGGAATTGACATATTCGCAGGCTTCATAGATGGCATAATCGCTCTCTCCCAGGCAGTAGTTGCCGCCGATGGCTTTTAGGTTGGCACCTACTAATACGGTGGGATCCTTTTCCGCTGCTTTAAAAACAGAAGTGATCAGGGAAGTAACGGTGGTCTTGCCGTGGGTGCCGGAAACGGCGATGGAATTTTTGAATTCCGCCATCATGTAGCCCAGCAGCACTGCCCGCTCCATCATGGGCAGATCATGCTCCCGGGCATAGACCAACTCAGGGTTGTTGTCGGAAATGGCGGCGGTATAGACCAGCAGGTCACACCCTTTTGCGTTTTCCGCTGCATGACTGCGGTAGACAGGGATCCCCGCCGCGGTCAGCGTGGCAATGGTAGGACTGTCCCCGCTATCGGAACCGGTGACCGTCTTGCCCTGGTGCTTTAGGATCAGTGCCAGCGACGACATGGATACGCCCCCGATCCCAACAAAATGGATATGTGAAAACTGCTTGTATTGATCAAAGCGTTGTGATATAATACTCAAGAAACACCCTCCCTAAAAAAAATACCCACTCTATTATAGTATATATAAAGAAAAAAATAAACAAAAATTTATTTATTTTGAAAAGATTGTGAGGTTTTACCATGAGCGCAAAGCAGCAGGAAGAACAGTTGACCTTTTGGCAGAAATATAAATTTTATATTTACGGTCTGGTGGGTGCGATCCTTCTGATCGGCTCCATGAGTGTGCAGAATGTGGTTATTTCTTACAAGGTAGAGGATGGTACGCAGTATGCTGCAAAGCTGGACTATTCCGCCTATGGCATGTGCCTGCGCTGCTATGCCAGTACCAAGAATGCAAGCGATATTGTAGAAAAGGAGATCTTCTTCGGTGCAGGGCAGGAAAAGTCGGTGGAACGTGCCGCTTTTGCTTTGCAGGAGATCGCCGGGGAGGACGGTGTCTTCCAGATTCGTGTCGGTGGCTTGATGGGCTTAGGAAATAATGATAAGAATACTGACGCAATGGTGGAATACCTGAAAGGACTCGGCTATGATGCGGTGGCAATTGAGTAAGCATTTTGACCTACGGAATGTGCACTCGCTGTGGATAATTTGTTGATAATTGACGGAATTGAAAAAACTTCAAAAAACCTCAAAAAAAGTGTTGACAAATAGGGATGTAAATGTTATTATATTCAAGCACTCTCGCCGAGGGCATTTAAAAGTGAGCCCAAAAAGAGAGAAAGCAGCGGACTTTGAAAATTAAACAGCATCATAAAGAAGGACCCGTTAATTGTTAAAGTCCATATCTTCAAAGAGGATATGGCGAAAGCGATTAACAAAACTTAAAGCCAGAAATTTTGAGATTTGTTATGAGCTGGATTCAAAATGATTTAAATTTTTTTTAGAGAGTTTGATCCTGGCTCAGGACGAACGCTGGCGGCGTGCCTAACACATGCAAGTCGAACGGAGTGCCTCGTTAGATTTCTTCGGAATG
>JAZREO010000041.1:0-1048 GCA_045660845.1 Eubacteriales bacterium
GCCTGGCGATACCGTGCTGGGCATGAGCCTCGCCCATGGCGGTCACTTAACCCATGGCAGCCCGGTCAATCTGTCCGGTTCCTTCTTTAATTTTATTCCCTACGGCGTTTCCGCTGAGACTGGTTGCATCGATTATGAGGAGCTGGAAAAGCTGGCAAAGGAAAATAACCCCAAACTGATCGTTGCCGGTGCCTCCGCCTATCCCCGGACCATCGATTTTGAGCGGATCAGCAAGATCGCTAAGAGCGTGGGCGCGCTCTTTATGGTAGATATGGCGCATATCGCAGGCTTGGTGGCTGCGGGATTGCATCCCTCTCCCGTCCCCTATGCGGATATCGTTACTTCCACCACCCATAAGACCCTCCGCGGTCCCCGCGGCGGCTTGATCCTCTGCAAAGAGGAATATGCCAAGGCGATCGATAAGGCGATCTTCCCCGGTACTCAGGGCGGTCCCCTGGAGCATATTATCGCAGCCAAGGCAGTCTGCTTCGGTGAGGCGCTGAAGCCGGAATTTAAAGAGTATCAAAAGCAGGTCATCGCCAACGCCAAGGCTCTGGAAAAGAAACTGTTGGCAGAGGGCGTAAACCTGGTCTCCGGCGGTACGGATAACCACCTTTTGCTGTTGGATCTTCGTACCAATGGGATTACCGGTAAGGAATTAGAGCGCCGGTTGGATGAGGTGCATATCACTGCCAATAAAAACGCCATCCCCAACGATCCAGAGAAGCCCTTCGTGACCAGCGGTATCCGTATCGGCACCCCCGCTGCCACCACTCGCGGCTTCAAGGAAGCGGAGATGGAACTGATCGGCGGCTGGATCAAGGATGTCATCGCCGATTTTGAAGGAAATAAGGAACGCGTTCTGGCAGAGGTGCTGGAGCTTTGCAAAAAGTATCCGTTATACTAAGAACCCATAGAAAAAACCCTTGTTCGTCCAAAAGGACAAACAAGGGCTTTTTTGGTGCGGGCGACAGGGGTCGAACCTGCACATCGAAAGACACCAGATCCTAAATCTGGCGCGTCTGCCAATTCCGCCACGCCCGCATAT
>JAZREO010000042.1:0-3023 GCA_045660845.1 Eubacteriales bacterium
CAGGGAGTGCGATATCCTTTCCTTCCATACGCCGTTGACCGAGGAGACCCGGGGAATACTGAGCCGGGAGCGGATCGCCGCCATGAAAAAGGGCGCGATCGTCGTCAATACCGCCCGGGGCGCAGTCACCGATGAGCAAGCGCTGGCGGACGCTATTAAAAGCGGGCATTTGGGTGGACTGGGCGTGGATGTATATTCCGTAGAACCCTTTGGGAAGGAACATCCCTTTTATTCCCTGCTGGAATATGATAATGTCTGCCTGACGCCTCATACTGCGTGGGCGGCGGTGGAGTCTCGTACCCGTTGCCTGGAGATCATCGGCGAAAATATCCGCTGCTTCTTTGCCGGCATCCCGCAAAACCGGATCGTATGATCGGCAGAGGGGCTTCATGTTGCAAAATTTAAAAAGCCATGCTATAATCGAATTACAATAAAAATAGGAGGAACAGATCCATGAATAAGAAGATCTTAGCGATACTTCTGGCGCTTTGCCTGGCGCTGGCTTCCATGCCCCTGGCGTATGCCAATGAACCCATCACCATTACCGATGAGGCGGGCTTGATGGAAGCGGCGGCTGCAGGCGGTGAGTATACCGTTGATAGCTTCATCTATATTGAAAACGGCATTACGGTAACGAAAGATATGATATTAAATCTTTCGGAAACGCTCCAGCTGATGAGCGGACAGGATGCGTTCTTTACAGTTAAGGGAGCGACCCTGACCATTCGCTGTGCCAACAGCGCCGAGGTGAGCTATTATGGCAGTGGCAGCGCCTTTGCCCTGCAGGATGGGGCTTCTTTGGAACTGAACGGCGGCAATTACTATTCTTATGCTTCCTTATGGGGTGAGAGTAGCTATCCCACTTCCTTGATCCATGGGGAGAGCGGAACGACGGCGGTTCTCAATGGCGGCAGCTTCTCTACCGTGACCGAGACCGGCAGCCATTATTTTGGCGGTCCTCTGCTGACCGGCGATGGGGCGCTGACGGTCAAAGCCGGCGTCTTTCATGTAGATCCTTCTGCATATTTGGCAGCGGGCGTCATAGCCATCGGGGAGATGGATCAGTGGACAGTGCTGGAGGTTGCCAAAGAGTACGGCGCAGAATTCACCGCCATCCTTAATGAGGAGAAGGAACTGGTAATCAACCGGTACGAGCCTACCCGGGAGGAAGGGACTGATATGCTGGTGGATGCCTTGTCCACGGCGTATACCTATGAAATGGACGGGATGGAGTTTTCCCGCTTTGCCTTCCATGGTTCTACCTATGATTTTGACAACAAGACCATTTATGTCTCCCTTCTGGATGAAAACTGGAACTATGGTGAGACCCATCGGATTCCGCTGGTTTTTGAATATGATGCTGCCATCAAGGAGCAGGTAGATGCCCTGGTGGCGACGCTGCCCGAGGATGTGTATAACGAAGAAGCGGAGGAATATTTCCCCTATACCTATGGGGTCAGCGATCTGGAGCTTTTCAACTACTGGATGACCTGCACAGAGGAAAATCAATACGATAATATCTGCGGTCTGATCAATTACTCCAATGAATTTAAAGAAAAGATCGGTTACAAAAACTTCCGGCTGGATGCTCGGATGGGCGACGGCGGCGAATTCTTCTCAGAAGCCTTCGGCATTGCGAACTTCAGTTATAACGGAACAGTTTATGCCGCCCGGGAGATGGGCGTCAGAGCCGACCATGTTGTTTATGTTCCCAGCGATACAGAGGATGTGCTTGGGGCGATCCAGGCGCGGATCGATGGATACCTGGGTGCAGGCAAGGTAACAGTGGAGAGCCTGGGACCGGTGCTGGATGTGATCTTGCTGGATCACTATAACGGCACCGCCGGTGAATGGGGTCAGACCGATCCGGATATGACCTTTGAGGAGTGGAAGGCAAGCGAGTACTGCCCCGACTATACCGCAGAAGACGCCACCGGGATTATCGGTCTGGCAGATGACGCAGAATGTTTCGAGACAGTCATCAACGGCATTCCCTACCGGTTTGTTGCAGAAAAGAATGATGAAAAGATTGCTGCAGCCCCCATCTATAAGAATGTGGACTTCTCTACCGAGGTGGCGGTGCTGACTGAGGATTCCTCGGTCCCCCTGGACACTATGGTTCAAGTCGATAAACTGACCGAGGGAGCAGAGTATGAGGAGATCATGAGCGTTCTGGACGTAGCGGAGCATGAGACCTATGATATTCAGCTTCATTCCGGGTCCAAGGGCGGTTATGTGACCTCTCTGGAAAATGGTGAATTTGAGGTCCAAATCCCCATCTCTGAAACGTTGCAGGATAAGGATCTGATCGTCTATTATGTCAATGAAAACGGCATCGCTGAGCCGCACACGGTAACGCCCAAGAACGGCAACGCTACCTTTACCACCGACCATTTCAGTATCTATACCCTGGCCGCTGCCAATGAGGGCTCCCACACCCATGATTATACCTGGGATGGAGAAAGCGAGCAGTATGTCTGCGATTGCGGCACGCCCTATTTGCGGAACCTGGATCTGAATGATGACGGCGAGGCAAATACCCAGGACGCCATCCTCCTGCTTCGTACCATTGACGGCGCAAAGCTGGGGATCGATGATCCTGCCGCTGATATCAGCAACGATGGTAAGATCAATGTCTTTGATGCGGTCCGTTATCTGCAGCTGCTGCGGGACGGAATAGAAACCTAAATTAAAAAAGCCGAGATGCAAAGAGCATCTCGGCTTTTTCTTGTGTCTTATTTTTCCAGGCGGGCTTCGAAATCAGCCAGTTCCTTCTTCAGTTCTGCGGGCAGGGTGTCGTACTTGTCAAACTTGGAGTAGAACTCCTTGATGCCGACGATATCCTCTTTCCAGAGATCCTTATCCACAGACAGAAGACCCTTGATGGTCTCCAGATCAACATCGGCAAGACCCTCGGTGTTGATGTCCTCAGCCTTGGGCAGATAACCGATGGCGGTCTCCACTGCGTCAGCCTTACCGGCGCAGGGAACCAGGATCCACATCAGCACGCGGAGGTTATCGCC
>JAZREO010000043.1:0-7260 GCA_045660845.1 Eubacteriales bacterium
AACGGCTCTGGACCCAATTTATGGTTTTATTATACAACTTGTTTTCAGAATTGTCAACGCAATTCGTATATTTTGCGTTGTTATTTTTTTCCTTTCCGTAAAATAATAAAATTGCGTTTATTTTATAGAGTGTTATTGGAAAATGCGTCCAAGAATATAATAAAAATAAGGATTCCCTTTGGGGAATCCTTATTTTTTCTTTTTTGCCGTCACATATCGGGGAAGACCGGAGAGGTCGCAATGAAGAGTCGCACCGGGGAGGGCTTCTGCAAAGATGGATTGGACGCCGGCGCCGGTATCTTCGCCGGTCTCCACCAGCAGCTCCCCGCCGGGAGCGAGGACCCGGCTCCAATCCGCCGCCAGGGCGCGGTAGTAGAGAAGTCCGTCGCAGCCGCCGTCCAGCGCCAGGGCAGGCTCCTGCTGCACCTCCGGCTGGAGATGGACTAAATCTTCCGATTTAATATAAGGGGGATTGCTGACAATGACATCGAACTCCATTTTTTCCATAAAGAAGGGCACACCCTGGAGGATATCCCATCTTTCGATCTTGACCTCCGCTGCCAGCGCCTCGGCATTCTGCCGGGCGACTCTCAGCGCAAGCTCACTGACATCCACCAGCATGACCTCTGCTTGGGGGAGGTTTTTCTTAATGGCAAGACCGATGCAGCCGCTACCGGTGCAAAGGTCCAGCACCCGCAGAGGGCGGTCCTGATAATTTTGAATCACATATTCCACCAGCCATTCTGTCTCCGGGCGGGGGATCAGTACATCAGGGCTGACGATAAAGGGGAGACCCATGAATTCCCAGCTACCCAGGATGTGCTGGAGGGGCTTACGGTCCCCGCGGGCACGAATGTCCTCCCAATAGCCCAGCACCCGCTCATCGGAATATTCCTCCTCGCCGGAGAGCAGGATCTCTGCGCGGGTCGCGCCGAAATGCTTATTCAGAATGTAATAGGCGTCGCTGCGGTAGTCCTCGATCTGCCGCTCCTTCAGGACGATCTCGCCCTGGCGCAGGATATCTCTTAATTTTGCTCGCATTTTTCTTCCTTATCCTTTAAATAGGTTCCGTCCTCATCGACGATGATCTCTTTTTCCATGGGGTACTCATTCAGAACGCCTTTGAGCGCCGCGAGCGCTACCGCCAGCTGCTTTTCGTCCGGCTCCCGGGTGGTGATCAGCTGGAACCACTTGCCGGGGGCGGAGAGAAGGCGGGTCAGCCTGTTCTCATGCTTGCCCGCATAGCGGATAAATTCATAGGCGATCCCCATGACCAGGGGGATAAAGGCGATCTTAATGAGCGTCCGCACCAGGCGATTGCCCCAGGGCAGAAACATGGCGACGACGATACTAATTAATAATGTAAAGAACATAAACGAAGTCCCGCAGCGAGGATGCAGCCGCTTGCACTTCTTAGCGTTCTCAGGGGTCAGCTCCTGCTTGCCTTCATAGCAAAAGATGGACTTATGCTCGCCGCCATGGTACTGGAAGGTACGGCGCATATCCGGCATCAGGGACACCAGCAGCAGGTATGCCAGAAAGACGGCGATCTTGATAAAGCCCTCCACCACTGCTTTCAAGGCAGGATGGGCGGCAGGCATTGCCCAGCCGGTAAAGAGGGCGGGGAGGTACATAAAGAGAAAGAGGGAGAGCGCCAGCCCCAGCACCATCGCTACCGCACCCAAGACCGCCATGCCGGTCTTGCCCAGCAGCTTATCCAGAAATCGATCCATCTTGGTGGGCTCCTCCGGCACTTCAATACCCTCCATGGAAACATCCGCCGAATACATCAAGCAGCCATAGCTCATCTTCATGGAGAGGATGAAATTGATGACGCCCCGCAGGACCGGAACCTTATTATACCATTTATTTTGCGCCTTCAGCGGCTCCACCTTCATCTGGATGGAACCGTCGCTTCGGCGGACGGCGATGGCGAGCTTATCGTTGCCCCGCATCATGACGCCCTCGATGAGAGCACTGCCGCCGATGCTGGTATATTTATTTTCTTTTTTTGCCATATGAAAACTTCCTTTCTAAAAAAATATAATAGCACAATTCCGAAACGATATCAACCTATTGTCAAAAGATTTATTTTATGGTAAAATGAATTCAATTCTGTTTAAAGGGGGATCTTTTCATGAAAAAAAGAGTCCTTGCGCTGATTTTGGCCGCCCTTATGCTCCTCGGCACCGGCTGCCATAAAGCGTCCTTAGAAAACTATCGACTTTTTCGCTCCACTCCTCTCGGCTTTTCCATGGAGTATCCCGATTTCTGGACCAAGTCCTCCAATAACGCAGAAGGGCTGGCAGTCTTTCTCACCCCCTCGGAAGGGTACAGCGACGATTATAACGAATCGGTATCTGTCCGGCGGTTTGCTTTGGATATGGAGGGAGAAACTGCGTATAATGATTATGTAAAGGGGTATGTTGCCGATCTGGAGAACACCCTCAAGAACTATAAGTTGGTCTCCGAGACGGACACGACCTTAGGCGGTCAGCCTGCCTACCAGATCGTCTATGAGAGCACCTCCGGCGAAAGCGCCGACAAAAAAAGCGAGATGCGGTTTATGCAGATCTTCACCCAGCAGGGAGAATATATTTATGTTGTCTCCTATATGGCGGAGTTCAGCAGTTACAGTTATTTTCTCACCTATGCGGAGAAGATGATCTCCACCTTCCGGTTTATCTAAGATGCAGCGAGGAAGGGTTAGTAAAAAAGTACGAGAGCGGGACGACGCTCTCTACCAGAGCATCTGCAGCTGGGTGCAGCGGGAAGGACGGTTTCCCACCGTCCGGGAACTGATGGCGGAAAACGCCATTCCCTCCTCCAGCATGGTCGCCGCATCGTTTTCTCGATTAGAGGGGCGAGGGCTGATCCTGCGGGAAGGGCGGCGGCGCAGTCTGCCGGGCTATTCCGGTAGTATGCCGGTCCCCATCCTGGGCACCATCGCCGCCGGCGAGCCGCTGATGGCAGCGGAGCATATCGAGGGCTACCTGCAGATCCGCCCGGAGCTTGCCAAGAACCGTAGTCTTTTCGCCCTCAAGGTACGGGGCGACAGTATGATCGGCGCGGGGATCCTGGATGGCGATACCGTCCTTTTGGAGCAGACCGCCACTGTGGATGACGGCGAGATCGCCGCGGTCTGGCTGGAGGACGCGGCGACGGTCAAGCGGGTCTACCGAGAGCGGGACTGTATTCGTCTGCAGCCGGAAAATGACCGGCTGGAGCCCATCTATACCAAAGAATGTACCGTCCTGGGACGGGTGATCGGATTGGTGAGAAATTATGAATGATCCCAATGTAAGCGCTGTATTGGCGCGCCATAACCTCTCTACCGCCAAAAGCCTGGGGCAGAATTTCCTCCGGGACGGCAATGTCCTGCAAAGTATTGCGGACGCCGCTTGTCCGGCGGAACGCATCTTAGAGATCGGTGCCGGTATCGGCTCCCTGACCGGGCTTTTATGCCAAGGGGCAAAAAAAGTTGTTACCGTCGAGATCGACCGCAAGCTCATGCCGCTGCTCCGGGAAGAAGTTCCTTACGAAAACCATGCCTTCCTTTGGGAGGATATCTTAAAATGCGACCTTCCTGCGGTGTTCGGCGGAGAACCTTATACAGTGGTTGGAAATCTGCCCTACTATATCACAACCGACATTCTATTATTGCTTCTAAAAAACATCGACTGCTGGGAGAGGGCTATTCTGATGGTCCAGCGGGAGGTGGCGGAGCGGCTGCTGGCAGGACCCGGCAGCAAGGACTACCGCGCCGCCTCGGTCGTTACCCAGACCCTCTGCCAAGGGGAGCTGCTTTTCGAGGTGCCGCCCCATTGCTTTTACCCGCCACCCCATGTCCATAGCGCGGTGCTGCGGCTGACCCCCAAAAAGGAGCGTCCGGACCCGGCGAAATATATCGGGTTTGTCCAGGCAGCGTTTGCCGCCCGGCGAAAAAAGTGGGTCACCTCCGCTGCCCTGCAGCAGTTGCTGAAAATGGATAAAGACGCTTTGACCTCATTACTTTCTGCAGCAGGATTGCCGGAAAACAGCAGGGGAGAGACCTTCACCCCGGAAGAATTTCACCGGCTATACAATCTTGCACAAAAGATCAATGGATAATTTTGCAAACTTTAGCAAAAATAGAGATTGCAATGGCAAGAAACTGTAAGTATAATTTTATTATAAATATTATATAAGGAAGGAAAACCACCATGACCACCAAGAACCAAGCATTATTGACCTGGATCGACGAGATGGCCGCTATTACCAAGCCCGAAAAGATCGTCTGGATCGACGGCAGCGAGGCGCAACTCAATGAGCTGCGCGCCGAGGCTTGCTCCACCGGCGAGATCGAAAAGCTGGATCAGGAAAAGCTGCCCGGCTGCTACCTGCACCGCACCGATCCCCTGGATGTTGCCCGTGTTGAGGACCGGACCTTCATCTGTGCCAAATCTGAAAAGGAAGCCGGACCTACCAATAACTGGATGGATCCCCAGGAAGCCTATAAGATGATGTATGAGCTGTTTGACGGCTCCATGAAGGGTCGCACTATGTATGTCATCCCCTATAGCATGGGCGTTGTCGGCTCCCCCTTCTCCAAGATCGGTATTGAGCTGACCGATAGCATCTATGTCGTACTGAATATGCACATCATGACCCGCATCGGCGAAAAGGTGCTGGAGTCTTTGGGTGACGGCGAATTTGTCAAGGGTCTCCATTCCAGAGCCCAGATGAACGCCGAAAAGAAATATATCATGCATTTCCCCGAGGACAATACCATCATGTCCGTTAACTCCGGTTACGGCGGCAACGTACTGCTGGGCAAGAAGTGCTTCGCTCTGCGTATCGCCTCTTATCTCGGCAAGAACGAGGGCTGGATGGCTGAGCATATGCTGATCCTGGGCGTTGAGAACCCCGAAGGTGAAGTTCGCTATATCTGCGCCGCCTTCCCCTCTGCCTGCGGTAAGACTAACCTGGCCATGCTGATCCCCCCCGAGTCCTATGCTAAGAAGGGCTATAAGGTATGGTGCGTGGGCGACGATATCTCCTGGCTGCGCGTCGGCGAGGATGGACGCCTCTATGCCATGAACCCCGAGAACGGCTTCTTTGGCGTGGCGCCCGGTACCAACGAAAAGTCCAACCCCAATGCGCTGGCTTCCACCCGGAAGAATACCATCTTTACCAATGTTTGCCACACTGCTGATAATACAGTATGGTGGGAGGGTCTGGATAAGAACCTGCCCGAGAACGCCATCGACTGGAAGGGTCAGCCCTGGGATCCCGCTAAGTTCAACAAAGCGGATAAGTCCACCTGCGCTGCCCATCCCAACAGCCGCTTTACTGCTCCCGCCGAGAACTGCCCCTGCATCTCCAAGGAGTTCAATAACCCCAACGGCGTACCCATCGACGCTATCGTCTTCGGTGGCCGCCGCGCCAAGACCGCTCCGCTGGTATATCAGTCCTTTGACTGGAACCACGGCGTGTTCGTAGGCTCCATCATGGCTTCCGAGACCACCGCTGCCGCTGCCGGCGCTGTCGGTGTTGTCCGCCGCGATCCCATGGCGATGCTGCCCTTCTGCGGCTACAACATGGGCGACTACTTTGCTCACTGGATCGAGATGGGTAAAAAGATCCCCCATGCTCCTAAGATCTTCAACGTCAACTGGTTCCGTACCGACGATGAAGGCAACTTTATCTGGCCCGGATTCGGTGACAACCTGCGTGTGCTGATGTGGATCCTGGATCGCTGCGCCGGTAAGGCTGACGCAGTGGAAACTGCCATCGGTTATCTGCCCAAGGCTGAGGACATCAACACCGAGGGTCTTGCTGATGTTGATCTGGAGACCATCAAGGGTCTGCTGTCTGTGGATAAGGATCTCTGGAAAGAGGATATCGTCGGCATCAAGGAGTTCTACTCCAAGTTTGACAAGTACGATACCCTGCCCGCAGAACTGAAGAAGGAACTGGCTGATTTCGAAGCCCGCTTAGAAAAATAAAAGGTCATTCCAAACAGCCTCGACCGCAAATAATACGGAAACATCCCAAGCCTTTATAGGCTTGGGATGTCTTTTTATTGCTTTCCGTCGCCGGAACCGCTCGGCGTATCACATACGCCTTCGGGTTCTGTCGACGAAATCGAAACTGTTTTAAATAACCTTTTGGTTTCTGCGTATTTGAAGTCTGCGCGAAATAGCTCCGCCGGCTTGATCCCAAAATGCTGATGGATATGATAGAGAACCATGCAATCCAACCTCGGCGGCAAGTTGCCGCCCTCGATCATCAAAAGACTGTGCACCCCGATCCCCAAAAGCTTCGCCATCTCCTTTTTCGTCAAATTCTTTTCTATTCTTAAATTTTTTATGTTCGCGCAAAAGTTTTCTATTCCTCTATCCTCAATCATTTATATCCCTCCTCCATGATTGACAAATATATTATATGCAAAAACTGCATAAAAGTCAATATGCAAATTTTGCATATGTTAGTATTATAAGGGGTGATTAAAATGTACGAACGAATCCGAAATCTGCGTGAAGATAAAGACCTAAGTCAGATGCAGCTTGCAAAGCATCTAAATATCAGCCAAGCGACCTACTCCCGCTATGAAAGCGGTTATCTTGATATTCCCAGTGAGATCCTGATAAAACTTTCCAAATTTTATCAGGTTTCGGTGGATTATATTTTAGGTTTGAACGATCAATAAAGCCGAGATGCAAAATGCATCTCGGCTTTTTTAATTTATCATTCTATTCCGTCCCGCAGCAGCTGCAGGTAACGGACCGCATCAAAGACATTGAGCTTACCATCGTTGCTGATATCAGCGGCAGGGGCATCGATCAGGGAAGTGGGATAGCTGCCATCACCCCATATGGTAGCATAAGAATAGTAATTGCTGCCGATCATACGATTCGGTTTTGCGGGATGCCGGCAAAGAAGCAGCGGATATTTTCGCCGATGATCTCCAGGCAACGGGTACGAGCCTCCACCGCCGCCCATGCTGTATGCGGGGTCAGGCAGACATGATCATATTCCAGCAGAGAATAGAAGGGATGTTCCTTCCCAAAGGGTTCTACGGAATATACATCCACGCCCAGTCCACCCAAGTGCCCGCTTTTAATGGCGTCCGCCAGTGCTTGCTCATCGGTGACTGCGCCCCGGGCGGTATTGACGACGATCGCGCCCTTTTTCATGGCGGCGATCCGCTCCCGGCTCAGTATTCCCCGGGTCTCCTCGGTCAACGGCGTATGGAAGGAAAGGATATCGCACTCCCTG
>JAZREO010000044.1:0-1662 GCA_045660845.1 Eubacteriales bacterium
AGAGGCGGTGACACTGCCGCTTTCAATGCCGATATTCTGCAATTTTGCACCATAAGCATAGCCAAAAAGACCTGCACTTTCATATGACTCATCATTGAACTGCAGATTAGAAATCGTATGACGCTGACCATCATAGGTCCCCTTGAAAGACCGGGAAGAACCATAGTCTCCAATGGGAGTAAAGCTTTGGGTCAGGGCAATATCCGCCGTTTGCAGGAAGGTATAGCCCGCCATGGTCTTTCCGCCATTGACCAATACCGCCAGCTGATTCAGGTCCGCCTCAGTTTTTACATAATAGGTACCCTTGGCAGAACTAGCGGTCATATCCCGGACATAGGTCACATCCGTCACCGCGCCTGCTGAGAAAACCATGCCGCTCAGCATGGAGATCAGCATCAGCAATACGGTGACTCTTGCAATAAAACGCTTACTCATATTCTCCTCTTTTCTGAGGTCCGGCGATGCCGGAACTTCATTTTAATACAAATACCTATTGACATTATACCATTTTTTTGGATTTAAGAAATAAGCCCATGTTGTTTTTTATACACAATTTGTGGATTTTTTTAATTGTTTTAGTGCATTAAAACGAAAAAAACGGACTGTTTGACAAAAGCCGGTGAGTGTGATATTCTTTCATTAAAATTAGTAAGGAGAGCAAATCGTTATGAATTTTGAGCGCTGTACCCCGGAGGAGGTCGGTATTTCCTCCACCGCCATTCAAAACTATATCGAAGTCTTAGAGACCGCTCAGCTTGCCACCCATGACCTTATTATCATGCGGCACGGCAAGATCATTTTTGAGCATTATTGGAAGCCCTTTCATAAAGACTTTATGCACCGGATGTATTCGGTGACCAAGAGTTTTGTTGGCCTGGCCATCGGATTTCTGGAGCAGGACGGAAAGATCGACCTGGACGATAAGCTGATCCAATATTTCCCCAAGGAATATGAGTGCCAACCGGACGAAAACTTCCGCAATCAGACCATCCGCCATACGCTGATGATGGCGACCTGCCTTCCCAAGCGGAGATGGTTTACCGATAAGCCGGAGGATCGGGTGCAGCATTATTTTGAAAATCCCAGCAAAAATTCCCGCCCCGGCGGGACAGCATTTTGTTACGATAGTGAAGGCTCCTTTGTCCTGGGTGCGCTGGTCGAGCGATTGACCGGCATGACGCTAATGGAATACCTGCGGGTCAAGCTCTTCGATAAGATCGGCGTCGGGGAGACCGACTGCCTTCTTTGCCCCGGCGGTCATTCCTGGAGCGACTCTGCCCTCATCTGCAGACCCATGGATCTCCTGCGTGTCGCAAAATTCTGCATGGACAAAGGCCGCTATAACGGCGAGCAGATCCTCAATGAGGCATTTGTCACCGCCGCCTGCTCCAAGCAGATCGACTGTAATTTCAAGGGACTTAACGACTTTGAGACCCATGGCTATGGCTACCAGATCTGGCGCTCTTACGATAATTCCTTCTTCTTTAACGGCATGGGCTGCCAGTTTGCCCTTTGCAACCCCGATAAAGATATTATTATGATCTATAACGGAGATAACCAGGGCAATATCCCTGTCGCCAAGAAGGTTGTCTTCGATTACTTCTTTAGCCTGATCAGCCGCCCCGCTGCAGAGCCGATGCCCAAGGATGAAGCGGCTTATGG
>JAZREO010000045.1:0-4753 GCA_045660845.1 Eubacteriales bacterium
GGAATACGCCAACGAAAACCAGAGCCTCAAGGCGATGCTGGGCATTGCCGAGGAGCATGCAGACTTTGAATTTGCCGCCTGCTTAGTTGTGGGCAGCGATCAGAACGGCTATTCCCATACCCTGACCCTCAACAAAGGCTCGGCGGACGGACTGGAGATCAAGGACCTGGTGATGACTGCCGACGGCGTTGTGGGCTACATCAACGAGCTGGGGCTAACCTGGAGCAAGGTCTCTACCGTTCTGGACTCCTCCTGCGAGATCGGTGCCATCGTCACCCGCACCCAGGATGTTGGGGTACTGGACTGGGACTATACCCTCTCCGAGGAGGGGCTTCTGAAGCTCGCCTATCTGGATGCAGGCGTGGTACTCACCGGCGGAGACGCGGTAGAGACCAGCGGCGTGGGCGGTGTCTTCCCCAAGGGAATCCTGCTGGGACGGGTGCGGGAGCTGCGCACCGAGAGCCACGGCATCTCTCAATATGCGGTACTGGAGCCCGCGGTGGATGTAGATTCCGTCGGCACGGTATTTGTGATCACCAATTTTGAAAGTGAGAACTAATGTTTAGCAGACCCCGGAGCTATTGGAAATTTATATTATATGTGGTGATGACGCTGGTATGCTTTCTTTTACAAAGCGTACCGGCTTTCGGCGTGCGCTTTTTAGGGTGTGCGCCTTCTCTTTTGCTGCTTTTGACTGTAGGGGTCGCCTTTTTCGAGACCCCCGATTTTGCCGCCTGGTTCGGGCTGATCTCAGGGCTTCTCTCCCAGCTGACCACCGCAGTGCTGGGCGGCACCGACGCCATCCTATTTATGTTCGCCGGCTACTTCATTGCCGCAGCATTGGAGGTCTTTTTGCAGAGAAAGTTTTTGGTTTACGTCTATGTATCTTTAGGTGCCGTCTTTTTACAGCAGGTGCTGGACTATCTCTGGCATCTTCTGCTCTGGGACCGGTTGCCGCTGGGTACAGCGCTGGTTCACCAGATCCTCCCGGTCTTCTTTTTTACCGGACTTTTCACCTTCCCCATCTACGGGATCCTCTGGCATTATGACCAGAAATTCAGAGAAGAGGAGGGGCTGCTATGACCTTTAAAAACGGAAAAGCCCGCGCAGTCATTGTTGTGGCGGCGGTGCTGCTGGTCTTTTTTTGCTACCTCATTGCCTTGATGCGGTTGCAATTGGTCAACGGGGACTACTATAAAGAGCAGTCCACCCAGAAAATTTATTCTACCGAAACAATCACCGCCTCCCGGGGCGGCATCTACGACTGCAACGGCGTCAGCCTGGTGGGAAACACCACCGGCTTCTGTGTCAAATTCACGCGAGCGCTGATGCCCAAGGAGCAGCAGAACGACATCATCCTCAGTCTGATCCGGCTGATGGAGGAGCACGGCGCCGCCTACTATGATCAGCTGCCCATTACCAAGACCGCGCCCTTTTCCTATACCACCAAGGATATGAACGATGCCGATATCAAGCGGCTTTTTTCCACTTTGAGACTAAAAAATAATCCCCAGGTGGAGGTGACCCTGGCGGAGCTGGTAGAGAAGTACGACTTAGAGGGCTACACCCCCGAGGAGCAACGGCTGATCGCCGGAGTTCGCTACGAAATGGCCCTTACCACCTTCTCCCTCTCCAATCCTTACGAGTTTGCGGAGGACATCAGTGTGGAACTGGTCGCCACCATCAAGCAGCTTTCCGACGAATATCCCGGCGTGGATATCGATACAAAGCCCCTGCGTTCCTATATCGATCCCTCCATCGCACCCCATCTGCTGGGCTATGTGGGCAAGATCTGGGCGCAGGAATATGAAACCCTGGCAGAGCAGGGCTATAAAATGAATGATACTGTCGGCAAGGCGGGCATCGAGAAAGCCATGGAATCTGCCCTCAAAGGCAAGGACGGCACCCGGGTCATCGAGCGGGATTCCACCGGTAAAGTGCTGAATGTCACCGTATTGGAAGAGGCGCAGAGCGGCAATAATGTGGTGCTGACGCTGGACAGTAACCTGCAAAGGGTCGCACAGGACTCTTTGAAATCCTGCATTGAGACCATCGCCCGCCGGGCAAGGGAACCCGGACGGGATGGTGAGGATGCCAACGCTGGTGCGGTGGTGGCGATCAATATCCACAGCGGCGCCATCTTAGCCAGCGCCACCTATCCCACCTACACCCAGAAGGAATACGAAAGCAATTATACCGCCCTGGCATCCGACGAGCTGAAGCCCCTCTTTAACCGCGCCTTTTACGGCACTTACGCCCCCGGCTCCACCTTCAAGATGGCAACGGGCATTGCGGCGCTGGAGGAGGGAGCAGTCGGTCTCAAGGAGACCATCCGGGACACCGGGATCTACACTAAATACGCTCCCAGCTATTCCCCCCGCTGCTGGGTCTACTCCGATTACGGACGGGGGCATGGGCAGCAGGACGTTGTGGCAGCCCTGAAAAACTCCTGTAACTATTACTTTTATGAGGTCGCTGACCGCTTAGGCATCGATACCCTCAACCGGTACTGCCTAAAGTTAGGTTTGGGCAGTAAGACCGGTGTGGAGATCGGGGAGTCTGCCGGCATCCTGGCAGGACCGAACTACCGCTCCACCATCGATGAATACTGGTACCCCGGCGATACCCTGCAGGCAGCCATTGGGCAGTCCGATAACCTTTTCACCCCCCTGCAGCTTGCCAACTATGTTGCCACCATCGTCAACGGCGGCACCCGCTATACCACCCATCTGGTGCAAGGCGTTTATGATGCCTCCACCGGGGTCTGTGTGGAGGAGGAAAAGGTCCGAGCGGCGGACAGCCTGGCAATGAAAGACGAAAACTACCATGCCATCATGCAAGGGATGCTGGAGTGCGCTACCACCGGTACGGCGGCGGGCGTATTTGGGTATTCCTACACCATTACCGCCGGGGCCAAGACCGGTACCGCTTCGGTTCCCAAGGGGACGGCAAACGGCATCTTCGTTGCCTTCGCCCCCTACGACGATCCCCAGATCGCTGTCTGCGTGGTAGTGGAACATGGTGCCCACGGCAACTATGTGGGCTCGGTGGCAAGAGATATCTTTGATTCCTATTTCGCCAAGGTCACCGTTAGCGACCCCCTTACAGAGGAGAATGTATTATTGCCATGATCAAGCAGATTCTTTTTGATTGCGGCGGCGTATTCGCCGATATCCAGTTCAAGGAGTTGATGACCGAGCTGACCGGAGATCCGGTTCTGGGGACGATGTTTTTTGAGCGGATGTATGCCCCCGGCTCTCCCTGGGCGAAATATGACCAGGGGCTCTACTCTACCGAGGAGATCTATCAGGAGCTGATCGCTTATTTCCCGGAGATCGCCCCGGAGCACCTCAAGCAGTTCATGGAGCTTTGGCCCCAATGGTTGCCGCCCATTCCGGGGATGGACACCATCATCCCGGAGCTGCATGCGGCAGGCTATCCATGCTACTTACTCTCCAACTTCAACCGTCAGTTCGAAGACTTCCGGCAATACTGCCCTGCACTCCGGGAACTGGACGGCGAAGTCGTTTCCTACCTTATAAATATGATGAAGCCCCACCGGGACATCTTCGACTATACCGCCGCCCAATTTGGAATCGACCCCGCCGAGACCCTTTTTATCGACGACACCCAGGCAAATATCGACGGTGCCATCGCCGCCGGCTATCAGGCATGCCGATTTACCGACGCAGAAGATCTGCGAAAGCAACTGAAAAAAATCTTGACAAATTAATTTTAGCGTGTTACACTAATAAAAACCGATGAGTAAGAGTAAGTAGGAATTCCGGAAACTCTCAGAGAGCCGCCGATGCTGGGAATGCGGCAGTGATAAAGAATTCTGAATGGACTTACGAGGGCAGCCGAAAGCGGATGATCCGCAAGTAGCAGCTGACGGGGCGTACCCGTTACAGTACGGACCGCATGATCGTGCGGGATGAGCGGATGAATTTCATCAATATGGGTGGCACCGCAGAAAGTGTTTTTTCTGTCCCATACTTCCTTCGGGAGGTATGGGATTTTACTTTTCTAAAAAGGAGTTGCAGAAAGATGAACAAATACAGAGACTATGATAATTACTTAAAAGAATACCCCTCCGCAGACGGTTATTTCGGTGAATACGGCGGAGCATACCTGCCCCCCGAACTGGAGCCCGCCTTTAAAGAGGCATTGAACGCCTACCTGGCGATCTGCCAGTCGGCGCAGTTTATCAATGAGCTGCGACGGATCCGTAAGGACTTCCAGGGCCGCCCCACCCCCGTCTACCATTGCGAGAGGCTCTCGAAGCTTTTTGGCAACTGCCAGATCTACGTCAAGCGTGAGGATCTGAACCATACCGGCGCCCATAAGCTCAACCACTGCATGGGTGAAGGGCTCTTAGCCAAGTATATGGGCAAGAAAAAACTGATCGCTGACACCGGTCCCGGTCAGCACGGCGTGGCGCTCGCCACCGCTGCCGCCTATTTCGGTCTGGAATGTGATATTTATATGGGCGAGGTAGACATTGAAAAGCAAAAGCCCAATGTGATCCGGATGAAGATGCTGGGTGCCAACCTGATCCCCGTCACCAAAGGTCTCAAGACCCTTAAGGAAGCGGTAGATGCTGCCTTTGAGGCCTATATGAACGAATATGAGGACGCCATCTATTGCATCGGCTCCTGCCTTGGTCCCCATCCCTTCCCCATGATGGTGCGGGACTTCCAGTCCGTCATCGGCATTGAAGCCCGGGAGCAGTTCTTAGAAATGACCGGTCACT
>JAZREO010000046.1:0-5210 GCA_045660845.1 Eubacteriales bacterium
CGTTGCACCCCGCTCCTTTGCGGAGGGGGTTTTGCGTGGGGTGGATAATGGGATTCGAAAGGGCGGCCTGTGCGGTACGAAGGTAAAAAAGTGTCCGGGGGACACTTTTTTTGCCCGTGGGAGAATCCATTGGGAATCGACGGCAGCCGGTACGGCTGTTGGCGATTCTCAATCCTCTCACCCCGTTGCACCCCGCTCCTTTGCGGAGGGGGTTTTGCATGGGGTGGATAATGGGATTCGAAAGGGCGGCCTGAGCGGAACAAAGGCGAAAAAGTGTTCGGGGTAAACACGAACTGCATGTAATCTGTTCCTTTTCACATCGTCTCTCCATTTCGGAATAACCTGATTTAGGTTAAAAGCCAATAATCTGTTTCAGGTTAATGTAAAATATTTTTTGAGGTGATATATTATGTATCAGCGTATTCGTGACTTGCGGGAAGACCGTGATTTGACACAGAAGCAGGTTGCGCAGCTGCTTGGCATGTCCCAAACGGGTTATTCCAAATATGAAACCGGGGAAAACGATATCCCTACTGCTGTTTTGATCCGCCTGGCAGATTTTTATAACACTTCTGTGGACTATCTGCTGGGAAGAACAGATGAAAAATAGTGAATCGGCTGGTGCTTTGCATCAGCCGGTTTTTTTATGCTTCGTAGTCAAAGGAGAGTCGTTGGGATACATTGGGTCTGACCAGGGTGTTGGCGATCTTCTGGTGATCGGGGTGCTTCTGATAGGCGTCTAAGGCTTCCCGGCTTTCCAGAGTAGAATCCATCATCAGATCTCCGGCAGAGCAGTCGAAGCCCTCGGTGAGGATGTGCATTTCCAAGAGTCCGTCGATGGTGCCCACCAGCCCTTCCAGGGCTTCCTTGATCATCGCCTTGACAGCGGATTGATCGGCGATCTCCTCTTTTAATTTCCAAATGATCATATGCTTAACCATGGATCTCAATCTCCTTTTTTAGTATGTCAAGATAATCCTTTTTGAGTTCCTCCGGAGCGACGAGGGTCACCTCCGGTCCTAAGGACAGCAGCCAGCCATAGAAGGGAAGGCTGGGAATGACCTCTACTCTTAAAAGATATTGGTCTTTGCTCTCGCTTTGCCTTAAATTCAGCTCCTTGCCGAACCGGTCGATCATGACATCCAAGAGCCGGGCAGGGAAAGAGAGGGTAACAGCTTTTGTCTCCCCGCCGAACATTCCGAAAAGCCGGGCAGTATAGTCCTCCATTCGGACTCTTTTGAACTCCTCGGCACCCTGCCGCTTTTGATCGGTGAGGGCGATGCCGCCCATCCGGTCCACCCGGTAATGACGGATATTGCCGGCAGCGTGGTCGAAGGCGATGAGATAGTAAAATTCATCCTGCCAAAGCAGTTGCCAAGGGGAGACCAGATACCGCCGCCCCTCATGGCGTGGGACCCGCCGGAGGGTCTTGCCCTCCGCCACCCAATCGTAATAGCAAAACTCTACTGCGGCATTTTCACTGATGGCGCGGTTGAGATCGTCGATCAGGTAAAAGATGGTCTCGTTCATGTTCTTGATCCGGCTGGCGACGTGCACCTGCCGCCGGAGACCGGCGCCGTAATGACGGCTGGTCAGCCCGGAGAGTTTTTGCAGCAGTTCGCCGGATTTCTTGGTGGTGATGAACCGGGAGGACGCTACCGCGTCGGCAAGCAGTCGCAGTTCGGCGGTCTCAAAATCCCGGGAGGCAGCGTAGTAATAGGTGCGCCCGCCCTGCTTTTCCCGGAGAATGTCCATGCCGCATTGGTTGAGGGTCTCGATATTGTCGTAGATACTCTTGCGCTCGGCGGAGATGCCAAAGGCGGCAAGCCGCTCCAAAAGTTCCTCCATGGTCAGTCCGTGATGTTCGTCGGTCTCCTGCAGGAAGATCTGCTGCAAACGGAGCAGTTTTTGATTTTGCAATGGTTTCTTCGGCATTGAGAGCACCTCCTTTTGTCCTATTATAGCAAATAATTTCGATGAATACAATTTTTTAATCATCTTTTTTAAGAAAGTGGACTGGTTGTAAATTTTCGATACATATGATAGAATGAGTTCGAGAGGAGGGTTTTCATGAAACGATTTACCGATGAGGCATTCTCGCAAAACAGTTTATATCTGGATGCGCTTTCAAGGCAGTATCCAACGGTACGAACTGCGGCGGCTGAGATCATCAATCTTCGCGCCATTCTAAATCTCCCAAAGGGGACAGAGCATTTTATATCGGATATCCACGGTGAACACGAGGCTTTCCGGCATATTCTCAATAACGCATCAGGATGCATTCGCGAAAAACTCGACCTTCTATTTAAGGACAATCTTTCCTCAAGGGAGCGTGCAGAGCTTGCCACGCTGATCTATTATCCGCGGGCAAAGCTCAAGGAACTTGCGCAGGAGAATGAGGACCTTGACGAGCGCTACCGCCTTATACTTTTAAGACTGGTGTCGGTTATCAGGTTAGTGGCTTCAAAGTACACGCGAAGTAAAGTGCGCAAGGCATTAACACCGGAATATGCCTACATACTGGAAGAATTGATCATGAATGATAAAGATAGTCAGGAAAATCGTTCTTCCTATCATGAAAATATCCTTTCCAGTATCATTGATTTAGGTCAGGCGGAAAACATGATCATCGACCTTGCCACCACCATCAAACGGCTAATCGTTGACAGACTGCACATTGTGGGCGATATTTTTGATAGAGGCGCAAGACCGGATATAGTGCTTGAAGATCTGATCAACTATCATGGGGTCGATATTCAGTGGGGCAACCACGATATCCTCTGGATGGGCGCCGCCTGTGGCAGCCGCACCTGTATAGCGAACGCGCTTAATAACTCCTTTTCTTACAGTAACCTTGATACGATTGAAATGGGCTACGGCATTAATCTTCGTCCCTTAGCGCTTTTTGCAACCGCAACCTATTCGGATAGTGATGTGTCTTGCTTTATGCCCAAAAGCTTTGATCCCGCAAACGAGGAAAACACAACCCCGCGCATGGTCGCTCAGATGCATAAAGCCATTGCGGTGATACTCTTTAAATTAGAGGGTAATGTGATCCGCCGTAATCCGAATTTTAAAATGGAAGACCGCCTGCTGCTCGACGAAATTGACTTCAAAAGCGGTACCGTTACCATCGGCGGCAAAGTCCATACCCTGAATGACTGTGATTTTCCCACCATCGATCCGGCAGAACCTTATTCCCTTACAGAGGAAGAGGAAAATGTCATCGACCAATTGAAGGTCGCCTTTCTGCGCAGTGAAAAACTGCAAAAACACAATGATTTTCTCTTTGCAAAGGGCGGTCTTTATAAGTGCTATAATAATAATCTTCTGTTCCATGGGTGTATTCCCATGAATGAAGATAAAACATTGATGGATCTGGAGATCGACGGCAAGAAATTGCACGGCAAGGCGTTGCTTGACGCCATAGAGAGAATCGTGCGAAGGGGATATCTGGCTCCGCAAAGTTCACCCGAGCGGACGCTGGGGAAGGATCTGATGTGGTTTTTATGGTGCGGAAAAAATTCGCCTTTGTTTGGCAGAAGCCGGATGTGTACATTTGAGCGGCTTTTGCTCGGAGATGCGCAATCCTATGAGGAACCGCGCAATCCTTATTATGAGCTATATCATGACGAGGATGCCTGCTTAAAGATCCTAAGCGAATTCGGATTGAATAACCCCCATAGCCATATCATCAACGGTCATATTCCCGTCCGCCGCAATAACGGGGAGAGCCCGATCAAAGCCAATGGCAGACTGATCGTAATTGACGGCGGTTTCTGCCACCATTATCAGGACCAGACCGGGACAGCAGGCTATACCTTAGTCTATAATTCCTACGGTATGCGTATTATTGCGCATGAACGGTTTGAGGGTGTCTTAAAAGCGATCGAGGGGAATAAGGATATCCTTTCGACCACCAATGTTTTTGACGTGCTTGAAAAGCGGATCTGTGTGAGCGAGACGGATGAAGGCGAAAAGATCAAAAAGCAGATCGACGGACTCACCATGCTCTTAGCGGCATACCAAAGCGGATTTCTCAAAGAGCATAAAAATAAATAAGAAAGAGGACATTTTGCCGGCTGGCAAAATGTCCTCTTTCTTAGGAAGATTTATTCTTTCTTCCGCTTCTTTTTCATTTTGTATAGTTCTTCCGTCGCCAGCCGGGCTTTGGTTACAGAGACATTTTCCTTTGGGAAGCAAAAATAAGAAAACTCATTATCTCCAATTCCAATCACGTCCCCGATTTCATACCAATAATAATCGGAATATAATGTGTGGGAAAAGATGGGAGATTGGCGATAATCCAACTTCCCGTCCGCGCCTACCAAGTGGAAACCATCCAATGTATGGGTCAGATGACCGGTTCCGATCTTGCATACGCCATCCAAATTGACCTGAATGGCAATGTCCACCTCCGTGTCCAAGATATAGGTGCCGTTTTCCAGTTCTGTTCGGACACATTCCCGCTGCCACCCATACCAGTCCGGAATATGCGGATATTCTGTGGCTCCTTCATTGGCCGATAATTGTCCGTATTGATCCATGGTCCACTGTTTTTTGCAGGCATGGCAAGTCAGATGGATCCCTTTTCCCTCCATCTGATTTTCAACACCGCAGTGAGGACATTTATAAAGAATTCTGTGCAGCCCATCTGCGCGAAAAGGGACATCAATGGCAATCTGATGATCTCTCTGCCATGCAAAATTATCAAAGGAAAAGGCTTCTGCAAGCAATGCATCCAACTCTGCCACTGCTTTTTCTTTTACTTCTTCGGCGGTCGCAATACATTTTACGTGTGCGCTGACTTTCACATCACGGACCTGAAGCATATTATACAGCGGATCTCTGTGGAACGCGCCCTGCGTGATTACCGTCACGACCGGAACCCCCAGCCGCTTCATTAAAACGCCCATCTTTCTCGGCAGGGTAGTGGCACAACCGTCAAAGGAATATCCCGCTTCCGGATACATCAAAACGCTGGTTTTGTTGGTCTTCAGCATATAGTTGATATCCTGCAGCAAGGATAGGTCCGCCACGTATTTATGAGTCGGCGTGCAGCCAAGCAGACGCATCAGCTTGCCTAAAAACCCCGTCATGGCATCCACAGAGGTGATAATTCCTAATTTTTGAGGATAAAAGATGCCAAAAGCAAGTTTCATATCCGTAAAACTGGAATGGTTCATTAAAATCAGGCAGGGCTGTTTTTT
>JAZREO010000047.1:0-13536 GCA_045660845.1 Eubacteriales bacterium
TGGGGGCGGGGTAGAGGGGATCCAGAGCCGCGTTGACATCTGCAGAAAGGCACTTGGAGTTGTAGCAAAGTTCCGGCAGAGGGACACCCGGTGCGATCCGCCCCAATACAAGTTCCATGAACTGGCTCTGCATCCCGCTGACGCCGTCGGAACCGATCTCTTCTTTGTCTACCAGCGCCACCAGCGCGGTCTTTTCCGGGGCTTCAGTCTGCATCAGCGCCTCAAATGCGGTGTAAGCGCAGATGCGGTCATCGTGACCGTATGCCCCGATCAAACTCTTATCAAAGCCCAGCTCTGCCGGATCAAATTTCGGTACCAGCGTTAGCTCAGCGGAGATAAAGTCTTTTTCTGCCATGCCATATTTTTCGTTGAGGATCTTGAGGACTGCGGACTTGACCTTCTCCTTGTCTGCCGTCATATCAGGGATGGATCCGGCAATGACTCGCAGATTTTCTCCTTCGATCACCTTGGATGCACTCTTTTCCATCTGCTCATGGGAGAGATGGATCAATAGCTCAGAGATGGTGAAGGTATAGTCGTTGCCGGAAAGATCGACCGTCTTGCCGTCCGGCAGAACAACGACCCCCTCCAAAGCCAGGGGGATGGTGGTCCATTGATATTTTTTGATGCCGCCGTAGTAATGGGTCTTTAAGAGTGACAGCCCCTCCGACTCGTAGAGGGGGCAGGGCTTGAGATCGATGCGGGGAGAATCGATGTGCGCAGCGGCGATGTGTACTCCTTCCTCAATGGGCTGCTTGCCCATGATACCCAGGAAGATGCTCCGTCCTCGGTTGATGATATAAAATTTATCACCACTTTTCAGCATAGTACCCTTTTCCAGGGGACGGTATCCCTGCTCCTCCGCCCTCTTTTGAAAGTAGGCGACGCAGGTGCGCTCGGTCTTGCAGCGGGTCATAAAGTCCAGATACCCCTCTGCCGCTTTGAAGATGGCAGGAAGTTCTTCGCTGCATTCGTAGATGTTTTTGGTTTCGTAGAATAAGCTCATTGTAACATCTCCTTATATTGTCGGTAATACTTATTGACCTTCTTGATATACTCATCGGTCTCCTGATAGGGGGTGTCCTTGATATGGATACCGTCCTCGGAGTAGCGGCTGTCCTTCAGCCATTTGATGGCATTCCCTCGCCCGGCATTGTATGCCGCCAGAGCAGTGTCTGTATCTTTAAATTCCTTGAGTAAAAGGGAGAGAATGAGGCAGCCGTATTTGATGTTAGTCTGCGGGTCGTAAAGATCCTCCACTGTGTAAGCGGAGTCTTGATCCTCCCGGAACATCGCCCAGTTTAAGGTGGATTCAGTGATCTGCATTAGTCCGTAGGCATTTTGGCTGGATCTGGCGTCTGCCTGGAAGTTGCTTTCGGTTTTGATTACTGCAAAGACCAGCTCCGGCTCCAGCTCATATTCCAGTGCATATCGGTTCACCAATTTCTGGTAGTCAATGTGAAGAACCGGGGTGATCTTGAAATGGGAACGCATCAAAAATGCCGCCGCGCCGATCAGCAACAGCGCCCCCAGGCAAAGCCCCAGCCTTTTATAGTGCTTGATCATGAATGTTCTGTAATAATTCCAGCACCTGCTCAGCCAGGAACTGGATCCCTTCGTTATTTATTAATACATAATCACTTTTTTCGGTGTAATATTCCGCCGGATGCTGGCTGGCAAGACGCTTTTCTGCCTCTAAGCGGGTCAGCCCGTCTCGTTTCATGATCCGTTCCATGGCTTTCGCCGGATCGGCAATGATGGAGAGGACCTTATCACATTTTTTATAAAGCCCACTTTCAAAAAGAAGGGGAGCGTCTAAAATCACCGGCTCATTCCGGTGGGTATCCAGTATAGCATCAATATGCGCTAAAATGTGGGGCATCACTGTGTCGTTAAGCTTTTTCAAAGCAGTAGAGTCACCCATGGTGCGGCGGCGGAGGGCAGGGCGGTCCAGCACGCCGTCTTTCAGCAGATCCGCACCGAAAACCTCTGTAATGGCAGCCAACACAATGGGATCGTGATAGACCTCATCATGCACCAACTGATCGCAGTCTAAATGATAAAAACCATGCTCTTTAAAAATGGCGGCAACAGTGCTTTTGCCCGCACCGCTAAAGCCGGTCAAGCCTAAGATCATAAAAAATCACAGCCTTTCAGCAGGAATGATTTGGAAGGAAGCTGCCCGCAGAAGCCGGTTGCGCACCGCCAATCCCACCCCTTCATCGGTGGGGTACATGGCATAGATCTGCTTGCAGGGGAGGGTGTCGAATTTCCGAAGCGCCTCAAAAAGCGCCTTGGACTGGGAAAGGGGGTCCCTCTCAGAGCCGAAAGAAAGGGACTGAGTAAAGCGGTCCCGGTATTCATCAAACGCCAGCACCCAGATTCCGTCCCCTTGCTTTTCCTGAATGGCAGAGCAGACCTTTTCCGCCTCGCCGGTCACAATGACCATCGGTGCCTTGGGGGCATAGTGCCGATGCAGCATTCCGGGGGAGGAGACCTTCTGCCCCTCCTTGACCGGGGCTAAAATGGCGGGATCTAACTCCACTTCAAAGCCTGCTTCCTCCAGCATGGGGAGCGTGATGCCGCCGGGACGGAGCAATTTCAGTTTGCGCCCGCCCATGGGGGCGAGAACGGTGCTTTCCAGACCGATGGAGCATCGTCCGCCGTCGATGATGGCCGCGACCTTGTCGTTTAGATCCTCTTTACAATGATCTAGACAGGTGGGGGAGGGACGCCCGGAAAGATTGGCGCTGGGTGCCACGATGGGAACCCCCGCCTCCCGGATCAGCGCACGGGCAATGGGATGCTCCGGGCAGCGTACCGCCACCGTCGGCAGCCCTGCCGAAACGATATCCGGGATCTTAGGTCCCCGGGGCAGAACCACCGTCAGGGGACCGGGCCAGAACCGCTCCGCCAGCTTTTGGATCTCCTCGGGCATGGTGTCGATGACCTGGTCCAGCATAGTCCAGTCGCTGATATGGGCGATCAGCGGATTATCCGCCGGGCGGTTTTTGACGTGGAATATTTTTGCGACTGCCGCCGGATCCAGGGCGTTGGCTCCTAAACCGTAGACCGTCTCGGTGGGAAAGCAGACCAGCTCTCCCTGTCGGAGCAGCGCACCGCACTCCGCTAAGTCCTGCGGGGAGGCGGCATAGATCTTTGTATCCATTAGTTTTGCGTACCTTTCAGTTTTTCCGCCTGATCACTGGTGACCAGGGCGTCGATGATCTCATCCAGATCACCATTGAGCACCTGCTCTAATTTATAGAGGGTCAGCCCGATCCGGTGGTCAGTCACCCGACCCTGGGGGAAGTTATAGGTCCGGATCCGCTCACTGCGGTCGCCGGTGCCCACCTGGCTCTTGCGCTCGCTGGCGACTGCCGCCTCCTGCTTTTCCCGCTCGATGTCTGCCAGACGGGAACGGAGGATCTTCAACGCCCGCTCTTTGTTCTTATGCTGACTGCGCTCGTCCTGACATTCCACCACCAGACCGGTGGGCAGATGGATGACTCGGATGGCACTTTCGGTTTTATTGACATGCTGACCGCCGGCACCGCTGGCGCGGAAGGTATCGATCTGCAGATCGGCGGGGTTGATCTCGAAATCCACCTCTTCCATTTCCGGCAGCACTGCAACTGTGGCGGTGGAGGTGTGGATCCGTCCGCCGCTTTCGGTTTCGGGGACCCGTTGCACCCGGTGGACACCGCTCTCAAATTTGTAGCGTGAGAAGGCGCCTTCACCGCTGATGGAAAAGGCGATCTCTTTGATGCCGCCCAATTCCGTGTCGTTGAGGCTCAGCACCTCATAGCGGAAGCCTTTAGCATCGGCGTGCATGGTATACATTCGAAAGAGGGCTGCGGCAAAGAGCATCCCCTCCTCACCGCCGGCACCGCCCCGGATCTCGATGATGACATTCTTATCGTCGCGCTCGTCCCGGGGGAGGAGCAGCACCTTCAGCTCTTCGGTACAGCTTTCCATTCCGGCTTTATTTTCTTTGTATTCCTGCTCTGCAAGTTCCCGCATTTCAGGGTCGTCAGTCTCCTTTAGGACGACTTCCGCCTCGGCGAAGTTGGCTTCCAGGGTCTGATACTCCCGGAATTTCTCTACCACTGGGGTCAGCTGCTTGTATTCCTTCATGAGGGCGGTATATTTCCCCTGGTCACTGACGATACTTGGGTCAGAAAGCTGGTTATTGATTTCCTCATACCGCTCTGCGATCAGCTTTAATTTATTGATCATCGGATTCACGCTCGATTCTTTTTATGTTTTTTTCAATATTTCTCCGAGGTGCCATGATCTCATGTCCGCACCCGCAACAGCGGATCTTGAAGTCCATGCCGATCCGCAGAACTTCAAAACGATTACAGCCGCAGGGATGCTGCTTTTTCATAATGAGAACATCCGAAAGCCGAACATCCATCATGATCCCCTCCAATACATAATTATCCTTATATAGTATATCAAAAAGTACTGCGCTTTTCAATCGTAACTTTACCAAAATAAGTTATAGATTTTTTTGCGGTTTCATATACATTTAACCAAGAACGGTTTGAAAGGAATGGATCAAAATGATAAAGGAAGCATACCGTCCGGAGGGGACAGAGCGCGCAGAAGAGCGTCAGTACCTGGAGACGGAGCAGGGGCTGAACCGTGCGCGAGAGGAGCAGGTGATCTTGCAGGCGCGCTGTACCCTCTGCGACAGCGGACATAATTTATATGTGGACCTTGGCTCTATGACCGGCTATATCCCCCGGGAGGAGGCCGCTATGGGGATCCGAGAGGGGACGGTCAAGGATGTGGCGATCATTACCCGTGTCAATAAGATGGTCAGCTTTGTAGTCAAGGACTTTATGACAGTAGGCTCACGCAGAATGGCGGTACTCTCCCGCCGGGAAGCCCAGGAACGCTGCCTTGCCCACCTGCTGAATACCCTGCAGCCGGGAATGGTGGTAGATGCCCGGGTGACCCACCTGGAACAGTTCGGTGCCTTTGTGGATCTGGGATGCGGTATTGTGTCCATGATCCCCATCGACCGCATCTCCGTTTCTCGGATCCGCCACCCGGACCACCGCTTTGTCTGCGGCATGCATATCCGAGCAGTTATTTTGCAGGTGGATCGGGAAAATGCCCGGTTTTTGCTCTCCCATAAAGAACTTTTGGGTACGTGGGAAGAAAATGTCAGCCAGTTTGAGCCAGGGCAGACGGTGGGAGGTATCATCCGTAGCGTGGAAAACTACGGGATCTTTGTGGAACTGGCTCCCAATCTCGCCGGTCTTGCGGAATTGACGGAAAATGCGGAGGTGGACCGGTATGTGGGAGTGTATATCAAGAGCATCCTGCCGGAAAAGATGAAGGTCAAGCTGGCAATCGTTGATATGGGCGACCCCATTACCAAGCCCGCACCCTTTACATACTATTTCAAGGGTGATCGGATGGAGCGTTGGGTCTATTCGCCGCCGGAATGTGGGCGGGTCATCGAGGAAAAATTCTAAAAGAAAAAGGGCACACCGGAAACGGTGTGCCCTGAATAATATCTCGATTATTCAGCTTCTTTTCTTTTGGCGAAGCAGTCGCTGCAGTAAACAGGACGGTCCTCGGTGGGCTTGAAGGGAACTTTACATTCCGCACCGCAATCAGCGCATACTGCGTCATAGAAGGTCTTAGCGCCTCTGGCAGCGGTCTTGCGGGCATCGCGGCAAGCCTTGCATCTCTGGGGCTCGTTCTGGAAGCCCTTTTCTGCATAGAATTCCTGCTCACCGGCGGTGAACACGAACTCGTTGCCGCAATCTTTACAGATCAGATTCTTGTCTTCGTACATGTTTTTTTCCTCTCTCGTGGTAAGATATTTTTTCACCCTTAACGGAATTGAACCGTTCCCTCTGATAAATCAGCGCTCCGCCACAAAGCTTTCCGGGCATTCAACTATGATAATTTGCTTCGGATCCGGCATAAGGCGTTGGAGACAGATTTCTCCGAGATCTGAAGCAGGTTTGCGATTTTTTTATAGGATAAACCGTCCAGATAGAGGAAAAGCACCTGCTTTTCCAGCCGGGAGAGCTTGCTCTGCATCCCGGAGAGGACGGCGTCCAATTGTTCGCGGTTTATCACAACATCCATGGGACTATCATAGCTGAATAAGGTCGCAGATTCCAAATCGACAGACTTATTAAGTGCTGCGTGCTTCTGGGCTTGCGCTTCGTTGATCGCAGATATGATATGGTTATGGATACAGGTTCTTGCAAAGGGGATAAATTCAGTATTTTTGCCGGGATCAAAGCCCTGGATCGCTTTATGGAGTCCGATTCGCGCTTCCTGAAGGAGATCCTCCTTATCCCCGCCCATAATGAAATAGCGGGAGGAAAGACGGAGCAGCAGAGGGGTCAGCGTGAGGATCAGTTCGTTCTGCGCTGCAGCGTCGCCGCTCTTAGCTGCGGCTAAAAGCTCTCTGGAAACGGTATTGGCTGCGCACATCTCGTAAACTCCTAACAAACAAATTATACTTATTATAAAATGAAATATATGTGTTGTCAAGCGAGAATTCAAAAATAATTAAAAATTTTTCGACAGTTTATGACGATTTTGTATAAAACCTTCAAAAATCACACTAAAATTTGTTTTGGCGTTACTTTTTTAAAAAAACACTTGATTTTGCAGGGAAAGGGTGGTAAAATATTTAAGCAATTTGAAAAATCAAGACAAGGAGGTGCATCCAATGCCCAATATCAAGTCTGCTAAGAAGAGAGTTCTGGTTACCGAGACGAAGACCCTGCAGAATAAAATGCTGAAGAGCGAGCTGAAGACTTTGATCAAGAAGTTTGACGCTGCTGTTGAGTCCGGTGATAAGGCTGCGGCTACCGAGGCTTATAAGGTTGCTGTTAAGAAGATTGACAAGGCTGTCGGAAAGAGTATTATTGCGAAGAATACCTCCAACAGAAAGAAGAGCAAGCTGACCATCAAACTGAATAAGATGGGTGCTTAATTTCGAGTCATCGATAAAGACTCCGCCATATGGCGGAGTCTTTTTTATATCCAATGGATCAGAAATGCTGCAAGGTACGCAAGGAGCATTTGTATCCCAAAGGTGATAGCGGCGAATCTCCAGCCTGCCTCCCGGCGGAGGGTGTTCATGGCGGCGATGCACGGTGGATAGAAAAGGATGAACGCTAAAAAGGGGAGGGGCGTTGCAATCGTCGGAGAAAGCACCGCCAGCACCGAGAGGATGGACTCCTTAGCGAAAAGTCCGGCAATAAGGGCGGCGATCAGCTCCCATTGCCCCAGACCGATGGGGCGGAAAAGGGGGATCGGGATCCCTGCCAGAAAGGCCAAAAGACTTTTTGTGGGGTCGGCGGTGTATTGAAGCGCCGGGGTAAACCGCTCTAATAAGGTGGCGAGGACGGACGCCAGCAGTAAGACTGTGAAGGCTTTCTGCACAAAGGCAGCAGTCTGCCCCCATAGACGATACCAGAGATTTTTGAATTTTGGGAACCGGTAAGGTGGCTTTTCCAGCAGGAGTGGTACCGCCCCCCGGGGTGAAAAGGCGGCTATCAACAGTCCCGCGGTGATGCCTGCAAGATAGATCAGCAGGATGATCCAAAAGGTGTGCTGGGGACTGATGAGGGAGGCAAGCATCCCGTAAACCGGCAGCTTGGCACTGCAGGAGATAAAGGGGATGACCCGGAGGGTGCGGCGTCGTTGGGCAGTGCTCTCCATGGTGCGGGCGGCGAGGATCGCCGGCACCGAGCAGCCGAAGCCGATCAGTAGTGGAACGATGGATCTTCCTGAAAGCCCGAAGGCGCGCATGATATTTTCTGACAGATAGCAGATCCGTACCATGTAGCCGCTGTCCTCTAAGATCGCCAAAAAGAAAAAGAGCAGCATCATGGCAGGGAGAAAGGAAAAAACCGTCCCTACCCCGGTGATCGCCCCCTGCACTATCGCCCGCAGCAGCGGCGGACCGATGGCACCCGCCATCTCCGCCAGTCGTTCCGGGCCCTGCAGAATGGGGTCGGTCAGTAAGGGACCCACCCGATGAAAGGTCAGATCGAAGATCCCTGCGAGGATCATAAGAAAAAGGAGCGTCCCCCATAGCGGGTGAAGAAGAATTTGATCCAGCCGCTGAGAGAACCCTCTTCTCCGGCTTTGGACGGCGTGGAAAGGTTTATGCCGGTCGATCCAGCGGAATTTATCCTCCATGGTCCCGCGGCAGGGAACAATAGGGAGGTGCTTTCGCTCGATCTCCGAGCAGATCAGCCGGATCAGTACCGCCGGTGCCCAGCGGTTTTGCTGCCGCACTGAAAAGACCGGGACACCGAGCCATTTCTCAAGTTTTTCAATATCCGGCAGGGGGCGACATTCATCCAGCATATTTGCCACGATGATCATAGGGATCCGAAGTTCCATCAATGCCAGTGTCAGCGCCAGGCTCCGACGCAGATTGGTCATATCGATGCAGTTGAGGATGCCGTCTGGCGGGTTTTTCCGGAGATACCGTACCGCTACCTGCTCCTCCGCTGAATGGGGCTGAAGAGAATAAAGACCCGGCAGATCGATGATCTCGTTGCCGCCGTATTGACCGACCTTGAATTCTACTGTTACGCCGGGGAAATTGCCGATGTGCTGATGACTGCCGGTGAGATGATTAAAGATCGTGGTCTTCCCGGAGTTGGGGTTTCCGATCAGCATCAGCCGCATGGTTCCACCTCCGTCTCGGCGGCGGTGGTGCGATCCAGCAGCAGATCGCAGCCCTCAAAGGTGATCTCGATGGGCGCACCGAAGGGACCCCGCGAAAGCAAAATGAATTGGGTTCCGGGAATCAGCCCCAGCTCTTTCATCCGGGGGAGCGGGACCGCAACGATTCTGGCAGATTGCCCCTTTTTCAAATCTGTTAATTTCATGACTCCCTCCTTGACTTTGCCTACAACGCTTATTATAATAAGAGTATATTGAACTAAAGGGTGAAAACATGAAAAAAATCAGTTGTTTGCTGCTGACGGCAGCGTTATTGCTGGGTCTTTGCTCCTGCGATGGCTTTGAGGATACCCCTGAGACCGACGCGGCATTTGCCGCCTATGAGGCAGCAGTCATGCAGTCTATTGCCCATAAAAAGGGTGCTATTACGGTGGTGACGGAGAATAAGGACACCATCGAGGAGACCGAGACCTTAGGGGTCATCGAGTATAGCTTTACCGCCGATGAACGTGACCGGGTCTCCTTCGAACGGAATGACTATACCAATAACGAGCTGGTCGCCTCCTATTATGGGGACGGGACCTCCGCCTACCAGATGGATTTTACCAGCGGGGAATGGGTGGATGTGACCGAGGACAGTAAGATCATGCTGGACCACAAAACCAATTATATGAATTCTCTTTCTTTATTCCGCATTGATAACCAGTTCCGTTACAGTAAGCATTTTTATGAGTCGGTCACTATGGAGGAGGCAGAGGGGGAGAAGGTCATCACCTTTACCCTGAAAAATAAAGCAGTTACCGATATGCTGGAGTTTTCTGATGAAAAGGGAATTCGCCGGGAGATGGCGAACCAGTATCGTGCCTATCATGTCAATAAAGCCGGGGATATCTATAAAATCGTCATCAATACCCTGCAGAATGTGGTTTATCAGGGGACGGAGGGGACCCTCTCCAATGTCATTACTGTCAATTTGAATTATCAATAAGAAAAAGCAGCCGTGAGGCTGCTTTTTCTTATTCATCTTTGGTATTGCTGCGGTAGCGCAGCGCTTCGGTGACATGGGCAAGTTCCAAAGTTTCCGAACCCGCCAGATCCGCGATGGTACGGGCGACCTTTAAGATGCGGTAATACCCCCGCGCTGAAAGGTCCAGTTTATCAAAACTTTGCTGCAGCAGATCTTCTGCCTCCGGACTTAATATGCAGTATTTTTTGACCATGGGGGAGGTGAGATCGGCATTTTTGGTGATACCCTCGCTTTTGTAGCGCTCCTGCTGCCGCTGGCGGGCGGCGATCACCCGCTTGCGGATGGCGACAGAGGGCTCGCCGGGTGCCTTGGTGCTCAGCTCACTATAGGAAACCGCCGGCACTTCGATATGCAGGTCGATGCGGTCCAGCATCGGACCGGAGACCCGGTGACGGTAGCGCTGGATCTCCCCGGGAGAGCAGGTGCATTTTTGGGTGGGATGCCCTAAGTAACCGCATTTGCAAGGGTTCATGGCGCAGACCAGCATGATGTTGCAGGGATAGGTGACACTGCCGTTTGCCCGGGCAATAGTGATTTCGTTGTCCTCCAGCGGAGACCGCATGGAGTCCAGTACCTGGGGCGAAAACTCCGGCAATTCATCTAAAAACAGCACACCATTATGTGCCATAGAAAGTTCACCGGGCATTAAGTTTTGCCCACCACCGCAGAGGGCGACGTAGGTGGCGGTGTGGTGCGGACTGCGAAAGGGACGGGTCCTGCGGATGTCTCGATCCAAAAGCCCCGCCACCGAATAAACTTTCGTACATTCCAAGGCTTCCTCAAAGGTCAGCGGCGGCAGAATGGTAGGCAGGCGCTTGGCAAGCATACTCTTACCGCTGCCCGGAGGGCCCGCCATGAGAATATTATGACCTCCGGCGGCGGCGATCTCCATGGCGCGCCGGGGGATGAACTGCCCCTTGACGTCGGCAAAATCAATCTGAAAATCTTCTTTTTCCTCTGCATGAAAAGCCACCGGCTGCAAGGGTGGCATAACGCCCGGCTGCTGCAGGATCGCTACTGCTTGGCGGACATCAAAGACCGGGTAGATATCCAGTCCGTCTATGTATTGCACCTCCGGTGCATTGCCCGCCGGGATGATCAGCGCGCGAACGCCCAGTTCCCGGGCTTTGAGCGCCATGGGCAGTACACCTTTGACCGGGCGCACTTCGCCCAAAAGGGAAAGCTCGCCAATGAAGCCGACGCCGTCAAAATCCCCTGCCAGATCCCCATTACTGGCTAAAAAGCCCATGATCATGGCAAGGTCATAGACCGGACCTACCTTGCGGATATCTGCCGGGGCTAAGTTGACGGTGATGCGCTTGGCGGGAAAACTGAACCCGGTATTTTTGAGGGCGCTGCGTACCCGCTCCTTGGACTCCTTGACCGCCGCGTCCGGCAGACCGACGATCTCAAAGGCGGGCAACCCGCCGCTTAAATCCACCTCTACTGTTACCGGAAAGGCTTCAAGCCCCATGAGACCGAAGGAAAGCATCCTCGAAACCATAAAATCAACTCCTTGTTGACTTTTATTATAGCAATATGATGAATAAAATGCAAATTTATTATGTTTTTTCTCTAAAAAACTTGGAATTCACCCTTTACATTAAGGGTTTTCCATGTTAAAATATCAGTTGGTAAATTCATTTATTTAATATAAGGAGGACACTATGGCAAGAAAAATGAAAACCATGGACGGTAATAACGCCGCGGCGCATGTATCTTATGCGTTTACCGACGTTGCGGGTATCTATCCCATCACTCCGTCCTCAGTAATGGCTGAAATGACCGACAAATGGTCCGCAGAGGGCCGTGTCAATGTATTCGGTCAGCAGGTAAAGGTCGTTGAAATGCAGTCTGAGGCTGGTGCCGCCGGTACTGTGCACGGTTCTCTGGCAGCAGGTGCTCTGACCACCACCTACACCGCATCTCAGGGTCTTCTGCTGATGATCCCCAATATGTATAAGATCGCAGGCGAGCAGCTGCCCGGCGTCATTCATTGCTCCGCTCGTGCACTGGCTTCTCATGCGCTGTCCATCTTCGGTGATCATTCTGACGTTATGGCTTGCCGCCAGACCGGTTTTGCAATGCTTTGCGCCGGCAACGTTCAGGAGGTTATGGATCTGGGTGCGGTTGCGCATCTGTCTGCTATTAAGGGCAAGGTTCCCTTCCTGCACTTCTTTGACGGATTCCGTACCTCTCATGAGCTCCAGAAGATCGAGATCTGGGACTATGATGATCTGAAGGAAATGCTGGATATGGATGCGGTCAACGAGTTCCGTAAGAACGCGCTGAACCCCGAGCATCCTGTTCTGCGCGGTTCCGCTCAGAACCCGGATGTATTCTTCCAGGCTCGTGAGGCTTGCAATAAGTATTATGATGCTCTGCCCGCCGTTGTTGAAGAGTATATGGACAAGATCAATGCCAAGATCGGCACCGACTATAAGCCCTTTAACTATTATGGTGCTGCAGATGCTGAGTCTGTCATCGTAGCGATGGGTTCTGTCTGCGATACCATTGAGGAGACCATCGATTACCTCAACGCAGGTGGCGCTAAGGTTGGTCTTGTTAAGGTTCGTCTGTATCGTCCCTGGTCCACCAAGCATCTGCTGGCTGTTCTGCCTAAGACTGTGCAGAAGATCGCTGTTCTGGACCGCACCAAGGAGCCCGGCGCGCTGGGTGAGCCTTTGTATCTGGATGTTGTTTCTGCCCTGGCAGACAGCGAATTCAAGAACGTAAAGGTTGTCGGCGGTCGTTATGGTCTGGGTTCCAAGGATACCACCCCCGGCTGCGTTGCTGCAGTTTATGAGAATCTGAAGGCTGCTGAGCCTAAGAATAACTTCACCATCGGCATTGTGGACGATGTAACCAACCTGTCTTTGGAGACGGTGGACATCCATACCGCTCCCGAAGGCACCATCTCCTGCAAGTTCTGGGGTCTGGGTTCCGACGGTACCGTTGGTGCGAATAAGAACTCCATCAAGATCATCGGTGACCATACCGATAAGTACGCGCAGGCTTACTTCGCTTATGACTCCAAGAAGTCCGGCGGTGTTACCATCTCTCACCTGCGCTTCGGCGATACCCCCATTAAGTCTACTTACTTCATCTCCAAGGCAGATTTCGTTGCCTGCCATAACCCCTCCTATATCGATAAGTACGATATGGTGTCTGAGGTTAAGAAGGGCGGCTCCTTCCTCTTGAACTGCCCCTGGTCTGTGGACGAGCTGGATGAGAAGCTCCCCGGCAATGTGAAGAAGTATCTGGCTGATAACGATATCAACTTCTATATTATCGACGGTATCAAGATTGGTCGTGAGATCGGTCTGGGCGGTCGTATCAATACCGTTCTGCAGTCTGCATTCTTTAAGATCGCTCAGGTGATCCCTGAGGCTGAAGCTATTCAGTATATGAAGGATGCTGCTACCGCTTCCTACGGTAAGAAGGGTCAGCACATCGTTGATATGAACCATAAGGCGATCGACGCTGGTGCCAATAGCATCGTTAAGGTCGAGATCCCCGCTTCCTGGAAGAACGCTACCGCTGAGACCGCTAAGGTTTCCGTTGATTGCGATAGAGCAGATCTGAAGGAATACGTTGAGAACATCCTGGTTCCCATCAACGCTCAGAAGGGCGACAGCCTGCCTGTCTCCGCTTTCGAGAAGTATGTTGACGGTCATATGGAGCAGGGTGCAGCTGCTTTCGAGAAGCGTGGTATCGCTGTTGACGTTCCCGCCTGGATTCCCGAGAACTGTATCGAGTGTAACCAGTTCTCTTTGGTCTGCCCCCATGGTGTTATCCGTCCCTTCGTTCTGAATGCTGAA
>JAZREO010000048.1:0-1669 GCA_045660845.1 Eubacteriales bacterium
GAGCGGATGCAGCGGTATCTCACCCCCTCCAAAGCAAAGCTCGCGGCAAAGGGCGTCAAGTCTGTCCGCTCCCGGGTGGTCAACCTTTCAGAGCTTTCTCCGGGGCTGACCTGCAAAAAAATGATGGGCTACATGGCAACCGCCTTTGAGCAGGTCTACGGACTGCCGGCAGAGCCGATCACCACCATAAATACAGAAGAAATCAGTGTCCTTGCCGCCCGATACGGAAGCTGGGACTATCTCTATGGTACTCCTCTGCCTCTCTCGTTCACCTGTGAGGAACGATTTGACTGGGGCACCCTCCAGCTGCAATTGGACATCAAGGACGGCTTGATCCGAGCAGTAAAAATCTATACAGACGCCATGGACTGGCAATTGCCGGAACAGATCGAAACCGCCCTTGCCGGCTGCCGGTTTGCCTCTAAAGATCTGGAGAACGCCCTCTCCCCCCTGCCTCAGGGAAAAGATCTTTTGTGCCTTTTGAAGAAGCAGGTACTTTGAACGCAAATGTTCGCTTTCTTGTTTAATTAATTCGCTTTCTTGCTTAATTAAGAAGAAAAAACAGACCATCTCACGATGGTCTGTTTTTATCATGATTTATTTTTCATCTGACCGACAAAGCAACAAAATACCGCCAAGAAGGCTTACAAACAACAAAGCACAAACCTTCAATCCGGTCCCTACCGGTTCACCGCGGTTCATTTTGTTACAGATAGAGATCGTGATTGGCAAGCACCAAGCCAGAGGAAGCAACATCCATCCTTGAGCAATGCATCCCAGGATCAAAAAGACCTTGCTTGCAACCGCCAAACCGTCATTACCACCCGTTACTTTTTCCTGAGGAATACTGCAACCGCACTTCGTGCAGATTACGGCATTTTCATGGATCTCAGCACCACAAGTTTGACAATACTTCATCGTAAGCCCTCCTATAAGTTGTATTTTGTCGAAGTGTGATTTAATTTTATCTTATTTCCCCCTGTTTGTCAATATGTGCAATCTGCCGGATTTATACCATGATAGTTCGTCGCAAAATGCGGCTGATGACTGCAGGGTTGCCGGCCCGGGGACCGGCAAGGGGAGATAACGACCAAATGTTCCATCAGACTGCCAAGCAGTTACGCACCGATCGTCTGCGGGGGCGCCCTTTGCAACATCGGCATTTCCGTCGCAAGCCGTTGTTTGCTCGGTAACTGCCGTCTTGCGGCAGCCGTTAACCGCCTCGCTTCATCCGCCACCGGCGGCGCTTCGGCGTCACGACCACCGACTGTCCTGCGGACAGTCGGTAAGATGCGGGTGCTGACTGCAGGGTTGCCGGCGCAAGCCGGCAAGGGAAGGCAAAAAAATAAAGACCATCTTTCGATGGTCTTTATTTTAATATTTAAAAATTTCAGTTCTCGTCAGAACGGCACAGCAACAAAATACCGCCGATCAAACTTACAAACAACAGAGCGCAAACCTTCAACCCGGTGCTGATCGGCTCATTTCTCTTCATTTTATTACATACGGAAATGGTGATAGGCAAGCACCAAGCAAGGGGAAGCAGCATCCAGCCTTGAGCAATACAACCAATGATCAAGAAAATCTTAGCGGCAACAGCCAAGCCATCATTACCGCCGTTAGCCGTTTTCGTTGCTACAGCACATCCGCAATTCGGGCAGATTACAGC
>JAZREO010000049.1:0-14300 GCA_045660845.1 Eubacteriales bacterium
TTCAGCAGCGGCTGAAAAGGATCAAAAAGCTGCCGGTGATGGATGAAAACATTATCCGGGAGAAATACCCCATGTTTGCCACTTCCGTCTTTAATCTCCTGCAGAATGCAGAAACCGCTATCGGAGCGAGAAAGAAATAAAGAAATAAAAATGGCTTGAGCATTTGCTCAAGCCATTTTGAACATTTTAAGGGCATTTTCATCGGTGATCTGCTCGATCTCCTCCGCGGTCATGCCTTTGATTGCAGCGATCTCGGCGGCAACATAGGGCAGGTTTAAAGCGCAGTTGCGCTTGCCCCGGTTGGGTTCTGGAGCGAGGAAGGGGCTATCCGTCCCCAGCATCAGCCGGTCTAAAGGAACTGCCGCCGCCACCTCTTTGGCGACCCGGGCGTTCTTAAAGGTGACCACGCCTCCTAAGGAGATGGACCAGCCTAATTTCAAGATCTCCCGCAGGGACTCCACCGAACCGCTATAGCAATGGAGGATGCCCCGGTTATGGGGATGCTCCCTCAGGATATCCAGGGTGTCCTTCATGGCGTCCCGGGTATGGATGACTACCGGCAGATCCAGTTCCTCCGCCAGGGTCAGCTGGGCGCGGAACCATTTTTTCTGCACCTCTCGGGAAACATTTTCATAATAGTAGTCCAGCCCGATCTCGCCGACTGCTACCACCTTGGGATGCTGCAGCATCTCCTTGAGTTCTTCCCAGGCGGCAGTCCCGCCCAGCTCCAAGTCGGCAGCTTCTTGGGGATGGATGCCGATGGCGGGATAGATATAGTCATATTCCTCCGCCATCGCCAGAGTGTCCCGGCAGGACATGAGGCAGCAGCCGGAATTGATCAGCCGCTTGATACCGGATGCCTTTATCTGCGTCAGGACCTCCGCCCGATCTTCATCGAAGCGGGGGTCGTTCATATGAGCGTGTACATCGATCATCGGATCACCGCACCGTTTTCCAAGGAGCCGTCCAGGAAGACGACCTTAACGCCGTCCGCACTGTCCGCTGCCAGCAACATTCCCTCGCTGAGGGTGCCGCGGAGCTTGGCGGGCGCCAAGTTATCCACTAAGATCACCTTTTTGCCGATCAGTTGATCGGGGGTGTAGTACTGGGCGATGCCGGAGAGCACCTGCTTGATACCCTTGCCGTTATCGACGGTCATCTTTAAGAGCTTATCGCTCTTGGGCAGGGGCTCGCAGGTCTTGATCTCTGCCACCCGGAGGGCGACCTTGGCAAAATCTTCAATGCCGATGATGGCAATGCCTTCGGCTTTTTCTTCTGTCTTTTCTTTTTTCTCCGGCTCCGCCTTGGCGGCCTTTGCCGCATTGATCTCCTCTAATTTCTTGGGGATATCGATGCGGGCGAAGAGGATCTCCGGCTTGCCTACATGGCTGCCGATCTCCAATTTCCCAAAGGTCTTGGCATCCTCTAAGGTCTGATCGCCGCAGCCGATCTGGGCGAAGATCTTCTCGGAGGTCTCAGGCATGAAGGGCTTCAAGAGAGTGGCGCCGATGCGGATACATTCTAAGAGGTTATAAAGGACCGTCGCCAGCCGGGCATGGTCGCCCTCCGGCTTGCCTAAGATCCAGGGCTCGGTCTCGTCTACATACTTATTTGCGCGGCGCAGCAGGGCGAAGATATCGTCGATGGCGTCGGCGATGTGCATGGCATCCATGTGCTGCTCCACCTTGGCGGGGGTCTCTGCAGCCACTGCCTTGAGGTCTTGATCCAGTTCAGTTTCTGCGCCGATGGGACGCAGCTCTCCGCCGAAGTATTTATTGGTCATGGAAACGGTGCGGTTGACCAGGTTGCCTAAAATATTGGCAAGGTCCGCATTGATCCGCTCCATCATCAGCTCATAGGAGATGATACCGTCGTTGGCGTAGGGGATCTCATGGAGGACAAAGTAACGCACCGCGTCCACCCCAAAGAGGTCTACTAAATCGTCGGCATAAAGGACATTGCCCTTGGATTTGCTCATCTTGCCATCGCTCATGATCAGCCAGGGGTGACCGAATACCTGCCGGGGCAGGGGCTCGCCCAGCGCCATCAGGATGCAGGGCCAGTAGATGGTATGGAATCGGACGATATCCTTGCCGATCAGATGCAGGTCAGCAGGCCAGTAGTGCTTATAATCCTCGGTATGGTTGCCGGCGGGATCATAGCCGGCGAAGGTGATATAATTGGAAAGGGCATCGATCCAGACGTAGACTACATGACCGGGATCAAAGTCCACCGGGATCCCCCAATTGAAGGAGGTCCGGGAGACGCAAAGGTCCTGCAGACCGGGCTTGATGAAGTTATTGATCATCTCATTCTTCCGGGCAGGCGGCCAGATAAATTCGGGATGGGTATCGATATGCTCCTCCAGTTGCTTTGCATACTTGGAGAGCTTGAAGAAATAGGCTTCCTCCTTGGCGGGATGCACCTCCCGTCCGCAGTCGGGGCACTTGCCGTCCACCAGCTGAGACTCGGTAAAGAAGGACTCGCAGGGGGTGCAGTACATTCCCTCATATTCGCTCTTATAGATATCGCCCTGATCATAGAGTTTTTTGAAGATCTCTTGGATCTTCTTCTCATGCATAGGATCGGTGGTACGGATGAACCGGTCATAGGTGGTGTTCATCAGATCCCAGATCCGCTTGATCTCTCCGGCAACACCGTCCACATACGCCTGGGGCGTAATGCCGGCGGCTTCCGCCTTCAGCTGGATCTTTTCACCGTGCTCATCGGTGCCGGTCTGGAACTGCACGTCATAGCCCTGCATTCTCTTGAAACGGGCGATGCTGTCCGCCAGGACAATCTCATAGGTATTGCCGATGTGCGGCTTGGCGGAGGTGTAGGCAATCGCCGTTGTCATATAATATTTTTTAGACATAAGGTTTTCCCCCTAACATTTACATTACTTTATAGTTTATCATAAACCATTTTTATTTTCAATATATAAATTTGGCATAATTTAGGGTTGAAAAATGAAGGACGGTGGTGTAGAATAGAAAAAGAAAATGAATGAAAGAAGGTATAAAATCAATGAACGTTTTAGTTGAAATGTCTGCTCGTCATGTCCATCTGACGGAAGAGGCGGTTGAGATCCTCTTTGGCAAGGGCGCCAAGCTGACCATGGTCCGCGAGCTTTCTCAGCCCGGTCAGTACCTCTCCGAGGAGCGGGTCGATCTGATCGGTCCCAAGAAGAGCATTACCCATGTCAGCGTACTGGGTCCCACCCGTCCTGAGAACCAGGTGGAGATCTCTCTGACCGATGCTCGTACCCTGGGCGTTGAGGCTCCCATCCGCATGAGCGGCGATGTGAAGGGCAGCGGTGCCATCACCATCAAGGGACCCTGCGGCGAGATCACCATCGAGGAGGGCGTTATTGCGGCTCAGCGTCATATCCATATGACTCCCGAGACTGCTGAAAAGGGCGGTTTTACCGACGGTCAGATCGTTTCTGTTAAGGTTGCCGGTCCCCGCGAGATCATCTTCGGAGAAACCGTTCTGCGCGTATCTCCCAAGTTTGCCGACGCAATGCATATCGATACCGATGAGGCGAATGCTGTGGCTCTGCCCCGCAACGCCATGGGTGAGATCATAAAGTAAAGGGCGTCCTTATCCATAAATAAAAACTGCGTTTCGAAAGAAACGCAGTTTTTTTATTCAGAAGATCACCACATCCACCGTGGCGGGGAGACCGGCGGTGGAGCATTGCTTCGGACAGACCAGATAATGGAGGGCGGTGCAGTCTTTCAGCACCGTCGCATCGGTCACCTTCGTATCGGCGATGTCCAAGGCGGTCAGCGTCTTAGAACCGGCGAGGAAAGAAATATCATCGACCTGGGTACCGGCGGCCTCCAATGTTGTCAGTCCCGTCTGGGCTTTGAGCGGGGAGAGGTCTACCAGCGGATTGCGGCTGATATAAAGCTCGCGGATCTGCTTTTTGAAGGTGGAAAGAGAGGAGATCTCGTTGTCCTCCGCGGTGAGGGATTGCAGCGCCTTGAAATTATTGACCACGCTCAGGGATGCCAGTCCGCAGGCGGAAAGATCCAGGTGGGTCAGCGCCGGCAGGCTGCTGAGTTTTTTGATGTTGTTGGGGGCATTACCCCGCAGATAGAGGTCGGTCAGCTTGGTCAGTCCGGTGAGGGGAGAGAGGTCGGAAACGGCATTATGGGAAAGGTCCAAGGTGATCAGCTCGCTCATGGAGGAAAGACCATCCAGATCATAGATCTGATTGTCGGAGAGATACAGCCATTTCAGCTGGGGATAGCCCCCCATATCGATGGTGGTGACCAGTTCGTTATCCGCCGCACTCAGGAACTCCAGCGCCTGCAGTTCGCTAAGTGATGCCAAGGAGGTGATCTTATTTCCGTCCAAGATCAGCTCGGTCAGCTGGGTCAGTCCGGCAATGTGGCTGAGATCCCCGTCGGAAAGGGCGCAGCCTGCCATGGAGAGGATCTTGAGCTCCGGAAGGGCTGCCAGCGGGGAATAGTCCTCGATCAGCAGTTCGTCGTTGATCCGCAGGGACTGCAGCCCCGGCAGATATTCCAAATCCTTCAGGCTGCGGATCTCTCCCTCGATGCCGTCATTATAAAGGTCGGTCACCGACGCCAGTTGCGCTGCATAAAGGTTGCCGCTAGGACGGTCCAGCACCGCCCGCACCATCCGCTCGATCTTACTGTCGGTAAATTCAATGGCTTCGTTGGCATTGTCGATCTCATAGGTCAGCCGCAGCCGGGGGGAAACCAGACCGTCCGCGCTGACCGCAATGGCGGTCAGGGTGGAGGAGGTGCTGACGGTAATGGGCTCCTTATATACTGCCGACGCCATGGTGGGATCCTCCCCATTGAGGGTGTAATAGACTGTCTCGCCGGGGCGAAGATCAATGGTCACCTTCTGCGCCTTGCTGTATTTTCCATGGGCGGGAGAGAAGGTCAGGTCCGCCGGACGGGCGGATTGGAGTTTTTTATTGATATAGGAATCGCTGATATTATCCAGAAAATCCGCCGCATCGCCGATCTTGCCGGCGGCGACCAGCACCCGGACCTTGCTCAGGTAGAGTGACTCCGCGCCGCCCAGGCGATCAATGCCTTTTTCTAAAATGTCAGTGGCACCTTCATAGTCCGTAAGCCCGATCAGCGCGTTGCTATAGCCCAGGTAGATGGCTTCCCGGTTCTTTTTCAGGCTGAGGGCGGTGGCGAATTTATCGGCCGCCCGGCTGAAATCCTGTCCATCCAGCGCACTTTGCCCTTGGCGGGTCAGTAGGGTGGCAAAGGGTCCCCGCAGAAAAAGAAGAAAGATCAGCAGTCCCGCGATCAGCGTCGCGGCACAGGATAGTCCGAAAAGGATCCATTTATTTTTTATCCATGCAGGCAGACGTTCAAGCATCCGGCAGCCTCCTTTGTTTTTTGTAACTATCATAGCATATGCAACGGATTTTTTCAAGTATGACCGCATAGACATGGTAGAAACAGGCAAAAGTAATAGGGAGGTGAATTTTATGAAAAAGCAAGTCTACACCCATCGAGATGAGATGGTCAGCCTGCGGCTGCGGATGGAAAATCTGGAAACCAAGCTGTCACTCATCAATGAGCCGCTCTTGGTGGATGCCCTCTCCTATGAGCTATTAGGACTGCGGGCTCGTTTGAATTTCCTCATCGCCACCGCCAAGGAGGAAGCAATGAAAAAATAAGCATGTCATAATGCACAAAAAACGTTAATACTCGTTGTTTATGATCGCTAATTCTAAAATTTTTCTTGAAGTAGCTATACTCATATGTTATACTGTAACTGATATATTATATGTCGATGTTGTTTAGGCTATTTCAGGAGGTAAGCAGATGAATTTGAGAAAGATCCTGGCAGTGGTGCTGGTCATGGCTGTGCTGGCGTCCTTCGCCGGTTGTAACTATGTTCAGCGACCGACCGGTGCTGCAAACTATGGTTCGGACATCAGTGATAAGCTGAGCGACCTGCTGATCATTCCGGATTATCAGTACGAGGAGCCGGGAACAGAGGATGAATATGTCTATGTCGGCCCTGCGCTGGATGAGGAAAAAGATGAAGAGCCGGACAATAATGAAGAGCAAGAACCGGATGAGCCGGTAGAGCCTGATCCTGTTTATACGCCTTTTACTTCTACTTATGATGCGGAGGAACTGCTGAGCAAGATCGAAAATCTGATCTCCACCATGAAGGTGCAGCGTGGCGTTGCCAACAGCGCCACCGGTGTCAGCGATGAGCTGCTGTCCGGTCGGTCTGTCAAGATCCTGGTGCCGGACGATTTCCCCATTGACGAGGAAAATGAGGCGGTAAAAGCGATGGCTGCTCAGTACGGCTGCGCCGTCAATGTCAGAAGAGTGGGTACCGGCTCCGCCTATACCGCTGCCTGCCGCCGTGCAGTTCTGTCCGGGGATGATGTGGACCTGATGTATGTGGATAACTCCAACTGGGGTGATGTCCAGACCTTTACCCAGTCCATCAACTCCTTTGTCAACTTTGAACTGGCAGATAAACTGAACACTTTCTCTTCCTCCTTCTCTAAAAACTTCCTGGTGCAGGACGATCTGGATGAAACGCTGGTCTATTACCATGTGGCATCCGGTATCGGTGCTCCTTATCTGCTGACCTACAATAAAGCCAACATCAAGACTGCTACGCTGGCGGAGGAAACTACTGTGGATTCCAGCGGTTTGGTGACGACCCTCCGCGAGATCCAGGTGACTGATCCTGTGGAGATGTATAATAACCGTACTTGGAGTATCAATGCGTTTACCGAAATGCTGAAGGCAAGCACCGGTGGGACCAATGTGGGTATCGCGTCGGAGCTGGATGCTCTTGAAGGACTGGATATCTGGTACGGTATGGAAGGCTATGGCGGGTTCACCGTCAGTGCCGGTACCGGCAAGGCGGCCCTGGTCGACAGTGCTGCGCCCAGCAAGACCGTTGACATTGTTCAGTCCTGGTACTGGACCACTAAGGGTGCAGACAATAAGAACTACATCGGTTCCTTCGAAAAGGCAAGCGCCTGGGCGAATGAATCTGTGTATGAGAAGCTTTTCAATTATTATGCCGGTAGCGATGCGGTTGAGTCTTATTCCTTTGTCGCTTGCCAGCTGGATGATCTGGATGAAGTCAGCGCCATGGCTGAAATGACGGTCTCTGATTGGGACTTTGTTGCTTATCCCTATGGCGAGACCTATGAAGATACCTATCGTGCTCTGATGGATGATGAATTCGCCACCATGGTGCAGAATGATAAGGATATGGCTGCGGCTGGGGATCTGGAGGAACCCTACGAGAAAGAGGTTGTGATCCCGGTTGCCGGCTGGGCAGGGGGCTTTGCTGTTATGAAGACCTGCCAGAATCCGTCTGTTGCGCTTCGCGTAGCGGAGGAGTATACCAAGATCTGGAAGGCGGAGAATGAGGCTCCGTATCTGGAACTGATGACGGAGGAGCAGCAGACTCGGTATCAGGATATGAAGGAAAACCTGAGAGTCTCCTTTGTTCGTGCCTGGGCGGAGAAGGCTGCCGATGTCAACGCCACCTATCCTAACTATGCCAACTATCTCTACGGTTTGACTACCGCCAGCGGTGCCAATATCACTGTCCAGAATCCGGATGCGCATGCCAGCGAGCGTGCATACTATCTGGGGCTGAGCTTCTTTGATAACAATGCAGAGTTGGTGACCCACGCAATGTATCATAAGGATGAGGCGACTTCCATCTATAATCCGTCCATCCATACCACCTTCAGCGCCTTTATGGAAGGTGCACCCAGTGACACTGCTGAGGGTGTTGTCGAGACCAGCCGGTTGGTTCGGATCCTGAACACCAGCCTGCTGCCCGGAATCGTACTCTTTAAGTGGTAACTGAAACTATATTATCAATTATGGGGGATGTGCTAAAAGCGCATCCCCTTTCTTTTTTGTGAGGGACAAAAGATGCAAGATAAACGCAGGGCTGCTCTCGAAAGCCGAGGGATCCTCTACGCCATTATGACGCTACTGGCTTTTTTGTTGGTAATTCTTTTGGTGCTGGGCGGTCTTTTCCTTTTTAATATGAATCAGGATTTTTATTCCGCCCTGCGGGGAGAACTCCACCGGGGCTTTTATCTTTCTGCCGCCTTGGTGCTGATCTTTTCTTCTCTGCTCTATACCCCTTTTTCCTATGGCATCTCCCGCTATTTTATCCTCTCCTCGAAGGGGGAAGGGCGCTTCCGGGAACTGTTTTTTTTATTTCGCCGTCCAATGCTGCTGACCAAGGCGACGCTGGTGTCGGCAGTGAAAAAGGTGCTGGTGTACCTGGAACGGCTACTGCTTCTTTTGGCGGCGGCACTGCTGGAGGTGGTACTGTTCTTTTCTTTTTTGGTAGTCACCGGAGAGGATATCTTTGCCGTTCAGGAGAATCCCTTTCTGCTGGCAGCGGAATTTATGCTCCGCTCTCCCTGGCTGATCGGACTTTCCGTCCTGCTCTGGAGCGGCGTCCTGCTGGGGATCCTGGTGATCCACCTGCGGTATATTCTCTGCAAGTATGTTTTGCTGCTGTATCCCGATGCGGGAGTCTTGCAAGCGCTACGGGTGGGGCGCGGCTCTATCAAGGGACATCTGCTCCGGACGTTACTTTTTTACCTGCGCTACGGTGCCTTCTGCATCCTGACGGTCCTTTCCTTTGGTTGGAGTGCCCGGATCGCCCGTCTGAGGAAGCACCGCAGCTTTTCAGTTTATGCCAGCGAATTGGTGGAGGAGGGATGGCAGGCATACTGCCGTCGGCGCAGTCTAAGGTAAATATGAACTTTACCTACTCTGGACTTGAAAAATGCCATATCATTTGGTATACTTTATAATGTGTAATTATCATTCTCTGATAAAGGAGATGGATCTTCTTGAAAAAAATAAAAGAAATTTGGAATAAACTGACGGAAATACTCCGTAAGCTTATCCCCGCCCGCTTTCGTAAGAACAAGGGGGAGGGAGAGATTCAGGAAAAGAAACGGTTGCCCGTATGGCTGCGAAAATCCATTTGGGCAGTCTGTCTGACCGGTATTCTCACCTGCTTTTTCGTCTTTCTTGCCTTCGCCTGGTATTCCTTTATCTACCTGGACGATGAATTCGACCTTTCCAGCGTGGATAGCTCGCTGAACTATACCTCGGTGGTCTACGGTGTGAAGGATGGGGCATATGTGGAGGCGGAGACCCTCCATGCCAGCGAGAACCGTATCTGGGCGGATATCGGGTCCATTCCTGAGAATCTGCAGCACGCCTTTGTTGCTATCGAGGATGAGCGGTTTTATAAGCACAGCGGCGTGGATCTGCTTCGTACAGGAAGCGCGGTTCTGAACTTTCTGAACCCCGGCAGTAATAAGACTTTTGGTGGTTCCACCATTACCCAGCAGGTCATCAAAAACCTCACCGGTGAGGATGAGCAGACGGTCTCCCGTAAGATCCAGGAGATCCGCCGGGCTTGGTATGTGGAGAGGGAGTATAAAAAGGATCAGATCTTAGAGGTCTATCTTAATACCATCTATCTTTCCCAGGGCTGCTACGGTGTGCAGACGGCGGCGGAGGTCTATTTCAATAAGACCCTGGACCAGCTGACCCTTTTGGAGTGCGCCAGCATCGCTTCTATCACCAATCTGCCCACCTACTATGATCCCATCCAAAATCCCGATAATAACCTTCGGCGCGCCGGCTTTGTTATCGATAAGATGCTGGAACTGGAGTATATTACCGAGGAGGAAGCTAAGGCCGCCAAGGCGGATAAGCTGGAGCTCCATGTGGGTGAGTCTAATAAGAACGAATCCGGAACCGAGGTCAATAGTTATTTTGTGGACCAGGTGGTGGAGGATGTTATCGACGCCCTGGTCAATGAAAAGGGTTATAGCCAGTCCTATGCCCGCTCGTTGGTCTATTCCGGCGGTATCCAGATCTATTCTACCATGGATCTGAAGGTGCAGGCAGCAGTGGATAAGATCTTCCAGGATGCTTCCAATTTCCCCAAGGTGACCGCCAAGGGACAGAGTCTGCAGAGTGCGATTACAGTCATCGATAATTCTACCGGTGCGGTGGTCGGGATGGCAGGCGGTGTTGGGAAAAAGACGGTCGCCCGCGGTTTGAATAGAGCGACAAAGTCTTATCTGCAGCCCGGCTCCTGCATGAAGCCTATCGGTACCTATGGACCCGCCATTGAGTATGGCATCAAGATCGAAGGTGTCCGGGTGGCACCCGGGATGCTGCTGATGGATGATGCGATCCGGGAGGACTCCAAGGGCAATCCTTGGCCGAAAAACTATGACGCTACCACCAAAAAGATGATGACGGTGCAGGCGGCGTTGGATCAGTCTAAAAATACCGTTGCTGTCCGGGTCAATAACGCCCTGGGCGCCAGGACCGCCTTTAAGTTTCTGCAGAATAACCTGAATGTTTCCACGCTGGTCGCTGGCTCCGGTGCCGATGAAAACGACCAGGCAATGGCGTTGGGCGGTCTGACTAAGGGCATCAGCGTCCTGGAGATCACCGCCGCATATTCTGCCTTTGCCAACGATGGCACCTATACTACGCCCTATACCTTTACTAAGATCTTGGATCAGAATGGGCGCGTTTTGCTGGAAAACCGAGTGGACTCCCAGACTGCTATGCAGAAAAACACCGCCGCAGTCATCAATCAGATGCTCAATCATGCTGCAGAATACGGCACAGGTACCAGCGGTAGGATCTCCGGTCAGACCATGTGTGCCAAGACCGGTACCACCAGCGATGATAAGGATCGTTGGTATGTGGGATATACCAAGTATTATTCCGCCGGCGTTTGGGTGGGTTATGACCAGCCCGCTACCATTGAGTACGGCGGCTTGAACCCGGCGGCAGTCGCTTGGAAAAAGGTGATGAGCCAGGTTCATTCGGGTCTGCCGAGAAAGGGATTTGCTGCCCCCACCGGGCTGACCTATGTGGAGGTCTGCACCGAAACCGGCAAACTACCCACTGAGAAATGCGTGAATAAGGTTAGCGGGCAATTCTTCGCTGGTAGTCTGCCTCATGCGACCTGTGATTACTGTGGTGTCCCCGGTGTGGATCCCAATGTACCGTTGACGGAACCGGAGATCCCTGCGGTTCCGGAAACGCCGTCAACGCCGACAACACCGACCACGCCGGAGGTAACCCCCCCGGAAACAACAACGCCGGAAACTCCTGCTCCGGAGCCTACCACCCCGGAGGCGACAACGCCGGAACCGGAAACGCCGTCTACGACAGAACCCCCTGTTGAGGCGACGGAACCGCCAATTGAATAGCAAAAAGCCCAAGTTCCTTGGAACTCGGGCTTTTAAAAATAAAAAAGCGGATCTCAAAAGAGATCCGCCGAAGCGTTAAAATCAAACAGCTCTCTGAACCTTACCGGAGCGGAGACATCTGGAGCAAACATACACACGCTTGGGAGTGCCGTCTACAACCGCCTTGATACGCTTTACATTAGGCTTGAACGCCTTGTTGCTGCGACGATGAGAGTGGGACACCTTGATACCAAAGGTAACGCCCTTGCCGCATACTTCACATTTTGCCATGATGAACACCTCCTTCTTCATACTTACGCAACAGATATTCTAACACAGTTTTTTCTGAAAAGCAAGTCTTTTTTTTACAAAAAAATAAACATTTTATTTGAATACTGCCTGGTTGTTTGGTATAATGTTACTATACAAGCAATAAAGGGAGGGAGTATAATGTCCCAAGAGAATAAATTGACCCTTGCCGATATGATGAAGCGAATGGGGCTGGAAGCCATCTATATGCCGGTGGGTGGGCTGGAAACGGAGATCACCTCTACCGACATCAACCGTCCTGCGCTGCAGCTGGTGGGTTTTTTCGATTATTTTGATGAAAGCCGTATCCAGGTGCTGGGCAAGGTGGAGCATACCTATCTGGATCATTTCGATGAAGCTCGCCGTCGCCGGATCTTTGAGCGGCTTTTTGAATTTCGGTTTCCGGCGCTGGTCATCACCAGAGGGCTGTCCGGTTATCCGGAACTGATCGAGGTGGCGGAAAAGTATCAGGTCCCCATCCTGAAGACGGATATGCATACCGCTCAGTTTGTCAGTGGTTCTGTCTTTTTCCTCAATGATCGTTTGGGACCCCAGATCACCACCCACGGTGTTTTGGTGGAGGTCTACGGTGAAGGCATTCTGCTGACCGGCGAAAGCGGGGTCGGTAAGAGCGAGACCGCTATCGAGCTTGTCAAGCGCGGTCACCGACTGATCGCCGACGATGCAGTGGTCATCAAGCGGATCACCTCCACCACCCTTAAGGGTACCTCTCCCTCAAATATTCAGTATTTCATCGAATTGCGAGGTATCGGCATCATCAATGTGCAGAAGATCTTCGGTATGGGCGCAGTCAAAGAAGATGCTTTGATCGATATGGAGATCCATCTGGAGAACTGGGATCAGTCTAAGGTCTATGACCGGCTGGGCTTGGATACAAATTATAATAATATTCTCGGTGTAGATGTGCCGACTGTGACTATCCCGGTCAAGCCCGGTCGGAACCTGGCAGTCATCATCGAGGTCGCTGCCATGAATAACCGCCAGAAACGGCTGGGTTATAATGCGGCAGAGGAAATCAATAAATTAATCTTGGGAACAGCAGAGGAATAAACCATGTATTATTTGGGAATCGATTTGGGCGGCACCAATATCGCTGCGGGGATCGTGGATGAGAAGATGAATCTGATCTATAAGACCAGCATCCCCACCGAAGCCAAAGGCGGTGCCAAAGTCGTTATCGATCGGATGGTGAACGCTGCCAAGCAGGCGATGGAGGGTTGTGGCGTTACCATTGAGGATGTCGAGAGCATTGGAATTGGTTCTCCCGGTGCCGTCGATCCGGTTACCGGTACAGTGATCTATGCTAATAATTTGGGCTTTGAAAATCTGCCGATGGCGGAGATGCTGGGCGAGTATTTTCCCGGCAAGCCCATTTATGTGGAGAATGATGCAAATGTTGCTGCCTGGGCGGAAGCAAAGTGCGGCGCCGCCGCCGGTACTACTGACAGTGTTACCATCACTTTGGGCACCGGCGTGGGTGGTGGTATGGTCCTGAATGGTAAGCTCTATAGCGGCTTTAATCATGCCGGTGCGGAGATGGGACATATCGTCATAAAAGAGGGCGGACGCCCCTGTACCTGCGGCAGAAGCGGTTGCTGGGAGGCTTATGCCTCTGTTTCCGGACTGATCAAGACCACAAAGGAGCATATGCAGAATAATCCCGATACCCTAATGTGGAAGATCGCCGGCTCCCTGGATAAGGTCAATGGTTTGACCTCCTTCGTCGCTATGCGCAAGGGCGATAGAGAGGCGCAGGAAGTGGTGACGGAATATCTTCATTCCGTAGCAACCGGGCTGGTGGATATTTTAAATATTCTGCAGCCGGAAGTGCTGTGCATCGGCGGCGGCATCTCCAAGGAAGGAGATTACCTTTTGAAGCCGGTTAAGGAATTGGCGGAAAAGGAAATGTACGCCCGCTTCAATAAAATAAAAACAGATATTCGTATCGCAAAACTGGGCAATGACGCCGGCATTATCGGCGCCGCCCTGCTGGGTAAGTAATTTAAAAAGTCCCGCCTTGCTACGGCAAGGCAGGACTTTTTTGATTATTTTTTCAAATCACTTGACAATCCTCACCGAAACGCTTATAATAGGTAGGCAATTCATACTTAGGGGTATAGCTCAGCTGGTAGAGCAGCGGTCTCCAAAACCGCGTGTCGTGGGTTCGATTCCTACTGCCCCTGCCAGAAAAACAGCCTTGGCTTTTGCCAAGGCTGTTTTTGTTTTAGGCGCAGCAGGATCTCTCCACGACACGCGTTGCGTGTTGCAAAGGGGAGATTCTTACTGCCCCTGCTCCAGCGCCTGCAGAAACCCATTCCTGCTATGTTATACAATTTTTATGGTACTATTGTCGTATCATTCGAAAAATTGTTTTTTTTTGAAAAGGTCTTTATTTCTAATTATTTCTGTGATATAGTATATATGTATAATTATGTATTTATATATTTAATTGCTGTAAAAGTTTCGTTTATTAAAAGTCCATCTTTTGTTGTGGCAGATTATGGCGATAGGCAAAAAGCTGTTTCGGCACCATCAAGTAGCATATAAAAAATGGGCTTGCCATGATGCAAAAAATATGAAAGGTTGAAGTAGAAATGAATATTCCATTTTCTCCCCCTGACATTACAGAATTGGAAATTGAAGAGGTAGTGAACGCGCTTCGCTCCGGATGGATCACAACCGGTCCCCGCACGAAGGAACTGGAGCGGCAAGTAGC
>JAZREO010000050.1:0-13446 GCA_045660845.1 Eubacteriales bacterium
TCTCAACAACTCTTATACACGAAACTTTGTCCCATTCGATATATTTACTAAACAATCCCCAATAGCTCTTTTTGATATGCTGTTCTGTAACATAACAACGAAAAGAAAAAGCAATTAAAGATAAAATAAGTAAAGCACCAAAAAGAATAATAAATATTACGTATAAAATTCGAGTATCCGCATCTACAATTATTAAAAGTAACGCACAGACAGCAATAATAATTAATGTAGCAACAATCCGTGCAATGGTTTTCTTTACAGGATGACTAACAGTAAAACAAGGGTTATAGGATATGTTATCCGGCATTTTATCCGGTTTGTTTTTCGCTAATCCAAATAGCAATTCGGTAATCAATTCAACGATATGGCCCATACTCTCACCTCGCGTTTCCATTATATCATAATCAAGAGAGCCTTTCAATGCTTTATTACGCCAATTTAAGCCACCACTTAAGCCAAATTTATTTACTTAGTAGGTACTTATAGAGACATTTAGAACTTCGCGGTTTCGGATCGACCTTGAAATAGAGAGTTATAGAAACCTACAAACTTACGACAAATGAATTTTTGAACACATCTTGAGTATCACGACAAACTGCTGTCGTAAATATATTCAGTTTTTATTATAAGGCTTTAACCTTGATCGGTTAGAACTTTATTTATATAATCCCCTTGACTGTTTAAACGTTTGATGATAAAATAACAAACGATATATAACAATTGCTATATTACGGAGGTGCATTATGCCGCCTAAAGTTAAAGTAACAAAAGAAGAAATTATAAACGCAGCTGTTAATATTGTGCGTAACAGTGGGGCGCAAGCAATCAATGCAAGAACAATTGCTTCTGCATTGAAATGTTCTACACAACCGGTGTTCTCCAACTTTGCTACGATGGATGAACTGCGCCTTGCTGTTGTAGAAAAAGCGGATATCTTATGTCAAGAGTATATTCAGCGAGAAGTCGATAGCGGGGTGTTTCCTGCTTACAAGGCAAACGGTATGGCTTACATACGATTTGCTAAAGAAGAAAAAGAGTTGTTCAAGCTTCTTTATATGCGTGACCGTTCGAGCGAATCAATTCCAGAAACAACAGAGCAAACCGACAAAATGGAGTCGATTGTCCATAATAATACGGGACTTAGTGGTGTAGATGCAAAGTTATTCCACCTTGAAATGTGGGCGTATGTTCACGGAATTGCCACAATGTTTGCAACCGGCTTTTTAAATCTTGATTGGGACCTTGTAAGCCGTATGCTCACGGATTCCTATCAGGGACTTCGGAAGCAATTTGGTATGGAGGGATAACGAATGGATGCTATTAAAATTGAAAACTTAACTAAAAAATATAAAGATGTGGTTGCAGTAGATAATCTTAGTCTTTCTGTTCAAAAAGGCGAACTATTCTCCCTGCTCGGCGTAAACGGAGCCGGCAAAACTACTACGATAAAAATGCTGTCCTGCCTTACACAACCCACAAGCGGAGATGCTTTTTTAAACGGGAAAAGCATCTGTAAAGATTCTGACGCCGTGAAATCGCTAATAGCCGTTTCTCCGCAGGAAACTGCGGTTGCACCCGGGTTGTCTGTTTATGAAAATCTTGAGCTCATGTGTGGTGTTTATGGTTTTATAAAAGACAAACAAAATGCGAAAATATCAGAACAAACCGAACTGCTTGGACTTGGTCCTGTTATCAAGAAAAAGGCAGGAAAACTATCTGGTGGATGGCAACGCCGACTGAGTATTGCTATGGCACTAATCAGCGAACCGGAAATATTGTTCCTTGACGAACCTACGCTTGGTCTTGATGTGCTTGCTAGAAGTGATCTGTGGGATTTGATTCGTTCTCTTAAAGGAAAAGTAACCATAATTCTTACGACACACTATATGGAAGAGGCAGAAGCTTTGTCTGACCGTATCGCTATTATGAAAGATGGCAAACTCCTTGTTTGCGATACGGCTGACAAGATCAAGGAAAAAACAGGAACGGATAATTTTGAGCAAGCGTTTATTCGTGTTGTTAAGGGGGTGGCAAAATGAGAATGCTCACGTTTGCAAACAGAAACACGAAAGAAATATTACGAGACCCTCTGACGATTATCTTTGGACTTGGCTTTCCTCTTGTTTTGATTTTATTGTTAAGCGCTATACAAGCAAATATCCCCGTAAAATTGTTTGAAATACAGCGCTTAACTCCGGGAATTACGGTTTTCGGTCTGGCATTTATGACTTTATTTTCAGCAACCATTATCGCAAAAGATAGAGGCAGTTCGTTATTGCAACGTTTGTATACAACTCCACTGTCTCCGTTTGATTTCATTCTTGGTTACACGTTGCCTATTATTCCGATTTCTGTGGCGCAATGTATTATCTGTTATATTGTCGCAATTATTCTCGGACTGAGCGTTACTGTAAATATTTTGTACGCTGTTGCATTCATTGTTCCCACTGCCATCCTTTACATTGCCTTAGGACTGCTTTGTGGAAGCGTATTAAACGATAAGCAGGTGGGTGGTATATGTGGTGCGTTGCTAACTAACCTATCAGCGTGGTTGTCAGGCGTTTGGTTTGACCTCGACCTTGTAGGAGGCGCTTTTAAGAAGATTGCTTACGCACTTCCGTTTGTTCACGCAGTAGAGATGGAAAGGGCTCTACTTGTAGGAGATTTTTCAGGGATTTTCCCTCATCTTTGGTGGGTACTCGGATATGCCGCCGTTTTGCTCATGTTAGCGGTGCTGATGTTCTTGCGACAAATGAAGAAACAGTAATTATATAGTTTATAGGATATGTATTTCTTTGTTGGACGATGAAAACACCCTCGTTTTTTTACGACAATTCTTACGACAATTCAAATAAAGTCATGACATTCTATGTAAGGATATGTACTTTGATGAAAACGATTTGGATTAACGAAGTCAGGAAATGAGGGGTTAAATCAGTGTATAAGACATACTCAGTGGAAATCCCCACAATGAAACCTCTAAGCGAATAAGAATTAGTCGGAGCCGTAAGGCCCCGACTTTTTAATTATGAACTTTTTTGAGAATACTTGATTATGCTCTGCAGGCGTGATAAAATGGTCTCAATGAAATGAAGGATCGGTGAGAGAGTTTGGATAAAGAGCAAATTCGTTCAAAATGGGAAAATTTTTGGTACTATTATAAATGGTATGTGGTAGGCGGTGCGGTTTTGCTGGCAAGTCTGATCGTCGGGATCCATAGCTGCACCCAGAAGGTCCACCCCGATCTTTATGTATTGTTTGCGGTGGATAAGTCCCTCAACTCCCATCTGATCGCTGAGACGGAAACTTGGTTGGGTGGTATGACTGAGGATATTAACGGAGATGGCGAGACCACTGCCCAGATCCTCTCTACCGCCAACACCGACCAATGGAGCGGCAGTAGCACTGCTGCGCTGGTGGTACAGGCGAATGCCGGTGATGCTATTTTGTATATTTTGACCGAGGAGACCTATACCCTTCTTCACAACAATGGTATCCTGCAGGAACTGAGCGGGGACAGCCCTTATCTGGAGGGGGACCGCTATTGCTTGACAGACTCCGGAGTCTTGAATGAGGTGCCGGCGTATACGGCGGAGGAGCAAAGCTATTATCTTTGCCTTCGCAAGGTAGAAGGTACTTCCTTTGAAGGAGATGCAAAGCGCCTGGAGCAGGAGCGTCTTGGGAAATTAATTTTAGAGAAGTTAATTGAAAAAGAAAAAGGGGGCGATTGGGCAGTCCTCCGCAAGGAAGGATAGGTTTTGAAAGCATCTTTTTTGCCCAAACAAACTGAAAAAATCCCGCCATGCGTCAGCATGGCGGGATTTTTGACGCAGTTTTGCGCCAAAATCTCTCTTTTCAAGGCTAATATTCCTTACGGAGGGCTGCCCTTAAATCGATCCCTTTCTTAATTTTTCATACTTTTGCTTGGTGGCGATGCCGCCGCGGATGTGTCGCTCCCGGAGATTATTTTCCAGGACGCCTTTGACCTTCAAAAACAGCTCGTGGTCAATATTTTGCAGCCGCTGGCTCACATCCTTATGTACAGTGGATTTTGATATTTTGAACACGGCGGCAGCCTGCCGTACCGTGGCATTGTTTTGGAGGATATAATTGCCCAGCTCCCGTGCTCTCTCATCACATTCGTAAAACAAATCAAACCCCGCCCTTTCTTGCTAAAGCATATGCGAAAGAGCGGGGTTTTATGATTAGTCCTGAGGATTATATTTTGCTAAAAAGGAACCAATTGCCTTTTCGACGCCCGGCTTGTCCTGAAGATAAGAGGTGCCGTGGCCGGCGCCCTCCACCAGGATCAGCTGTTTTTCGGCGGTGCACGCCTCATAGTTGCGGAGCGTCATTTCCGGCGGGACATAATGATCTTCCTTGCCATGAATAAAGATGACGGGGATCTTGTTGGCCTTCAGTGCGTCCAGGGTGGAATACTCGCCGAGAAAATACCCGGCAAAGATCTTCGAAAAGAGTGATATTCCCGGTAAAAGCAGGGAAGCGGAAAGGTGGATCTTCCGCTCCATGACATGGGCGACGATCTCCTTGGGAGAGGTGAAGCCGCAGTCTGCAATGACGCCCCGGACGTTGGAGGGCAGGTCCAGCCCCAGCGCCATCAGCACTGTGGAGCAGCCCATGGAGATGCCGCTCAAGAAGGTGGGGAGGGGCTGATATTCTGTGTTGAGATAGCGGATCCAGGAAAGGCAGTCGTAGCGCTCCAGGACGCCGAATCCGATCCAGCTGCCGGAACTCTTTCCGTGGGCGCGCTGATCCACCAGTACCAGCTCATAGCCTTGAGCGTAATAATAGTCCATGGCGCAGCCAAAGTCTGTCTCTGCAATGGAGCGGTAGCCGTGGAATAGGATGATCCGTCCCTTAGGAGCCTCCTGCGCATACCGCCGCGCCGCCAGTTCCACGCCGTTGGCTTCGATGACCAGCAGCTCCCCGGTATGGGCTTTAAAGAAGTCCTGGCTTTCAATGATGGCTTGCTGCGCCTTCGCCAGGGGATGATCGGCGGGAATGGGCTGGGTACGGATATCATGGGGCGTCCGCCGCATGGAAACAGTACAGAGCAGCGCCAGAAAGAGTATGATCAAAAGGTCGATCACTCCAAGGGCGATCCATAAGAAAATCATCGATAACGGTCCTCATTTCGTGAAAAAGCCCTGCTTTTGTCGAAGCAGGGCTTTTAGTAATTACATGAACTTCTTCACAGACTCCGGTGCAGTCTCCGCATCTGCAGATACCAGGCAGACCAGGGTGGCGTTGTTGGCTTTGGTGAGCTTTTCCATATTATCCAAAGCAACGCCCAGTTCGTCGAGATCCTCACCGACGATCTTCAGGAGGGAATCTACATAAACATTGGTAATATCATAATTTCCGGCAAACAAACCGCTGATGAAGCCCTCCAGCCCTTCGTTGGTGTTTACGGGATAGTTGGTAATGTCGATCAGACGAGCTTTATGGGAAATGTCCAGCTTCAACTTGTCGCCATACTCGATGCAGACAACGCTGCCGGTAGCCTCTACAGCTGCCTTATTGACCATCTCAATGAGAGTCTTGGTCTTGCCGGTGCCCTTTTTCCCTAAAATAACCTTTACCATAACGGTCTCCTTTTCTCCGACATCTGAAATTTTATACAGCCCTGAGCTAATGCCGGTTAACCCAGTCTGTTGATCTTCTTGTTGATTTCTTCGGTCTCCTGCTCATAGCCGGGCTTGCCCAGCAGAGCGAACATATTCTTCTTATAGGCCTCCACGCCCGGCTGATTGAAGGGGTTCACACCCAGGAGATAGCCGGAGATGGCGCAAGCCTTCTCAAAGAAGTATACCAGATAACCGAAGTTATAGGCATCGTACGCATCAAATTCAAGGATGATGTTGGGGGTACCGCCGTCGGTATGCGCCAGCACCGTACCTAAGAATGCGCAATCATTGACATACTGCACTGTTTTCCCGGCGAGGAAGTTCAATCCGTCGATATCGCCGGCTTCCTCCTCGATGGTGATCTTATTCTTGACATCTTTGCACTTCAGCACCGTCTCAAAGATATTCCGGGAGCCGTCCTGAATGAACTGACCCAGGGAATGGAGGTCGGTGGAGAAGGTGGCAGAAGCGGTGAAAAGTCCCTTCTGGTCCTTGCCTTCGCTTTCGCCGTAAAGCTGCTTCCACCACTCGGCGAAGTAAACGCCGGAGGGTTCGTAGGTGATCAGCATTTCGGTGTCTTTATTTTTGCGGAGCAGCAACGTGCGGTCCACTGCATAAGTGTAGCAGTCGTTATCCACGACCAGGGTGTCCATACGGGCATCCGCCGCACCTTGCATCATGGCGTCCACATCGATGCCGGCAACTGCGATGGGCAGAAGACCCACGGCAGTCAGTACAGAATAACGTCCGCCCACATCGTCGGGTACAACAAAGGTCTCATAGCCCTTTTCAGTAGCAAGCGCCTTGAGGGTGCCGCGCGCTTTGTCGGTAGTAACAAAAATGTGATCCTTAGCGCCGTCCTCGCCGTACTTCTCAATGATCAGCTTCTTGAAGATCCGGAAAGCAATGGCAGGCTCGGTGGTGGTGCCGGACTTGGAAATGACGTTGATGGAGAATTCGCGACCCTCAATGATGGACATGATCTCGCTCAGATAGGTGGAGCTAATATTGTTGCCGACGAAGTAGATATCCGGGGTGTTTTTCTTCAGGTTATTGTAGAGCGAGGAGTTGATAAACTCGATGGCGGCTCTGGCACCCAGGTAGCTGCCGCCGATCCCGATGACCAGCAGGACTTCGGAATTCTTCTGGATCTTAGCGGCTGCTTCTTTGATCCGGGCATATTCCTCTTTGTCGTAGTTGAGGGGGAGATCCACCCAACCTAAAAAGTCGTTGCCGGGACCCTTTTTGTTGTGGAGCATATTATGCGCGACCTCAACATAGGGCTGCAGATACTCATGCTCATGCTCGTTGATAAACTTGCCGAGATATTTTCTGTTAATTTTCACAGACATTGTTTGAAATTTCTCCTAATAACATTAAAATGATATTACTTTATGATTATGATACCATAATCTGCCGGGTTATTCAAGACTAAACTACGAAAAAATATTGAATTAGATGAAAAAACAGATGTCCAAAGGTTACCCGGGGGATCTCTTTTTCGGCGATCAGGTGGATAGAACCAAGGGATTCACCGTTGAGAGTGTAGTCGATGGACCCCAATTTTTGCCCCGGCTCCACGGGTGCTGCCACTGATTCCGGCAGGGTAACGGTGTAGGTGATGTTCTTTTCCTCTCCCTTGGGGACTAAAAAGGCGGGGGCTTCCGATAGAACCGGCTGAACGGTGTCCTCCATTCCCTTGAGGACCTTGACCGGGGCGGGGGAGGCGGGTGCTTCCTGATAGAGTGCGTATTGGGAAAAACCGTAGTTGAGCAACGCCTTAGCGTCCTCGAAACGCTGATCAGAGGTCTCTCCGCCCAGTACGACGGCGATCAGGGAAAGGGAATCCCGGGTTGCGGTGGCGGAAAGACAGTACCCTGCGGTGGAGGTGAAGCCGGTCTTTAAGCCGGTAGCACCCTCATAAAAACGAACCAGCTTGTTGGTATTGGAGAGGGTAAAGGCGCCGTTTCGGACGGTATCCATCCAGATGGTGGTGTATTTTTGGATTTCGGTGTGCTTCATCAGTTCCCGGCTCATGATGGCGATGTCTCGGGCGGTGGTGTAGTGCTCTTCTGTGTCCAGTCCGGTACAACTGTTGAAATGAGTGTTGGTCATTCCCAGCTCTGCTGCCCGGGCGTTCATCTGCTCGATGAAGGCGGTATTGCTGCCGGCGATCGCCTCTGCCATGGCGACGCAGCAGTCATTGGCGGATACTACCGCGATGCACTTGACCATCTCATCCACCGTCATGGTTTCTCCTTCTTTCAAATAGACCTGGCTTCCACCCATGCCGGCAGACTCGGCGGAAACAGAGATGGGGGTGTCCCAATTTAGTTTTCCCGATTCCAGCGCTTCCATGATCAAAAGAAGGGTCATGACCTTGGTGACCGATGCAGGGGTACGCTGCTCGTCGGCGTTCTTTTCAAAGAGCACCGTTCCGGTGGCTTGATCCATTAGCAGGGCAGAGGGAACCGAGAGCTCCGGACCTGTCTCTGCCGCCGCGGAAAAACAACATATAGTGGTCAACAGTATCGTTATAGTAATAAATGTAGAAATCCTCTTCATAGAACTGCCTCCTTTTCTTTTTAAAAATATATGCGGAGGATCCGGTATTTAAGATGAAAAAATGAACAAAAATACCGCCGTCAAGAATTGCCATTCAAACATTTTTGCAAAAATCCACAAAGTGTTGTATTTTAACAACATGAGGTCATGCCCATTGGAAGTGTTTTTTGATATAATTATGCTGCCTGTATATATATTTATATTATACTTCAGTATTTCATGTAAGGAGTGAAAGTTTGTTATGAAACAAAAGATGAAGCACCTGGTATCATTTGTTGCGTTGCTCGTAATGATGGTATCGATGTTCTCCGTCTTGGCGTTCCCTGCCACCGCCGCTACAGAGAGTGATTATGCCTCTCTTCTGCGTCGCGCTTTGGTGGTGAACTCCGCGTGGGAAGACTGCGAGGTGGGTGATTGGGTCACTTTTAATTACCGCGGAAAAACCCAAACGCAGCAACTGGATGCGAATTTTCATTTTGCTTCCTATGCCGATGCATTGAAGTATATTACTGCAAAAAAGATGACCAATCCTGTGGTTCTGCTTTGCGAGGGCGAATATACTGAAACTATTGAAATTAAGAGCAATATGACCCTGCTGGGTCCCAATGCCGGTATTGACGCCAATGTAAAGAGTAATGATCCGAAGGTTGCTTGGTCTTTGAATGGCAAGCGTGGCGCCGAGGCGGTTATTAAATGTAACATCGTCGTCAGACTGTCTGCCGCTAATGCGGATCTGACCATCGACGGTCTGCGCTTTGAGAATGGCGGTGCGGTGGTGGATACCCAGCGTAATAGCGGCGCCTCCGAGCTGACCGTTATCAACTCTGTCTTTGACGGTGCAGGAAACGAGGGTCTTTCCAAGCGTTATGCGCTGTATCTGCGCTCCGCCGGTCATGCCAGAAGTGTCACGCTGGAGAATCTCTATGTCACCAATATGAACTGGAGTAAGCCTGATAGCGCGGTTGAGACCCCTGATCTATCGTTCATTGCGCCGTTCTTTACCAAGCTTTACGCCGATAATATTGCATACATCGATAATAAAAACGGCTTCCTGACCCATACTTGGTTTGCCAATGGCGTATCTCCCATTGTGGAAGTGACCAATTCTTGTTTCTACAATACAATGAGCAACACTCCTGTTAGCTATGCCATTTCGATGGATAACTATGCCTACGAGTATGACTTTACCAATGCCGACGATCTGAATTTCACCGCTGCTACGGATCGTCCCGCCGCCTCCCTGAAGGTGCACGATAATGTCTTCTATCAGGCTTCCGGTAAGACCGGTGTGCTTCACTATGAGTTTGTAAACGCTAATTCTGTTATTGATGTTCAAAACAACTATGTTTATGCGGATGATAGGGGTGCGGACAAAGGCGCTACTATCATGGACTCGGAGTTCCTGCATAGTTCCGGAAGTGTCGATCAGTCATCTTGTATGATCATCAAAAACAATAAGTTGATCGGCTCTTATAAGATTCCCTCGTTGGAAGGCTCCAATGATGCGACTTATATTGATATGTCCGATAACTATTTCGCCACCTCCAGTGGCATTGTTGTTGCTAATCCGATCTTCATGTCAAATGAGGCTCAGCGTCTGGTTCGCGATACCTTCTGGGTGAACGAGAAGATGACCAAGACCCAGGAAGAATGGACAATGGATATCGGTAATTGGCTGCTGGCATGGGTGGATGATTTCCGCTATACCGCTGACCTGCTGATCTATCAGGCGTCCGATCTGGATGAAAAGACCTTCACCTTCGAGACGAAGGATGGTTTCTCTATTCAGCTTTATAATGATGCCATGATCTCTGCAGACGGCGTCATCCTCGGCACTGATCCGTCCGCTAAGATCCCTGATAATAAGCTGACCTCCAGACTGCTGGGTAATGACCCCTATGCACCCAAGGAGATCTATGCAAAGATCACCAAAGACGGGGATGCTTCTTTCGCTCCTATCTATACTATAAAAATTGAAAATATGGGTTCTCTGGATGCCCTAAAATCTTTTTCTGAAGAGTTCCCTGCCGATTACTTCATGTATAAGCCTGAAGTCGCCGGGATCGAGAACGGTACGGTCGTCCCTTATAGATGGAAGGATGAGATCTATAAGTTTGAAGCCGGCGCTAATATCTTCTACGATGTCGACGAAATTTTTGCATATGCCGCAAAGAAGGGGATTGTCTCTCCCACTATTCTGCTTCCTGCCGGTGTTTATACCAAGGAAATCGTTCTGTCCGGCTCCTGTACGATCCTCGGCGAACTAAACGGAATCAACCCCAATAAGACGGTGGTGGATTCCATTACCCAGGAGAATGTGGTTAATTCTGCCTGGATCCTGAATCCGGAGCGCGAATCGTCCAAGGAATCCGAACTCAACGCCTGCATCCGCGTGGCAGCCGGTATCGATAACTACGTCATCGAAATCGATGGTATCAAAATGGGTAAGAACTGCTCCTATGTGGATGATACTGAACGGACTGGCGAATGTGTTACCATCTTTAAGAATGTCTATGCGAAGGACGCCGGCGGCGGTGCAAATCGTGACAATGGCGCAAACCCCTATATCTTTAACTTTGAGAGAAACTTTATCGCCAACGCAACCGACCGTAATACGATGTATATGTATGACTCCCGTATCGACGGTGCAGACAAAAAAGCAGTTTTCGGTCCTTATTTTGAGACCTTTGTCGTGGATGGTATCTTCTTCGGCAACGCAACCAATGCGGGTCAGTTCTGTAAAGACATTCGTTCCCGCGATATCCCCGATCCCTATTATTCCATTACCAACAGCTACTTCTATAATAACAATGCTGCCTCTCAGGCTGGAACCTACATCTTCAACTTCATTGACCAAAAGGGCAATGTAGGTGCCAAGACGAATATTGTCTATAATATTGACAATAATGTCTTCCTCAATGGTCTTGTTAAAAACCGTGGCTTCCAGATCTACTTTACGGGAAATAATATGAAGTTCTCCTTCACCAATAATACCCTGGTGCAGGAGGGGGATAAGGGTACGCTGTTTGTATCGACCAAGACAAGTTCCCGTTTCTATCTCACTTGTAGCAAACAGAATGTTTCCAATATGATGGTCTTTAAAGGCAACCGCTTGATTGGTAAGAACTGTCTGCCCTGTACCGGTCAGACCGGTGCCGGTACGATGATCGACTGGTCCGGCAACTACTATGCTGCCACCTATGACGGGGCGGCGCTGATGCCTGACGCCGCACGCCGGTTTGAGTTTGTAGAAGGCGATAGCGGGAATTTCACCTATGAAGAGGCTACCCGTGTTAAGATCGACTATACTTTCTTGGATTGGGACATGACTGTCCGTTCCGACTCGACGAACCCTGTTGAGGCGAAGTATGATGTTACCAAAGGGATGTTTGGTACCGGTAGTTATAATAAGACGACCAAGGTTTATACCGATACGGTTGATGCTGACTGCGAGATCTATGATGTTCCCGTGATCGTCGGCGAGTATTCCGCCCTGAAGGTTTACTCCAATGAGGATCTCAGCGCCAATAGCCGAGTTACTAAGCTGACTTTGCCCGAACTGGTCAATACCTACTACGCAGTCGTTTCATCTGCTGACGGTTCGGTCAGTGAGACTGTTAAGATCGTCATTAACCGTAAGCCGTACACGGAAAATGAACTGTACTATATGGATGGCTTCCTGATCGATAACGAAGCCAAGACCATTACCGGGTATGTGAACTTTAATGATCGGGTCGATTATTCCTATTCGGATGCGGCGATCGTCACTTCCGCAGGCGCTACTCATGTGCTCTATGATCAGAATGGGGTCAGTGTCACCAAGGTTTTGGTAAGACTCCAGAAGACGTATTATCTGGATGTTACCAGCGAATCTGGCAATACGACGCGCTACACGCTGACCTTTGTGGATTCCAATGGAATCGATCTTTCTAAGAGCGATGCCGCTGCCCTCGCCTATGTGGAGGGTATGACCCATATCAATAGCACTACCTTTGCGGGTGAGATGCTGAACGGCGAGACGCAGTTCACCTTTAAACCCTATGCGTTGCTGGGCGGTTCTTGTGAGGTCTATAACGGCACTACGAAGCTGACCCCCAATGCGGACGGTTCTTATACAGTCAATAACGCCGGCACCACCAAACTGACGCTGAAAGCAGTTGCTATTGCCGGAAATGGTAAGGATAAAGCTGAGTATACGCTGAATATCCTAAAGGTCAAGGGTAGCGAGAGCGAGTTGCTTGCTGTTGAGGGGGCTCTTAAGAAGGAGGGCTACTTCCTGCTGAATATCGGCGCTGCTGATGCGGCTGTGATCAAAGCGCAGGTATCTACCGGTGCCACCTATCAGGTTTATGAGGACTATAACTGCAAGACCCCGCTGAAGAATAACCTGATCACCGCACAGAAGAATTCTGTGACCCGCGATATCTTCAGTGTCTTTTTGAAGGTTACAGCGGAAGATGGGATCTCCACCAGTATTCATAAGGTGACAGTCCAGTCCCAGGCGTCCAACAATGATCAAGCGACCATCATCGGTACTGTTAATGGGAAGACCTATTCCGCCAACCTCACCGGCGATAAGGAGTATACCCTGTATCTGCCTGCCGGCACGAAGAGCGTCAAGTTGAATGGTCAGGTCATTAAAGATATCACAAATACCGATGGAAAGGTTACCGAGGACGTCGTTATTTCCTCTGCACAGTTCTATGCGGATCGCAATATGAACATCGTGATCAATTCCGATACAGCGCTTGCATTGGATCAGCGGATCACAAAGGTCTATGCAGTGATCCCTGCGACGACCTATTTAAATGTGGTGGATGGCGTGCCTTACACCCCATATATCACCGGTTTTGACGGTGTGCTCAATATCGTATCTGATCGTGATGTTGCGACCTATTCCGATGCCGCCACCTTCAAGAATCATTGGGTCAAGTCTTATGTGGATTACCTGAACAATGATAACTACGGGATCTTTATGGGCGATGATGCCGGCAAGCTTAATGTGGAGAGCAAGATCACCCGTTATGAGATTGCCGTTGTTGCCAGCCGTGTCATGGGTCTGGATGTGACCAAGTACACCGCACAGAATACTACCTTGACTTATAATGATACTATCGCTGATTGGGCATTGCCTTATGTGCGTGCTGTTGGCGCCAATAAGATCATGAACGGTCATAGCGAGGGCGATAAGCTGTACTTCTATGGCGATACCAATGCGACCCGTGAGCAGGTC
>JAZREO010000051.1:0-26560 GCA_045660845.1 Eubacteriales bacterium
CCCTGCGCTCAAGCCGGCGGAGTGCGTGGGCTGCAAGGAATGTTATAAGGTCTGTCCCGCTGATGCCATCACCATGGTGAAGCATAAACCCCGCATTGACCGTAAAAAATGTATCCGGTGCTTCTGTTGCCAGGAATTTTGTCCTAAGGGCGCGCTCAAAGTACGCCGTCCTATTTGGGCAAAAGTATTAGGAAAATAAAAAAAGACCCTGCGGGGTCTTTTTTTATTTCGGAATATCCGATCCGCACTCTTTCTTTAAGATGCGGTTGATGATATGTTCTGCCAGCTTCATGCCGGCGATGGCGGGGACATAAGAGATAGAGCCCACCGTCCGCTTACCGCCGTCCTCAATGGGAAAGGCGGGGGTAACAGGATCGGCGGAATAAAGGCATCGCACCTTGCGGAACCGGGCATTTTTCAGCGCAAGCCGCATTTTTTTCGCCAGGGGACACCCGGCGGTGCGGTCAAAATTAGCAGTCTGCAGCCCGGCGGAGGAGAGACGGTTGCCGGTTCCCATGCACATGATCATGGGGATTTCGTTCCCACGGCAATATTCGGCCAGTAGCAGTTTAGCGGGCGCATCGTCGATGCAGTCAGCGATAAAATCGGCATCTGCCGGGAGCAGGGCGTTGATAGTTTCTTCCCGGATCCAGCCGTGATGTATGGTGATCTGCAGGGCAGGATTGATGTCCAGCATCCGTTGCTTGGCGACCTCCACCTTGCTTTGTCCGACGGTGGTGGAGAGAGCTAAGAGTTGGCGATTGCAGTTGGTGAGCGAAAGGGTGTCGCCATCGATGACGGTGATCCGCCCGATCCCGGCGCGCACCAGCCCCTCCAGCGCCGCACCGCCCACGCCGCCTATGCCGACAATAACCACATGGGCAGAAGCCAAATGCTCAAGTCCTTCCGCCCCGACCAGGGCTTCTGTTCGTAAAAATCGTTCCATTATTTTTCTCCAAACTCACTTAAACTAAAGACTTTCAAAAATGAGCGCAGATTTCGCTCAAATGATCCCGCCGGCGTATGTGATACGCCAAGCGGTCATTTGAGCAAAAAGCAGAAAATTCTAATAAAACCCGGCGAAAGCCGGGTTTTTACCTAATTTTCGAGAAAAAATGCAGAAACTGTTATAAAAAGACAAACAATAAACAATGGGTATAGATGAACTTGTCCTTTTTTATTTTCTGCATTCTGTGCCATTTTTGGAAGTCGTAAACGACCCCGCAGATGCCGTGACTTGTACACAGTTGATCCCTGACTTTGTCAGGTGGGTATTAGCCGGGTTGGCTTCACAGGCTTCCGACGTTGGGCATCAAGCCCAGGGCCGGCATGCTCACAGCGCCCGAACGCATTCCCGTTTCATAAGTGTAGGCTCAAAGTAGTACAAACCACGCACACCGCAGGGTTAAAAAGGCATATCTTCGCTCACTCGGCGTTAAAATGCTCGCCAATATAGCAAATATTGGCTCCGCTTTTGCCTTGACTGAGCAAAGATCTGCACTTTTTAAATATTAAGGCATATCTTCGCTCACTCGGCGTTAAAATGCTCGCCAATATAGCAAATATTGGCTCCGCTTTTGCCTTGACTGAGCAAAGATATTCCTTTAAATATCAAGAATATCTTTACCCAATCGGCGTTAAATTATTCTCCGTCGATGTCGTATTCCTCGCCCAGTGCTTCTTCAAAAGCGGGCAGGACACGCTCCAGCTCCTCATTGTCGATGGTGACCAGGATCTCCTCGCCGTTGTCGTCCTCGATTGCCTTGAGGACGACCAGCTGACCGTCACTCTCCAGCTGCGCCTGGGGATCATCAAACTGCTCGATCAGCCCCACATAGGAGATGCCGTCAAAGTCGATCTTGCCCAGCACCTCAAATTCCAGCTCCCGACCATCTTCATCGGTCAGAACGATAAAATCATTTCCATATTCGCTTGCCATTTGTATTCTCCTTCAAATTCTTTGTGTGTATTCTATCATAATTTTTTTAAAAAATCAATCCGGGAAAAAACAGGTAAAGACGGACCCCTTGCCGAAGGTACTTTCCACCTGTACGGTGCCACCCATGCCGGTGACGATGGAATGGACGATGGAGAGTCCCAGTCCGGTACCGCCGGTCTCTCGGGAACGGGCTTTATCCACCCGGTAGAATTTATCAAAAAGGTGGGGGAGATGCTGCTTTTCGATGCCGATCCCCTCATCTGCCACCGAGAAAAGGACACCGCCCTCGGTCTCCCGCAGCGTCAGCGTCACCGTCCCGCCGGGATTAGAATATTTGATGCTGTTACTAAGCAGATTGACCATCACCCGCCGGACCTGATCCGGTTCGCAGAAAAAGATCCGTTTTTCCGGCGCGTCGATGACGCAACTCAACTCCTTTTTCCGATATTCCAGCTGCATGGCGTCGGTGACCTCTTCAATCACCGCCACAAGATCCAAGGGCTCCTTAGGACCGCCCATGGCAGACTCGGTCTTGCTCAGCTCCAGAAGCTGGTTGACCATGGCGTTCATCTGGTCGGCGGATCGTTCTACCGTTTTGATGAACCGCCGGCGGGTGGCGTCATCCAGTTCGTTTTCCAGGATGGTCTCACTATAGCTTTTAATAACTGTCAGCGGCGTTTTCAACTCATGGGACACATTGGCAACAAACTGCTTACGCTCATTTTCCAGCGCTTCCGCCTCGGTGATGTCGTCCAGGAGAAAGAGGGTACCCTCCGAGCCGTCCTGGAGCAGGAATAAACTGCGGTAGACGCAGAAATACCGTCCGTCGATCTCCGCCATGAACCGGTTTTCCTGCTGATGCTCCTCCAGAAAGAGGGATCTCAGCGGCGGCTGCTCAAAAAGCCGCTTGAAGGAATCGTTGCTATGTACGATTATGCCCTGGGAATTGACAGCAAAGACCGGCTTTGGGATATTGCGCAGCAGGTCCTGCAGCATCTGGATATTTTTGGAGATGCGGATCCCCATTTCGTTGAATACCCGGGTCAGTTCGCCCACCTCGTCTCGGGCGGTGGTGGAGATCTGCTTGAATTCTCCCTCCTGATGCATGGTCTTGGCACCGTCGGTCAGCTTTTGAATGGGGATCAGGAACTGCCGGGCAAAGAGAAAGCTCAGCAGTACCGTCAGTACAATACCGATCATCAGTGCCTGGACAAAGAGAACGATGTAGTTGCGCATGGAGGCGCTCAGCTCCGTCCGATAATCCACAACATAAAGGGTGTGCCGATTGTCCTTCAGTGTCCAGGCGAAGTCCAGGGTCTTGGAGAAGGCATGGGCGTTGCGGTTGATGCCGCCGTTCAGGACATGGCGCAGGTTGGCGGTCTTATGGATGAAGCCGCCGTTAAGACTGCTGTAGACCACCGTTTCTCCCCGGAGAATATAGTAAGTCCGGTCGGTGATGAGGGGGTTGAGACTGTCCTGTTTGGGCAGAAATTCGATGAGGTCTGGGATGTTGCCCTTATTAACATCAAAATATTCGATCTGCGCCTGCAGGTCCGTCATATCCTCGTAGAAATTTCGGTTGTAGTCAGCGGCGATGTTGGTAAAGAGCATGGTGCCGACAAATACCACGATCAGCAGTACCAGGAGCAGCATGATGCTCATCAGGCGGTAACGCAGATGCTTCCTCATTTTCCTGTCCCCGCGATGTAGCCCATGCCCCGTCGGCTGAGAATGTAGCGGGGGTGAGAGGGATCTTCTTCGATCTTTTCCCGCAGCCGCCGGATGGCGACGTCCACCGTCCGGTCCTCAGGCTGGATCTGATCATAGCCCCAAAGCCCCCGCATGATCTCCTCCCGGCTGTAGCACCGTCCGGGATTTTGCGCAAAGAGCAGCATCAGCCGGAATTCCTTTTTGGTCAGCGGAACGGGAGAGGCGTTTTTTAGGACCGTGTTGGTGGTCTCATCTAAGGTGTAGTCCCCCCATACCAGAGAGCGGTGACCGCCCAGTCTGCCCTCATAGCGGGCAAGATGCACCTTTACCCGCAGGATCAGTTCCTTGACAGAAAAGGGCTTGCAGATATAGTCGTCCGCCATCCGGGTCAGTCCCTCTAAGCGATCCTCCTCGGAAGTTTTGGCGCTCATGATCAGCACCGGCACATCGGAGCGGGAGCGGATGGAGTCCAGGACCTCCAGCCCGTTCAGCCGGGGGATCATCACGTCCAGCAGGATCAAGTCAAAGGATTGGGAGGCAAAGGAAAGCAAGCCCTCCTCGCCGTTGGCGGCGGTGAAGACCCGGTAGCCCTCTTTTTCTAAATTAAACGCGACAATGTCCAGAATGCTGGGATCGTCTTCAATGATCAGGATCTTTTTCATGGAGCGCACCTCCCTTATCGATTCTATTCTATCATAATCCGCCGGTCTTGCCAAGGGGCAAATAATGTGGTAGAATAAATTCAATATTTAGAAAGAGGGCATCCCATGGCTGAAAAGATCTTAATTATAGAGGATGAACTGCATATTGCCCGGATGATCCGGCTGGAGCTGGAGCGGGAGGGGTATATCTGCGACTGTGCTCACGACGGCGAAGCGGGGCTTGCCGCTGCCCTTGGTGGCGGGTACGACCTGGTAATGCTGGATATCATGCTGCCTAAAATAGACGGGTTTGAAGTTCTCAAGCGACTGCGGGCGCAGTCGGAGGTGGCGGTGATCATGCTGACTGCCCGGGGAGAGATCGATGACCGGGTCCAGGGTCTGGACCTGGGGGCGGACGACTATATTACCAAGCCCTTTTCCATGCGGGAGTTGACTGCCCGGGTGCGGGCGGCGCTCCGCCACCGGCAGACCGGAGGAGAGGAAATTGCGTTGACCGCCGGCGCTTTAAAGGCAGACCGGCTGGCGTTCCGCGCCTTTTTCGGCGAGGAGGAGCTGACCCTCACCCGCAAGGAATTCGAGCTGCTGATCTATTTCATGGAGCATCCCGGTGCAGTCTGCTCCCGGGAGCAGATCCTCCGAGAGGTCTGGGGCTATGACTATATGGGGGATACCAACTTGATCGATGTTTATATCCGCTACCTGCGGAGCAAGATCGATGACCGCTTCGGGGTGCATTATTTCCGCACCGTCCGGGGCTTGGGCTATGCTTTCGGTGCCGGCAATGAATAAGAAAGAGATCAAGGCGTTATATAAGCGCCGCAAAAAAGAACTGAAGCTGGACTTCAAGGACGGCAAGACCCACCGGAAATACGCCTATAAGATCCGCAAAGCGGAGCTGAAGTTTCAGAAAAAGAGCGCTTCCGGAGAGGAACGCAAGAATCTCAAAAAAGCGCTCCGGGCGGAAAAGCGGGAGTTCAAAAAGGAAGCCTACCTGCAAAAGTCCATCTATCTGGAAAAACGCACCGTTCTCAAAAGAAAGAAGCAGGAGGAACTGGGCAGCGTCGCCCGGATCGTGGCGGAGCACGCTCCCGAATCGCTGGTGGGCAGTCTGACCCTGAGCTATATTCTGATCTTTCTGGTCTTTGCGCTGCTGCAGAGTATGTTTGTTGTCGCTGCAGCGTATTATACGGTAGACCGCCGCGCTACCGACGAGCTCCTGACCATCGCCGGTACCATGGAGGCGGGCGGACTGCAGCAGGAGATCGCCGCGCGGGTGGCGGAGGATTCCGCAGTCAATATTACGCTTTACCGGGAGGACGGCTCACTGGTCTATTCTTGCGGTCTTTCTGATCTGGAGGAGACCCTGCCCTATAACCAGATCTGGGAGCAGCCCTTCTCTCACCGGCATCAGACGGAGACCCTGCGGATCTATTCCAAAAAGGTCACCAATGAAGATGGTATTTTTTATCTCAATTTAGCCAAGAGCATGAAGGCGGAGAGCGCCATGCTTTCTCTGGTCATCAATCTGTTGCTGATCTCCATTGCCCTGGTGCTGTGTATCAGCTACTTCGTGGGCTATCGGACGGCGCGGAAGCAGCTCCGTCCCATCGGAGTGCTGGGTCGTGCCATGGAGGAGATGTCCGCCGCCCGTCTTTCAGACCGGCTGGATACAGAGCATATCCGCTCCGAGCTGGTGGAGGTGGTGGACTCCTATAATCATATGCTGGATAAGATCGAGGACGCCTATGAGCGGCAAAAGCAATTTGTATCTGATGCGTCCCATGAGCTGCGCACCCCGCTGGCAATCATCAGCGGCTATGCAGATATCCTCTCTCGCTGGGGAGCGGAGGATCCGGCGGTGCGGCAGGAGGCAATTGACGCTATTGTTGCCCAGTCTGCCAATATGCAGGAGCTTTTGGAGCGGCTGCTTTATATCGCCCGCAGCGAAAACGGCAAGATCAAGGCGCAGCCCGAGGAGACCGACCTGAAGCCTGTCGCCGCCGACCTGCTGCAGGATTTTCGTATGATGCACCCTCAGCGAGAGTTTGCTCTTTTGGGCGGGGGAACCGCCTGGTGCGACCCCAAGATGGTGCGGCAGATTTTGACCATCCTTTTGGATAATGCGGTGAAATTCACTGCCGAGGGCGGCAAGATCACCGTCGGGATCGCGGAGGAGCAAGATCAAGTTGCCGTCCGGGTCACCGACGACGGCGTGGGCATGACCGAGGAGGTCGCCGCCCGGATCTTCGAGCGGTTTTATAAGGGGGATAGTTCCCATAACGAAAAGGGCTACGGCTTGGGACTTTCCATTGCCAAGCTGATGACCGAGACCCAGGGCGGCACCCTTTCGGTGGAATCTGCCCCCGGCAAAGGCAGTACTTTTACCGTTACCTTGCAAAAAAATACGGAAGTTCATTGAACTTCCGTATTTTTTAATTCTGCAAAGACTTTGAGAAAATGGTTCATTTCCTCCAGTAATTGATCCCGATCAGCAATTTTAAGGGTGAAATAAGGCTTAGCACCAATGGAATAAAGCACTCTCCCCTTCATGGCATGGATCAATCCGGAAAGCAGCTCCGGCTGGGGCTCGCTGACGAAAAAGAGCACCGCGTCCTGCTTTTGCTTGATGTCAAGGATGCCGTTCTCCCGGGCGCGTGCCCGCATAAGGGCGATCTTCATCAGATTGAGGATAGGCACCGGGGGATCGGAGAACCGGTCGCAAAGCTCGTCGATCATATCGTCAAAGTCCTCCTCGGAGGAGATGGCGGCGATTTTTTTATAAAGGTCGATGCGGGTCTTTTCACTGGGGACATACTCCTTGGGGATGAAGGCGCTGACGGTCACGTCAATGGCGCAGTCCGCCTGGGGCAGCTCGGTCTTGCCCTGCTCCTCGGTGACCGCTTCTTTTAGGATCCGCATATACATATCGTAGCCCACTACGTTCATTTGACCGTGCTGCTTTTCACCGAGAAGCGCACCGGCACCCCGGATCTCCAAATCCCGCATGGCGATCTTGAGCCCGCTGCCGAACTCAGTAAATTCCCGGATGGTGGCGAGCCGCTTGGATGCCACCTCGTTCATGATGCTGCCCTGCCGGTAGGTGAGGTAGGCGTAGGCGCGGGTACTGCTCCGTCCGACTCGCCCGCGGATCTGGTGGAGCTGAGAAAGCCCTAAGCGGTCCGCGTCCTCGATGATGAGAGTATTGGCAAAGGCAACGTCGATGCCTGTTTCAATGATGGTGGTGCAGATGAGGATATCCACCTCATGGCGCAAGACCCGCTCCCAGGTCTTTTCCAATTCTGCCCCGGTCATTTTTCCGTGACCGACTGCAATGCGGGCGTCCGGTAATCGCTCGGACAATCGCGCCGCGATGCCGTCCAGGGCATCGATGTCGTTTTTCATATAAAAGACGCAGCCGCCCCGCTTGAGTTCTCTTGCAATGGCGGATAGAATTAAGTCCTGATCGTATTCCAGTACATAGGTGGTCACCGGCTGGCGATCTGCCGGGGGATCCTCGATGATAGAAAGATCCCGGATGCCGGAGAGCGCCATGTTGAGGGTGCGGGGGATGGGGGTGGCGCTCATGGTCAGGACATCCACACCCACCGAAAGCTCTTTGATCTTTTCTTTATGCTTAACGCCGAACCGCTGCTCCTCGTCGATGATGAGGAGCCCTAATTTTTTAAAATGCAGGTCCCCGGAGAGCAGCCGATGGGTCCCGATGATGATGTCCAGCCGCCCGGACTCCAGATCCTCCAGGATCTTCTTCGTCTCTTTGGGCGTGCGGAATCGATTGAGCACCGCCGCATTGATGGGAAAGTCTGCGAACCGGTCCTTGACGGTAAGATAATGCTGTTCTGAAAGGATGGTGGTGGGGCAGAGGAGGGCGACCTGAAAGCCGTTGTCCACTGCTTTGAAGGCAGCGCGGAGGGCGACTTCTGTTTTGCCGAAGCCCACGTCCCCGCAAAGCAGCCGGTCCATGGGATAGGGCTGCTCCATATCCTTTTTGATCTCCTCCACGCACCGTATCTGGTCGGGGGTCTCCTCATAGGGGAATTGCTCCTCGAACCGCAATTGCCAGTCGGTATCCGGATCGCAGGGTGCGCCGGGGGCGTTCAGTCGCTTGGCATAGAGGGCGATCAGTTCTCGGGCGACTTCCCGGGATTGGTTCTTGACCTTCGCCTTGGTCTTTTCCCACCCACTGCCGCCGAGGCGGGAGAGCTTGACGGTCTTATCCTCGGCAGTGCCGATATATTTGGAGATCAAGTCCAGCTGCGGACAGGGGACAAAGAGGGTATCTCCCTTATCATAGCCGATGACGATATAATCCTTGGTCACGCCTTGGTTTTCCACCTGGCGGATCCCCTTGTAAACACCGATACCATGGGAAACATGGACCACCAAGTCCCCGGGGGTAATATCGTTGAAGGAGCGGATCTTTTCCCCCTTGATACCGCCCTTGCGGCGGGACTGCTCCGCCCGGCGGTTGCCGTCGGAGAGCAGCAGAAGACCTGCGTCCGGAAATCTCAGATTAAAAGAAAGGGGACTTTCCAGGCAGCAGACTGCCCCCTTTTTCGGTTTTTCCGAAAGGGGAATATGACCCTCTGTGAGGGTGGCTTTCAGTTCCGCCATCCGCCCGGCGGTTCCGGTGAGGATGGTGGTATATTTTTCCTCTGTCGCCCGTTGCAGTTCTGTGAGGAGGGCATCCTCCTGGTAAAAGGGGATATGATCCTCCAAGACCCGCATCTGCCGCAGCGCCCCCAAGGGGCGGTCTGTGGCGGGTGTGACTGCAGAAAAGAGCAGTGTTTTACCGCTCCAGCAGGACTCAAAGGCATCCCGATCTAAGAAATAAGCGCCGTCCGCCATATAGTTTCCTTTTTCCGCATGGCGGGTCATTTCTTCATTTAATTGCCATTCCATGAAGGAAAAGACCTTTTGCTGGCTGGCGTATTCTTCAATGAAAAGCAAGCCATCGTGAAGCTCCAGCGGGGTATAAAGGGTGGGATAAAGCAGGGGCAGGTATCGGTCAGTAGCCACGCTCCGTCCGTTTTTCAGCCGCTCTAAGTCGGCTTTAGCGCCGGGGTGATCGATGCCCTCTAAGATGGGCAGTAACCGCCGCTCCTCCCCAGCCCGGGAATGGCAGCCGACGATCTCCGCCTCCTCCACCGTTTCCAGCGTCCGCTGGGTCAGCACATCGAAAAAGACGATGCGGTCGATCTCATCTCCGAAAAATTCTATCCGTAAGGGATCGGGATAGTTAGGGGAGAAGATATCTAAGATCCCGCCCCGGCGGGCAAAGCTGCCGCTTCCTTCTACCAGGTCAAAGGCAGTGTACCCATGGGCAAGGAGAAACTCTAAGAGATCGTCCATTTCGTAGGTGACGCCGGTCTTGAGGAGCAGCCCATGCTCCTCGGTCTCCTCCGGCGGCGGGACCGGCATCAGAAGGGCGCTGAGAGGGGCGACGATCATAGTATAATCCCCCTGCCGGAGCTTTTTCAGTACCTCCGCGTGGCTGTTTTCCCGCTCCTTTGAGCGGGCGGAGAATTCATCAAAAAGGAAGTCCCGCTCCGGAAGATAATAGACCTTTTCCCCTAAAAGGGCGCGCAAAGCCCCGAGAATTTCAGCGCCCCCCGCCTCCTGGCGGGTGACGAAAATTCCCTTATGATGAAATTGTTTGCATAGATAAGCGGCGGTGAGGATACTGCTCTGTCCCTGCAGTCCATTGATGGCAATAGGACGCTCTCCCGAAAGGGGAAGGTCCTCAAGCGCCGGCTCCCGCTTTAAGAGTGACAAAAGATCCATCGGCTCACCTGTTAAAGCGGTTTTGGGCGCCGCTGATATCGCCGTCCAAAAGCAATTTTACTGCCCCCGGCACTGCGCTCAGTACATCCTCCAGCCGAGCCTTCTCCTCTTTGGAGAATTTGCCCAGCACCCAGTCGGCGAGATCGTAGTCCGGGTGAGGCTTCTGACCCACGCCGATCTTGATCCGTACCAGTTGCTGGTTCCCTAGCACTCGGATGATGTCCTTAAGCCCATTGTGACCACCGTCGCTGCCCTTGTCCCGGATTCGCATCCGTCCCACATCCATGGAAACATCATCGGCAATGACGATGATGCGCTCCTGGGGGATCTTGTAGTAAGAGCCCACCTCGTTGACCGCCTTGCCCGAAAGGTTCATAAAGGTCAAGGGCCGGACAAACAGCACTTCTTTACCGCCCACCTTTGCCTTGGTGAGGGTGGCAGTCTGCTTATTGCCGAAGGGGGTGGCGCGGAATTCCTGTTCCAGAACCTCCAGCGCCATAAAGCCGGCATTGTGGCGGGTATTTTCGTACTTTTTGCCGGGGTTTCCCAGCCCTACCACCATCCAGCGTTCTTTTCTGAATTGATCGAAGATCATATTTTCACCTCGTTCCAGAATTATATTCTATCATTCAACTTGATTTTTAGCAAGAACTTTTATATAATGAGTTTAATACTACATAAAGAGGTCGTTATGAAATATCAATTTGAGGATACAAGGATGCAATATGTCTCCGTTCCCGCCCGGGCGGTGGACGGCTTGCTGCATATCGCCACCGGCGCCCAGCTGAAGGTGCTGCTTTTTTTGCTGCGCTTTGATAAGATGGCGCACGATTGCGCTGAAATTGCGCAGTTCTGCAATATCAAGCCGGAGGAAGTGGAGCCTGCGATCCAGTTTTGGGTAAAAGAGAGGATCTTCACCCTGGAGCAGGGCAAGCTGCGGCTGGTAGCGGGAGTCAAGACGGTCCTGCCTCGGGAGCTGCCCCGGGTGCAGCCCACCATCATTTTAGAGGAGACCGGGGAGGACTTCCGTGCCATGATCGCGGAGGTCCAGCGGATCACCGGGAAGGTCATCAATCAGCCGTTGCTTACGGTCTTTTATTATATGGCGGAGGATCTGCATTTTTCCCATGAGATGATCGTCCAGCTGGCAGCGTATTGCAATAGCATCGATAAATTTTCCTCCCGCTATCTGGAGAGCGTTGCCATCGATTGGTACGATCACGGCATCAATACCTTTGAGCTGGCGGAGCAAAAGATCCGGGAGCTGGAGAATTACCGCAAGCTGGAGAACCGGCTGAAGCGGACCTTCGGGATCGCGACGAACCTTTCCGCCAAGCAGCGTGAGATGCTGGAAGGCTGGATCGGTATGGGACTCACCGAGGAACTGATTATAGAGGCATATAACCGATGTATGGATGCAAAGGGAAAGATGTCTTTTGCGTATATGAACGGAATTCTGGAAAAATGGAGCAAGCTGGGGTATAAGAAGGTTGCGGACATCCGGGATGAGGTCTCAACCGGACGCAAGCAGCATACCGGTCTTTCGGAACTGGAAAGAATTGCCATTGAAAGAATGCAATCCGGAGGTGTGAAATGAGCATAAAAGAAGAACTTTGGGCGGAATTTACCTTGCGCCATGCAGAGGCTGTCTGGCAGGCGGCGGAGCGGCGGGAGCAGGTCTATCGGGAGAACCCCTGCCTTTTGGAGATGGATCGTGCCATCACCGAAGCAGGCAGCCGCTACTGTACCGCTATGGCAATGGGCGGCGATGCCGCAACAGCCAAGGCGGAGCTGGAAGCCCTCCAGCAAAAGCGCGCGGATTTTCTGCGTTCCGTTCATGCGGATATTGAACCTCATTTCCAATGCGAAAATTGCCAGGATACCGGCATGGGACCCGAGGGGATGTGTGAATGTTTCCGGCGGGAGCTGATCGCTGAGAATTTCCGCAACTCCAATCTGGACCGGGCTTTAGTCAATCAGAGTTTTGAGAATTTTGATTTTTCTCTTTATAGTAACCAGGCGGAAGGGAACCTTCTTTCCCCCCGGGATAATATGAAGATGATCTATGAGCAATGCAAGGCATATGTGGAAAACTTCGATGACGAAGAAAAGCATTTGCTGTTCGCCGGTGCTACTGGGTTGGGTAAGACCTATCTTTCCACAGCCATCGCCAAAAAAATGCTGGAAAAAGGAAAAAGCGTCATCTATATCAGTGCCCCTGAATTTGTGCGGCGGATGGAAGCGGTGCGTTTTCACGATAGCGAGGAAGAGCTGCAGCAGTTCTTTTCCTGCGACCTGCTCATTTTAGATGATCTCGGCACCGAGACCCGCACAACGTATACAATGGCAACCCTTGCAGACATCATTGATTATCGCCTGCGTACAAATAAAAAGATCATCTTTTCAACCAATTTAAACTTTGAAGGGATCCAGAAGGCCTATGACGAGCGGATCATCTCCCGCTTGGTGGGGCACTTTACCTATTACTATTTTTACGGCGATGATCTCAGGATCAAAGCCTTTGCAGAGGGTCGCTGATGGAAGGACTCGATCATCTGGACGATCTGCAGCTGGGCGGCTGGAAGATCTGGCAAAACAGTGAATTTTTCCGCTTCGGAACCGATGGGGTCCTGCTGGCGGATTTTGCCCGCTGCAAAAGAAACGAGAAAATGATCGACCTCTGCAGCGGGACCGGCATCGTTCCCTTTATGCTGATGGCGCGGGGGGACTTAGAACGCGCTGAAGCGCTGGAGCTGCAGCCGGAGCTTTGCCGGCTGCTGAGAAAGTCCTGCCGGGAAAATCATTGCGAAGAACAGTTCAGAGTCATCGAGGGCGACCTCAAGGAGGTGCGCTCTCTTTGCCCGGGCAGCTGCTATGATTTGGTGACCGTCAATCCACCCTATGAGCCGCTGGGACGAGGTGTTCTGGGTCAGAATCCCCATCGTGAATTAGCGCGCCGGGAGGTGGCGTGTACTTTAGAGGATGTCCTCAGCGCCGCCGCGTATCTTCTGAAGCCCGGCGGACGGCTGGTGATGGTGCATCGGATGTTCCGCCTGCCGGAAATTTTTAAAACCATGGAGCAATATCGCCTGACCCCCTCCCGCCTTAGGCTGGTGCAGGGTCACGCCGGAGAGCGTCCGGCGGTGGTCTTGATCGAGGGCATTTTGCATAGCCGCCGGGAGTTGGAGGCGGAACCGACGCTGATCCTCCATCGAGCGGACGGTGAAATGTCCGACGAATTGTTGGCAATTTACAGAAGGGAGCGGAAGGAATGAGCCAGCCGGTCTTATATTTGGTGGGGACTCCCATCGGCAACCTGGGCGACATCTCTCCCCGCTGCCGGGAAATTCTGGAGTCGGTGGATTTCATTGCTGCCGAGGATACCCGCAACACACTGAAATTATTGAATTATTTGGAAATCAAAAAGCCGCTGATCAGCTATTTTGAGCATAATAAGCGAGAGCGAGGCATGGAAATTCTCTCCCGGATCCGGGAGGGCAAGACCTGCGCCCTGGTCACCGATGCCGGAATGCCGGGCATCAGCGATCCCGGTGAGGATCTGGTAAAGCTGTTGGCGGAGGAGGGATATACCGTATCAGTGGTCCCCGGACCCTGCGCCCTCATCAGTGCGCTGGTGCTTTCCGGACTGCCCACCGGGCGGTTTTCCTTCCAGGGCTTTCTTTCTACCGCCAAAAAGAGCCGTCGAGAGCACCTGGAGGGGCTCAAGTATACCAAGGAAACGTTGATCTTCTATGAAGCACCCCAAAAGCTGCGCAATACTCTTGACGACCTGCTTGCCGCCTTCGGTGACCGCCGGGTCGCCCTCTGCCGGGAGCTGACCAAGCTCCATGAAACGGTCCAGCGGGGGACTCTCTCGGAAATGATCGCCTTTTATGAGGAAAACGATCCCCGGGGCGAATATGTCCTTGTCCTGGAGGGTGCGACAGAGGAAAAGCAGGAGGAAGCCTTTTGGCAGAAACTGTCTGTCGCTGCCCATGTGGACTATTATGTCCAGATCGGCATGACCAAAAAGGACGCCATCAAAGCGGCCGCCGCAGATCGGGGCGTCGCAAAAAACGAGGTCTATAACGAAGTGATGAAGAAATAAACCTGCGGGATTATTTCTGCAACATATATTGAAAAAAATAAATAAATATGATATATTATCTTGTAAAAAGATCCAAAAAGGAGTTGGTTATTGAATGGACGACAGTCCGGCGCAATATTTTATTGCCATTTTAGTTTTATTGCTGCTTGCTGGTTATTTTGCAGGCACCGAGATCGCTTTGGCATCCGTCAACCGTATCCGGGTCAGCAACCGTGCGGAAAACGGAGACCGTAAGGCGAAGCGGATCCTGTATGTACTGGATCACTTTGATAAAGCCCTGACGACCCTCTTAATCGGCAATAATGTGACCCATGCAGGGGTGGCGACCCTTGCCACGGTATTTACATACTCGTTGTTTGATAGTATCGAGGCGATGCCCGACTATGCGGTGACAGTTTCCACCGTTATTTCGACGGTGGTGGTCTTTTATATCGGTGAGATGATCCCCAAGGCATTCGCCAAGGCGTGCAACGAAAAATTTGCCGGTTTTGCTTGCGGTCCGCTGATCTTTCTGATGAAGGTGCTGACGCCTATTAGTCTGTTCTTCTCCTTTATCAGTAAGTTGGTGAGCGCCCCCTTTAAAAAGAAAGCGGACGAGACCCCTACTGTTACCGAGGATGAACTTTACGATATCATCGAGACCTATGTGGAGGAAAACGATATCGATAAGGAAACAGAGGAGCTGGTCCAGAACGCCATCGAGTTTTCCGAGTCTACCGTCAAGGATGTGATGACTCCCTGGTATGAAGTGGTCAAGGTCAGCGTGTATGACGATGCGGAAACGGTTGTGAAGACCATCGAAGGCTGTACCTATTCCCGCCTGCCGGTGGTGGATGCGGAGGGTATGGTCATCGGAACGCTTAGTATGCGGACCTTTTTGAAGCGTTATTTAAAGAACCCTCATGTGGCGGTTCATGAAGTCATGGCAAGCCCGGTCTATATCGACGATAAGACTCCGGTGGACGATCTGCTTGCCACCCTATCCGGCGAGCGTACCCATATTGCTTATGTGCGCTCCGGCGAAAGTATTCTCGGCATCATCACCGTGGAAGACATCCTGGAAGAGCTTGTCGGCGAGATCTATGACGAGGAAGAGCTGATCGGAGGTGAGGCAGATGCTTAATTATATCATTATCATCATCTGCCTGTTCTGCTCGGCGTTTTTCTCCGCCTCGGAGATCTCCTTCGCTTCTGCCAGCGAGATCCGTCTGCGGCATGCCGCTGAGGAGAAAAAGTCCCTTGCCTCCAAACTGGCAATGAAGATCTATAGCAATTATGAAAGTGCCCTGGCGACCATTCTGATTGGCAATAACCTGGTGAATATCGCCTCCGAATCGGTGGCGACAGTGATCGTTATTACCCTTTTAGGGGATGAGAGTGCCTGGATCGCGACCATCGCCATGACGGTGCTCGTGCTGATCTGCGGTGAGATCGTTCCCAAGGTGGTGGCAAAGACCATGCCCGAAACCTTTGCAACGCTCTTTGCGATCCCTCTTTACGGTCTTTCCATCATCACCAAGCCGTTGGTGTTCCTGGTGGACGCATCCATGAAGGTCATCTCCCTGCTCTGGAGACGGAGCGTGGACAACACCCCGTCTGTCACCGAGGAGGAACTGGAGACCATCATCGATACGGTGGAGGATGAGGGCGTTATCGACGAGGATAAATGCGATCTGATCCAGAGCGTCTTTGATTTCGGCGATGTGCAGGCGTATGAGATCATCACCCCTCGGGTGGATATGCTTGCTATTAATATCGAAAGTGACCGGGAGGAAATGATCGAAACGATCCTGAACTCCACCTATTCGAGAATTCCTGTATACCGAGATACCATCGATAATATTGTGGGCGTTTTGCATGTGAACCTGGTCCTTAAGGAACTGACTGAGGATCGGAGCGCTAATATCCTTGCCTCCCTCATGCCGGCGGTGTATGTCCATAAGACCATGCCCCTGGACGATGTGCTGAGTACCATGCGTAAGCAGCGCAGCCACTTAGCGCTGGTGACCGATGAATACGGCGGAGTCATGGGTCTTCTGACTATGGAGGACGTGCTGGAGCAGCTGGTAGGCGATATCTGGGATGAAAGCGATGAGATCGAGCCGGAGCTGGTGGAACTGTGCGACGGCTGTTTTGAGATCGATGGCGATATGCGTATCGAGGACTTCTTTGATGAGATTGAATTCGATGATCGGGACTTCGACGATGATAACGCCACCGTTGGCGGCTTTGTTGTGGAGCTTCTGGGCAGATACGCCAATAAAAACGATGTTGCCACCTATGAAAATCTGAACTTTACCGTTCTGCAGGTGGAGAAACGTCGTGTTGTCAAGCTGAAGGTGGAGGTTTTACCCGTACCTGAAGAGGAAGACGAAGAATAAATAAAAGACGAGTTGCTCAGCAACTCGTCTTTTTTACTTTTTCTTTCCCAAGGTTCCGTCGGTATAATAGGCAATATACCGCTCGTCCCCCACATTCAGGCAGATGCCCGAAAGATTCATCAGCTCTCCCGCCTTGATGTCCTTGAGAGGATGGCGGAAAAGAATCTGATTGCCGCAGGAGATGATGAGGGTGTCGTCGGCGATGCTGAAAGCACCCTCTCGCCCTAAGATCCGCTCCTGATAGGTCTTGGGGTCCCGCTGGGAGAAGGAGGAGATACCTCGCTTGTCCAGCCTGCGGAGCAGAGCAAGATTGCTGTCGTTTTCTTTTTTCTTCTTAAATAGACCCATCTGTAAAACTCCTTTTCCTATATTATAATAAAAAATCTATGCTTTTGCAATCCTTTGTGTTAGAATAATAGCATGAGACGATTATTTTTAGTATTATCATGCGTTATATTGCTACTGACCGGCTGCCAGCCGGTCGCAGAGGAGCGGGTCCTCTTTGCCATGGACACCGTGATGACCCTCCGGCTGGAGGGGGATGACGGTACCGTCTTTGCTCTCTGTCAAGAGAGGATCGGAGATCTGGAGCAGAAATTCAGTACCACCCTGTCGGAGAGCGAGATTTCCCGGCTGAATCAGACCGGCACCGCCATCCTCTCTGCGGACAGTGCCGCGGTGCTGTCTAAGGGTCTTTTGGTCTCGGAGCAGACCGACCAGTCATTCTGCCTGTCCCTCTATCCCGTCTCCCGCCTTTGGGATTTCACCGGGGAGAACCCCCGTATTCCGTCTGCCGGAGAACTGGAGAAGCTCCGCCCGGTGGTGGATGACCGACTGATTCGGGCAGAGGAAAGAGCCGTCACCCTGCCCCAAGGAGGCGGCATCGATTTTGGCGGCATCGCCAAGGGCTATGCCGCTGATCAGCTGACCGCTCTGCTGGCAGAGCAGGGGATCCGGCATTATTTCCTTTCCCTGGGCGGCAATGTGCAGGTGGGCGGGGGAAAACCAAACGGCGACCCCTGGCGGGTGGGCATCGCTGACCCGGACGGCGGGGATTATGTGGGGATCGTGACGCTGACCGACGGCGCAGTGGTCACCGCCGGTGGATATCAGCGTAACTTCACGCAGGACGGCAAACTCTATCATCATATCCTGGATCGTACCACTCTTGCTCCGGCGGAAAGCGGACTCAAGTCTGCGACAGTGGTGACAGAAAGCGGGACCCTGGCGGACGCCTTTGCCACCGCCTTTTATGTCATGGGCGAGGAAAAGGCGCTGGAATTCTGCCGGCAGCGGGTGGATCTGGAATGTATCCTCATCACTGGGGATGACCGGGTAGTGGTCAGTGAGGGACTGAAAGACCGATTTACCCTACGCTGACACTTGCTTTATTACTTATTTTGTGTTATAATACCGTTAGTTTTTAAGTAAGGAGAAAAAGGATGCCGGAATTAGGCGGATTGCATGAAATACCCGATGTAAAGGCGCTGATCCTTTACCTGCTCAAGGAGGCAAATTGCGTCCTGAAGGAAGGTCAACTGACCGATGTGATGATGGCGGACGGACTGGTAGAATATTTCGATTATACCCAGGCAGTGGAGCAACTGCTGATGAAGGGAATGATCGATATTGCCTCCCTGGACGAGACCGGCAGCTATCGGATTACAAAGCAGGGCCTTGCAGTGGTGGAGGAATATGAGCAGCGTCTGCCCCATAATGTCAAATGTAAGACGCTGGATGCGCTGAAAGCGATGCTGCGCCAAAAGCAGGAGGACGACCAGATCTATGCGGAGATCCAGCCCTCCGATAGCGGCTTTTCCGTCACCTGTACCATCCGGGAGGGCGGCGAGACGATGCTGTCCTATCAGGTTCTGGTCCCCGACCGTAAGGATGCCTACTATGTGGCAGAGCGGTTCCGGGAGAATCCGTCCGGATACTATCAGAAGATCATGGAAATGATCCTGGATGAGGATCTGTTCAAAAAAGGAGAGGCATAATCAGCAAAAAAGTTTTGACTAAATAAGGATGTGAATGAAATGAGCAATATTTGGCACGATATCGAGCCCAAGCGGATCACGCCCGAAGATTTTGTCGCGGTGGTTGAGATCTCCAAGGGCAGTAAGAAAAAGTATGAACTGGATAAGGAGACCGGGCTGATCATGCTGGACCGGGTGCTTTATACTTCCACCCGTTACCCGGCAAACTATGGTTTTATCCCTCGCTCCTTCGGCGACGACGGCGACCCTCTGGATGTTTTGGTGCTGTGCACTGAGGCATTGGAGCCGCTGACTTTGGTGCGGTGCTACCCCATTGGATGTATCAGCATGCTGGATGACGGGCATCGGGATGAAAAGATCATTGCCATCCCCTTTGCCGATCCCACCTATAATCAGTATCAGGACATTTCCGACCTGCCGCCCCATGTGTTCGATGAAATGAAGCACTTCTTCTCAGTCTATAAGGCGCTGGAGGAAAAGGAAACGGTCTCCGGTGAGGTGCAGGGACGCAAAGAAGCTGTCAAGGTCATTCAGGAAGCCCTGGATCACTATGTAGAATGTTTTTGCCGATAAAATAAAGGGGCTGTAAAAAAACGAAAGTTTTTTACAGCCCCTTTTTTAGGGGATCGAAAAAATTGTTTGAAACTTTCAAACCGAGCCGTAGGCTTGCCCGACGGCGTACAAGGGTACGCCGAGTGGCGAGGTTTGGAAGTAGCAAAAGGCATTTATAAAAAGAAAAACGATTGCATATTGCGATCGTTTTTCTTCCTTTATAGTCATTTATACGAAGAAATTTGATTCAAAAGCCTTTATTCTTCTTGCCTTTTGCGGTTCAGACTATTTTTACATCCCCTTTAATTCTTTATCCAGTAATCGGATCATAATGCCGGTATTCAGCTCCATGGCGTCCTTGGGGTAAATGTCCGGAACTCTGCCGTGGTAGAATTTCTTTTTAAAAAAGTCCAGAGCATCGTTGTGATTGCCGCCGGCTCTTAGGAGGGCGATCAGCTCTTCCGCCGTCTCTACAGCGCTCTTTTTAGCATTTTTCAGGTAAAAATCCGTCTGCTTCCGATCCAGAAGCCCGAAGTGGGGGAGGAGAAGCTGTTCGATCTCCAGCCTTTCGGCCTTCTCAATGGAGTCCAGCGTCATTTGATAGCCCACCAGATAGGAGGGGATGACCGTCTGCTCCCCGTCAAAGACTCCCAGAGTCTCGGCGCTGAGCAGCAGCTTATGCTCCGCCAGATAGTAGCCGATGGAGCAGCGGGTGTGTCCCGGCAGCTCTACCACGGTAAATTTCATCTCTCCTGCTTGGATGGTATCGCCGTCCTTTACCGGAAGGTCTACCCGCAGATCATCGATGAGATCCTCGTATTCCGTTACCCCGCATTTGGCGGCGAATTTCCGGTCCAGATCCCGCATCACCTGCTTGGCGGTGTCCTTTTGGAAGATCTTGACTGCATATTCTCCTGCCACCACTTTTGCCTGCGGCCAGTATTGCAGGGCGTAGACCGAGCCAAGGGCGTGGTCATAATGGGAATGGGTCAAAAAGATATAGTCGAGTGGGCGCTCGCCCAGCGCTTTCCTTATATTGTCTGCAACCGCATAGCCGGTAAAGGCAAAGCCGGAATCGTAGAGGATGGCGGTCTTGCCATCGTCGATGAGAAAAGCGCTGTCGCCGGGAACCGCTCGGACATCGGTGATCTTAAGCCTGTTCATATGTTTGATCCTTCACTTTATTTTTTAAAAGGATATCATATTTCCGCCTAATTTACAAGGGCGTTTTTCTTTTACCAAAATAGGGGTTGCAGTTGCCGTCCCTCCAGTGCGGAGGATAGTGTATCACCCAGCAGATCAAAGTGTGCCACGCAGGAGCGGGGCTTGGCATCAGCGTCGTCCTGCCCGTAGGGTACAAAATAGTAGTTGCGCAGGGTCTGCAAAACGCCGATGTTCTTGGCGCTGCCGCTGAGGGCGTCGTTGGTGGATAGAGCAATGATCACCGGGCGGTCATTGCGCAGGGTGGATTTTGCCGCCATGGTCACCGCTGTATCGGTTACCCCCAGGGCTAATTTTGTCAGGGTGTTGCCGGTACAGGGCGCGATGATCAGCGCATCTAAGATCTTCTTGGGACCGATCGGTTCCACCTCCGGGACGGTATGCCAGATGGGGCGTCCGCAGAGCGTTTCCAACCGCTCTCGGAAATGGGCGGCAGTGCCGAACCGGGTGTTGCTCTCATAGACAATGGGCGACATGATAGGATAAAGGGCATACTGCTCCGCCAGCGGCTCCAGCGCCTCTAAGACACGGCTCAGCGTGCAAAAGGAGCCGGTGAGGGCGATGCCGATCTGTAGAGGATCATGCATGACGTTCCATCTCCTTTATAATAAATTTACCGATACATTCTGCGGCAGACTCGGGAGCAAACCGTCCGGGCAGACCTGGTGCACTCAGTACCTGCAACCCTAAGGACTCGGCGGTGTCGGGATTAAATCCGCCGGGTTCCGATGCCAGTTCTATCAGAAGTGCTCCCTCCGGCAATGCCCGGAGGGCGGCGTAGCTCAGCACTCTGGCGGGGACGGTATTCAAGACCAGTCGGAACCGCCCATAGGGAATATCCTCGTAAAACCGCCCTTCTGCCCCCAGCGCGCGGCAGAGTTCTAAAGATTCCGCCCGCCGGGCGGCGACGGTCACCTTGGCACCCAGTGCCGTCAGCCGCAGGGCTAAAAGATACCCGATCCGTCCGGCACCCAGCACCAGCACCGGCTGGTGCAGCAGGGAAAAGGGGGTGTTCTTGATCGCCAGCGCCAGCGCCCCCTCCACCGTCAGTGCCGCGTTGGCGACGGTGATCTCCTCCGCCTTAAAGTAGTCCACCGCATGAGCAGGGGCATCCTCCGGCAACATTCCACCGAAAAGAAACCGTCCCTTAAACTGTTCAAAGATCGTTCGCAAGGGGATCGTTTCCTTGGAAAGGGGGGCGTTGAGGTTCACCCCGTCCCGGGTGGCGGGCAGGGGGAGGATCAAAAGGTCTGCGTCCCAGCGGGGCAGGGCGGTGTTCCCTAAGTACGAAAGGGTGACCGGAAATCCCCGGTCGCTTATGTAGTCGGCGAGATAAAGCTGCCTGCTGTCCCCGCCCATCAGATGTATCTTCATAGCATAACCTCCTATGCCTTATACTATGAAAAAATCAAAAAAGTGCGACCCGTCGGGTCGCACTTTTTTATAGAAATCGTTTTTGATCCTTTTCGATCTGCTTTTGATAGCGTTCCTCCTCGGAATAGATACAGCCGCAGTATTTTTGCATATACATCTGGAGTTCTCTTGCCTCCGCCTGCCCTTCCCGGAATTTGGGAGAGAAGTCATAGGGGAGAAATTTCACTCCGTATTTTTCGCCTGCCCGCTTACCAATGGTAAAGATCAGCTCATGATCCTGGTAGGGGGAAACAGTGAGGGTGGTGGTAAAGGCAGAAAAGCCTTGTTCCTTAGCGGTCCTTGCTGCCTCCTCGAAACGGACGGCATAGCAGTAGCCGCATCGCTTTTCGATGCTGTCGCTCACCGCCTGAGTGAACCGTTTCAGCCCATATTCATCCCGGACGATCAAGGCAAGATCGATGGATTTCGCATATTCGATAAGGGTATCCCGCCGGGCCTTGTATTCCTGATAGGGGTGGATATTAGGGTTATACCAAAAGCCGGTAGGCTCGATGCCCTCTGCGCGCAGCTGCTGGATGCAGGAGACCGAGCAGGGGGCGCAGCAGATGTGTAGTAAGAGCTTTTCCATGTTATACCTTCTTATTTTCTCGCATTTTATTTAATGATACCTTATTTTGGGGCAGAAAACAATACAAAAAGGATACTTTTCTATCCATTTTGGCTCATTTTTCAATATTGACAAACCATTTTACTATTGCTATAATAAATTTATTATAAAGGCAATGATGAAGAGGACCTTGCTTTGGGATGCAAAGCAGAGAGCGGACGGTAGGTGCGAGTCCGCGCGCGGAAAAGGGCAGCGGTCTATGGCTTCGGAGCCGGAGGGTTCGAGGATGCTATGATCGGTAGGGCTTTCCCGCAGGCGCCGCGTTAAGGCGTGCTGAGGGGCGTATTTTGCGCAACTTGAGTGGTACCGCGGAGTTTTTTCGTCTCAAGGCTTTTGCCTTGGGACGTTTTCTTTTGAAAGGAGAAAAATATGAGCGAATTCAAAATGGAGACCAAATGCGTGCAGGGGGGATATACCCCCGGGAACGGCGAGCCTCGCCAGATCCCCATTGTGCAAAGCACCACCTTCAAATATGCCACCAGTGAGGATATGGGCAAGCTCTTTGACTTAGAGGCCAGCGGCTATTTCTATTCCCGGCTGCAGAACCCCACCTGCGATACGGTGGCGGCGAAGATCTGCGAGCTGGAGGGCGGCACCCCCGCCATGCTGACCGGCTCCGGGCAGGCAGCGTCCTTCTTTTCTGTCTTTAATATCGCGGGGATCGGGGACCATGTTGTTGCCAGCTCTGCCATCTACGGCGGCACCTATAATCTATTTGCTGTTACCATGAAGCGGATGGGGCTGGACTTTACCTTTGTTGCCCCCGATTGCTCCGAGGAGGAATTGGAGGCGGCGTTCCGCCCCAATACCAAGGCGGTCTTTGGTGAGACCATTGCCAACCCCGCCCTGAATGTCTTGGATATCGAGCGGTTTGCAAACGCCGCCCATGCCCATGGCGTCCCCCTCATTATCGATAATACCTTCGCAACCCCCGTCAACTGCCGTCCCATTGAGTGGGGTGCGGATATCGTGACCCATTCCACCACCAAGTATATGGACGGTCACGGCGCCGCAGTAGGCGGGTGTATCGTGGACTCCGGCAAGTTCGACTGGACCAAGTATCCGGAGAAGTTCCCCGGACTCTGTACTCCCGACGATAGTTACCACGGTGTGACTTATACCGAGCGGTTCGGTCTGGAGGGTGCCTATATCACCAAAGCCACTGCCCAGCTGATGCGGGATCTGGGCTGCGTCCAGTCGCCCCAAAGCGCGTTCCTTTTGAACCTGGGGCTGGAGAGTCTTCATGTCCGGATGGCGCGCCATTGCGAAAACGCCCAGAAGATCGCCGAATTCCTGCAGGACCATCCCAAGGTGGGCTGGGTCCGCTATCCCGGTCTGCCCGGTGACCCGGAGCATGAGCGGGCAAAGAAATACCTGCCCCTGGGCAGCTGCGGCGTCATCAGCTTCGGCGTCAAGGGCGGAAAAGCTGCTGCCGCTGAATTTATGAAGGGGCTGAAGATCTGCGCCATCGAGACCCATGTGGCGGATGCGCGGAGCTGCTGCCTGCATCCTGCTACCGCTACCCATCGGCAGATGACCGATGAGGAGCTGATCGCTGCCGGAGTTCCCGGCGACCTGGTCCGGCTATCGGTGGGTCTGGAGAATGCGGACGACCTGATCGCCGATATCGAAACCGCTTTGAAATCTGTTTGAGGAAGGAGGCATACCTATGCCGATTAAGATCCCCAACGGTCTGCCTGCGGCAGAGACCCTGCAAAAAGAAAATATCTTCGTCATGAACGAAACCCGGGCGCAGGTGCAGGAGATTCGCCCCCTGCAGATCTTGCTTTTGAATTTGATGCCCAAAAAGATCGAGACGGAGACCCAGCTCTCCCGCCTTTTGGGAAATACCCCCCTGCAGGTGGAACTGGAATTGATCCACACCAAGTCCCATGAGTCTAAAAATACCCCTGCTGAGCATATGCTGGCATTTTATAAGACCTTTGATGAGGTCAAGCATCGGAATTTCGATGGAATGATCATCACCGGAGCGCCGGTGGAGCAGATGCCTTTTGAGGAGGTAGAGTATTGGGAGGAGCTTTGCCAGATCATGGAGTGGAGCAAGACCCATGTCCATAGCACCTTCCATATCTGCTGGGGCGCCCAGGCGGGTCTTTATTATCATTTCGGTATTGATAAGCAGCCCCTTCCGGAAAAGATGTTCGGCATCTTCCCCCATAAGGTGGACTACAAACGGTCTATCCTTTTCCGGGGCTTTGACGATACCTTTATGGTCCCTCATTCCCGCCATACCACCGTCAGCCGGGAGGATATTGAGGCGGTGCCGGAGCTAAAGATCCTGGCATCGTCTAAGGAGGCGGGGGTCTATGCGATCTCCACCAAGAAGGGCAGGCAGATCTTTATCACCGGTCATTCGGAATACGATGCCATGACCCTTAATAACGAATATCAGCGGGATCTGTCCCAGGGGAGACCCATCAGTATTCCTAAGAACTATTTTCCTAAGGATGATCCCAAAAAGAAACCGCTGGTCACCTGGCGTTCTTGCGCCAACCTGCTTTATAGTAATTGGCTCAATTACTTTGTCTATCAGACGACGCCCTATGATTTAAATAAGATCAAATAAGGAGTATGACAATGAATAAGCGTATTCTGGCAATTTTATTGATATTGGTCATGAGCATCACCTTGCTGGGTGGATGTAAGTCAGTGGAGCAGGAGGAGTCTGCCTATAACGATGTGGTCGGGGAAGAACCAGACGATGAAAAGTCAGAGGGGTCTGAAGAAGAAAATGAGACTCCTTTAGAGGATGAAAAGCCCCAAGGAGAGCAATCGGAAAAGGAAAATACCTCTAAGGAAGAAAAGCCGGAGAAGGAGCAGGAAAAAGAAGGGAAACCCCAGCAGCAAGAGCAGCAGGAGAAGCCTTCCAAACAGCCTGAAACACAAACTCCGTCAACGAAGCCCTCTCCCCAGGAGGAGTTGGCGAACTTTTATGAGAATGGTGTATCCTCCACTGCCATTGCCTATACCGGCAAGAATACTAAATCCGCCAATTACAGCGTTTCTAAGCCGATTTCCGTCAAGGGCGGAGACACTCTCACCTTCGGGCCCGCCTCCTCGGCGCAGGTGGTGCTGGGATATGCGTATAACGATAGCGGCAAGCCCCTTGAACTGATCAATGCGACGGTACTGAAGGAGGTCGCCACTTTTCTCGGCGGAATGAAGATCTATACTTATGAGGTACCCGCCGGTGCAACGACGGTCAAAATGAGCGTCCATAACAGAGTCAGGGGAGATTTCGTCGTGGCGCGGAACCATCCCTTTGATCTCAAGAGTTATTCCGATTTAAGCGGAACGCCTGCGGATTTTGTGGATGATGTACTGAAAGAGAAGGTCGGATTGTTTGTCGGCGACTCCATCTGCAACGGCAGCCGGGATACGTTGGGCAGAGGATGGGCGACCCGGATCGAAGAACAAACAGGGCTGCTTGCGATCAATAACGCAAAGGGCGGCGTTTCAGTCTCCAATGTTCGACCCCAGGGTACGGTGCTGAGCCGAATGATGGAAAAGAAGGGTCAGGACTTTGAGTATGTAGTCCTCCATGGCGGCGTTAATGACGCATGGTCCATGGCGGAGGTCGGCGTGATGGAAGAGGGTTTTGATCCGGTTGAATTTGATCCCGCGACCTTTGCCGGCGGTCTGGAATTGCTGATCTATAATGCCATCAACACTTATGGTGATACTGCTGCCATCGGTTATCTGGTCAATTTTAAAGCACCCGCCTGCACACATGGTACGGTTTCGGATATGACTGCGTACAATAAGGTGGCGATGCAGATCTGCGAGAAATGGGGCATTACATACTTTGATATGTATAACCATGAGGAGATCACCCGGGAACTGAAGATGAATTCCCTGACCCATACCGATGACTATATCCATCCCATCGCATCCGGTTATGATGTCTTATCTCCTTATATTGCGGACTATATGCGTCAGATGACACCCTGCTCTGCGGAGATGCTGAAAAAGATTTTAGGATAAAAGATCCCCCGTATTTTTCTGTTGAAAAATGCGGGGGATTGTGCTATGATAAGTGTTGATTTTGGGAAGAAAAGGAGGAAAGAGGCGTGCGGGATTATTTTCAGGGCTTAAGAGCCGGTCTGCCGGTGGGACTGGGTTATTT
>JAZREO010000052.1:0-4268 GCA_045660845.1 Eubacteriales bacterium
CAGTAGTCTTTCTTTGGCAAATCTATGCATTGGTCAAGGGGAACTGACAGCATCACCGATGCAGATCGCTTTAATGACAGCGGCGGTGGCAAACGGCGGTATCCTGCCAAACACACATCTTTATAAAGGACTTTATCTGAATGGAAAACTAAAAACAGACGGTGATAACTCGGAAGGGACCAGGATCCTTTCAAAAGAAAATGCCGAAAAATTACGGCAATACTGCGTATATACTGTGGAGCACGGAACCGGACAAAGCGCCATGCCTTCTGCCGGCTCTGCCGGAGGAAAAACTTCCAGTGCCCAGACCGGGATTATAGAAAACGGAATTGAAAAACTGAATGTTTATTTCACCGGATTTTATCCGGCAGAGGATCCGGAATATGTAATAACCGTGTTTGCAGAGGATGGGGTATCCGGCGGCAAAACCTGCGCTCCGGTCTTTCGGGAACTCTGCGATTTTATTGCCGCCGAAGGTTTTTAAACTAAAATAAGGGGTTGTTTTTCCTCGAATAGTGTAGTATACTTAATTTGTATACTTATGTAAAGAACATGAAGCAATGTGTTTTGAAAGGAGCAACTCCATGCGCTACGATTACCTCATCGTGGGCAGCGGTCTTTTTGGCGCTGTCTTTGCCCATGAGGCAATGAAACGAGGAAAAACCTGCTTGGTGCTGGAAAAGCGCGACCATATAGGCGGCAATATTTACTGTGAAAATATCGAAGGGATAACCGTCCATCGTTACGGCGCCCATATCTTTCATACAAATGACAAGGAAGTCTGGGACTATGTAAACAACCTGGCGACCTTCAACCGCTATACCAATTCGCCCATCGCCAATTACCACGGCGAGATCTATAATATGCCTTTTAACATGAATACCTTTAACAAAATGTGGGGGGTAAGGACTCCGGAAGAGGCAAAGGCAAAGATCGAGGAGCAGCGCGCGGTCATTCAGGGCGAACCTCAAAATCTGGAGGAGCAGGCGATCAGCCTGGTGGGGACCGATATTTATCAAAAACTGGTCTGTGGTTATACTGAAAAGCAGTGGGGACGCCCCTGCAAGGAACTGCCCGCCTTTATTATTAAGCGGTTGCCGGTTCGTTTTACCTACGATAATAACTATTTCAATGACCGGTATCAGGGGATTCCGGAGGGCGGCTATAATCAGATTATCGAAAAGCTGCTGGATGGTGCGGAGATCCGCCTGAACACTGATTTTCTGGAGGAGCAGGAAAAATGGACCGCCATGGCGGAACGGGTGCTCTATACCGGGATGCTGGACGCTTATTTTTCTTATTGCTACGGTAAATTGGAATATCGCAGTCTGCGTTTTGAGACAGAAGTTTTGAACCAGGAGAATTATCAGGGCGTTGCGGTGGTAAACTATACCGACTGCGAAACACCGTTTACCCGCCTGATTGAGCATAAGCATTTTGAATACGGTACCCAGCCCAAAACCGTTATTACTCGGGAATATCCCGCCACATGGCAGGAGGGAATGGAGCCTTATTATCCTGTGAACGACGATAAGAACAGCGCTTTGTTTCAAAAATATGCCGCTTTGGCAGAAAAGGAAGAAAAGGTTTTGTTTGGCGGTCGTCTCGGTCAGTATTGTTACTATGATATGGACAAGGTGATCGCTGCCGCACTGAGGATGTCAAAAGAAACTTTTGGGGAATCATTATGAAGAATGTAGCGATTAGTATTATTATGCCGGTATACGGCGTTGAAGAATATGTCGGTGCCGCCATTGAAAGCATCCAGGCGCAAACCTTCCAGGACTGGGAGCTTTGGGCGGTGGACGACGGTACAAAGGATCGCAGCGGCGCAATCTGCGATGAATATGCCGCAAAAGACGAACGAATTCATGTGATTCATAAGGAAAACGGCGGCGCACCCAGCGCGCGAAACACAGCCATTGATCAAGCCACTGGCAAGTATTTTTACTTTATGGATTCAGATGACTGGGCAGAGCCGGGTATGCTGGAGGAAATGTACCGATTAGCGGAGGAAAACCATGCTGAAATGGTGATCTCCGGCTTTTATATCGATTCCTATTATAGTGACAGTGAAAAGTATGTTCAGTCGCAGCAGATGGAGGATCGGCTTTATAACGATCAGCAGGAATTCCGGCAGGATGCCTATCGGCTTTTTGACCGCAATTTACTGTATACTCCGTGGAACAAGCTGGTTTTGGGGGATTATATCCGGCGCAATAAGCTTTATTTCCCCAATACCTTCTGGGATGATTTTCCGTTTTGCCTGAGCGTGATCCGGGACATTAAGCGGGTGGTCGTCACCTCCAAGATGTTTTATCATTTTATGAGAAAGCGCGCAGAAAGCGAAACGACCCGCTACCGCAAGGAAATGTACGATAAGCGGGAAGAGGAGCATGGCTGGTTGGTGGAGCTCTTTCAATACTGGAATGTGAAGAGACCGGAGGCGGAGGAGTTTCTCGCCCGGCGGTACGTGGAGCGATTGATCGGCTGTATCGAAAATGTTACCAATCCTTCCTGTACCTTGAGCAAGAAGGAAAAGCGGGCGCATATTTCCATGATCATCAACAGCGAAACGACGCGCAAATGTCTCAAGTTGGCGCAGCCTAAATCACTCTATATGAAAATTATGCTGCTTCCGTTGAAGTGGAGAAATGTAACACTCTGCATGATGGAGGGTACTTATATCAGCAAAGTTAAAAAAAGAAATGTTAAGCGCTTCGTGAAATTGAAGGCAAATCGTTAAATTTTACATGAAAAGGAAAAATATTTGTTGACAAGCAGGGGTTTTGTCATTATAATATTATCTGCTATTGATTTTTTCCTTTTAAATCATAGGGAGAGCAATGAAGATCAATTTAAAAGACGCATTTATACTGGATCGATATGAAAAGGCGGTAGACTTTCGTTTGGAGGTCGGTGAGGACGAAGAATTACGTTCCTTGGCAACCTTTGATGAAGCGCCGCAGGTTTCCTTTTCCATCCATGGAAAATACGGTCTGGTCCTCTGCGATACGACTATCGATTTTAAATATACGACCTTTTGCAGCCGTTGTCTTGAGCCGGTGAGCGGAAACTTGCATATTCAAAATCAGCGCCGTATGGTCACTGACCCTTTGAAAGAGGATGAGGATACGATCTTAATTGGTGAAAACTTTGTGTTTTTCCCGGAGGAGGAAGCGAAGAATCAGATCATACTCGAGTTTCCGGAGCGGTTTCTCTGTTCGGAAGATTGTAAGGGGCTGTGCCCCGTATGTGGATGCAATCGTAATCTGACAGAGTGCGGTTGTGAGACTGAGGATGCAGGTTTTTAATTAAAATAGGTATCATAAATGGAGGTAAGATAAATGGCAGTTCCTAAGAGAAAGGTTTCTAAAGCGAGAAGAGACAAAAGAAGAAGCAGTGTATGGAAGTTGGGTGCTCCCACTTTGGTTGAGTGTCCCCAGTGCCACACCCTGAAGGCGCCCCACAAGGCTTGCTCTGAGTGCGGTTATGTCAATGCCGATCTGTCTGTTAAGGACGGTAAGATCACTGTTAAGGCCGCTGTTGCGAAGAAAGAAGAAGCCAAGGCTACCGAAGAAACTTCCGCAGAATAAACGGCTTAGAGTTGGTTAAATGATAGAGAAGGCGGGTATTCTGCCTTCTCTTTCTTTCGTTATGGACTTTATCGGAGTGGAGGTGCATGAATGTCCGCCATGATCACCGGCATAATGCCGGATTCTTTAGGGGAGGAGCTGGGACTCAAGCCCGGAGATAAGCTACTTTCCATGAACGGACATCCGGTCCGTGATGTGATCGACTATATGTTTTATGAAGCATCGACGGAGCTTGCTCTTTTAATGGAGATCGATGGAGAAGAGGTTCTCTTTGAGATCGAAAAGGAAAGTGAGGAGCCGCTGGGGCTGGATTTTGAAAGCTACCTGATGGATCGCCAGAAAAGCTGTAAAAATAAATGCATCTTCTGCTTTATCGATCAGCTTCCCGAAGGTATGCGCGATACGCTGTATTTCAAGGATGACGACTGGCGCATGAGCTATATCATGGGCAATTATGTAACGCTCTCCAATGTCGGTGAGCAGGAATTCGACCGCATCCTCCGCAGAAAAACTCCGCTCTATATCTCTGTCCACGCAACAGATGCGGATGTCCGCAAGCAGATCCTGAATGCGAAGAACTCCGATATCCTCCCGAGGCTGAAAAAGCTTGCCGAACATAAAATCTCGTTTAATTCGCAGGCAGTCCTCGCCGCAGGCATCAACGACGGCGCC
>JAZREO010000053.1:0-38857 GCA_045660845.1 Eubacteriales bacterium
TGGTCGCTCATATTTTGGTTTTTATTTTAAGTAAGATAAAGGTGAGAAAATGGAACAATTGAAGTTTTCTCTGGAGGTTTTTGACGGACCGCTGGAGCTGCTTTTGCATCTGATCTCTAAAAATAAGGTATCGATCTACGATATCCCTATTTCGTTGATCCTGGAGCAGTATATGGAATATATTGAAGATCTCAAGAAGATGGATCTTGAGGTCTCCAGCGAATTTATTGAGATGGCGGCGCATCTGATGCTGATCAAGTCCCGGATGCTGCTGCCCAAGGCAGAAACGGAGGAGGAAGACCCCCGGATGAGCCTTGCGGAGGCGCTGGCAGAATATAAACGCTATAAAAAGGTCATCGGCGACCTGCGTAAGGACCAGGAGAACGCCGGTATCACCTATGTCCGCCGTACCGAGCAGCTGGAATTTGATAAAAAGCATAAGCTGACCTATGAGACGTCGGCGCTGACCGAGGCCTATCGCAATGTCCTGCGCCGCAGCAACCGTTCCCTGCCACCGCCTCTCAAGAGCTTTGCGGGGATCGTGGGTCATCCGGTCGCCAGTGTGCCCGCCCGGATCCTGGGCGTGCTGCGTACCTTAAAGCGGCAGATCACCTGCAGCTTCCGCAGTCTTTTCAAATCGGCGCGTTCCCGGTCGGAGATCGTTGCTACCTTTCTGGCGGTGCTGGAACTTTCCAAATCCAAGCATGTGGAGATGGAGAATCGCAGCGACGATCTTTATCTGACCTTCAAAAAAGAGAAATAGGAGAATACTATGGAACTGAATTATATGAGCGGCGCAGTGGAGTCCATCCTCTTTGCCAGCGGTGAGCCCATTGAGCGGCGTAAGCTGGCGGAGGTGCTGGAGATCGAGCAGGAGCGCCTGGATATGATCATTGATGAGTTGCGGGAAAGCTACCGGGCAGAAAACCGGGGCTTTGATATCCTGACGCTGGACAACTCCTATCAGATGTGCTCCTCCCGCTACTACGGCGAGGTCACGAAAAAAGCCCTGGATCACCGGAGAAATACCCCCCTTTCCAATGCGGCGCTGGAGATCCTTTCTATCGTGGCATATAATCAACCGGTGACGAAAGCCTATGTGGAGCAGATCCGCGGTGTGGATTGCTTCTATGGGATCAATGCATTGGTGGAAAAGGGCTTGATCGAGGAAAAAGGGCGGCTGGACGCCCCCGGCAGACCCTGGCTTTACGGTACCACCTCCGATTTTCTGCGTTGCTTCGGACTGCAATCCCTGGACCAGCTTCCGGAGCTGCCCCGCCTGGAACTGCCCGGCGACGAGGTGGAGGGTCAGCAGACCTTTGACGATGTACTGAATCCCGCCACGGAGGCGGAAATCGAAAATAATGTTGATTTATCCGCTGTTTAATGGTATACTAATAGTAACTTGTTTAAAGGAGCGTTAAGCATGGAAAATAAAGCCCAAACTGTATTGAACGGTGCTTTGGATGGCATCCGGAAATTAGTCGATGTGGATACGGTCATCGGCGACGCCATCAAGGTCAATGAGGAGATCACTTTGATCCCTATTTCTAAGGTAACCTGTGGCTTTGCAGGGGGTGGCAGCGGCTTTGGCGCAAATCCTCAGAACGAGCATTTCGGCGGCGGTGCCGGCGGCTGTGTCAAGGTGACCCCGGTCTGCTTCCTGGTGGTCAAGGGCGATAATATCCGGATGCTGCCGGTTGCAGAGAGCAGTACCGGCGTGGATAAGCTGGTGGACCTGGTCCCGGAAATGGTGGATAAGATCACCGGACTTGTCCGTGAAAAGAAAGAGGAAGTATAATTGACTGTCACCTGCCCATATAATAGGGCAGGTGATTTTTTATGCAAAAATATTGCTCCTTTTTATTAATACTGACGATTCTCTTTTCTGTTCCATTCTCTGCTTTAGCAAGTGGAGGCGCTTTTCTGATGATGGACGGTCGGACCCTTTGTGTGTTGGAATCAGAAAACGGCGATATCCGCCTGCCCATGGCAAGCACCACCAAGGTGATGACCGCTCTGGTAGTGCTGGAATCCGTCTCACCGGAAGAAAAGGTGACCGTCCCGGCAGAAGCAGCCGGGGTGGAGGGCTCCTCACTTTATATTAAAGCCGGTGAGGTCTATACTGTAGAGGAGTTGCTTTACGGACTGATGCTGCAGTCTGCCAATGATTGCGCCGTAGCATTGGCGTGGTATGTGGGCGGGGAAAACACAGCCGTATTTATCGAAAAAATGAATGAAAAAGCGGCAGAATTAGGACTGAAAGACACCCATTTTTCCAATCCGAACGGTCTCTCTGCGGAGGGTCATTATACCACCGCCCGGGAATTAGCCTTGATTATGGCGGCGGCAATGAAGAACGCAAAATTTCGGGAGATCACCTGTACCAAGCGCCATACGGTGCAGGAGCAAACCATCGTCAACCATAACCGCCTGCTTAGCTTGTATCCCGATTGTATCGGCGGCAAGACCGGCTATACCATGGAAGCAGGGCGCTGCTTGGTAACGGTGGCGCAGCGCAATGAAGCACCGCTGATCTGCGTCACCTTGGGGCGCCGGGACGACTGGAATATCCATACTTCCGCCTATGAGAAATGGTTTGCCACCCTATCATCGGTCACTTTGGTGGAAAAAGGCGCATTTACCGCAGATCTGCCTGTTGCCGGCGGCGGCACCGTCAGGGCAGTGAACAGCGACGCTGTGGTCGCCGCGCTTTTTCAGTACGAGGGCGGCGCGGAAACGAAGGTTCTTGCCGGTCCGTTTATCTATGGGAATAGGGACGCCGGCGATGTGACGGGAACAGTGGAATATTGGTATCAGGGGACGAAGATCGGTGAAAGTCCCTTGGTTTTGCAGGAGTCCGTTGAGCTGCCGGTGAAAAAGCAACTCTTTCTTACCAGAATATTTCGATTTTTTCGCCGAATATTCTTGAAAAAGGAGTAAAAAGAAGGTACAATAAAAGAAATAAATATAAAGGACATTCATATGCAGCAAAAATTGGTAAGAATTCAAAAGTATATTGCGGACTGCGGTATCTGCTCCCGCCGTGCGGCAGAAGCGATGATCGAGCAGGGTCGAGTCACCCTCAATGGGCGCCCGGTGCAGCTGGGGGATAAGACGGACGGAGATAGGGACCTGGTCCGTATCGATGGCAAGGTGATCAAACCCATCACTCGGGATAAGATCACGCTGATGCTCTATAAGCCCCGGGGCTATGTGACCACCATGAGCGATGAGCAGGGGAGAAAGTGCGTGAAGGATCTGATCGCCAAGGAGCGGGTGCGGCTGTATCCGGTAGGGCGGCTGGATAAGGATAGCGAGGGCTTGCTCCTCTTGACCAACGACGGCGATCTTGCCAATAAGCTGACCCATCCCAAGAATAATATCCCCAAGACCTATCGGGTCATTGTGAAAGGCGCCATCAATAGAGAGCATATCAAAGCCTTTGAGCGGGGCATTTATATCGAGGAAGATGATTATACCACCCGCTCGGCGGAAATTGAGATCTTAGAGTCCAAAGTGGATCGGACCGTCTTTTATCTGACCCTTTATGAGGGCAAGAACCGAGAGATCCGTAAAATGTGTGAGGCATTGGGTCTGGAGGTCCTGCGCCTGAAGAGGGACAAGTTGGCGAACCTTTCCATTGGTACCCTGCGTGCCGGTCAGTACCGGGCGCTGACCCAGAAAGAAATCGATTATTTGTATAGCTTATAAGGAGCAGATATGAAAAAGAGAGCCATAGCATTACTGGTAGCGGCTTTGCTGCTGCTTTCCATGTCCTCCTGCTCGATCCCGATCATCGGGGATCTCTATGAGAGCGAGGACAGTCTCGGCAAGACCAATAATACCGCGGTTACCATTGCCGGGGCAATGAAGGATTATCTGAAGAATAAGAATAAGGCGGATCTCTCTCTTTATGGCATGGAGCTGATCCTTAATAGCGACGGTAACGGAACGGTCAAGCTTTATTATTCGGGTAAGACCCCGGAGAAGGTGGCTTATTCCGATATTCAGGTGGCGGAGGTGGACTCTAAGACCGGTCATGTGGAGCGCTTTTCCAATGCCAACTATGCCAAAGACGGACTGACCCCCTATCGGATGGTCAAAGAATGTAACGCCTTCGATGCAGGAACTCTGCCCATCGACAGTGAGAAAGCCGCTGCTGTAGGCGTTCGTGCATTCAGCAATAATCTGGAGTTTCATTATGACTATGTGCAGATTGAATTAAGTGCGCCGGGTACTCTGGAGCAGTATGAGATCCGGTTTATCTCAATGCTGAATGATATGGTCTATTATTGCACAGTAGACGCGGTGAGCGGAGCGGTGCTTGCATCCTCCACCGGAGCACTGGAGCAGGAGAATAACGCATGAAAAAATGGATGCTGATATGCCTGGCGGCGGTGTTGGTGCTGACGGCGGGATGTAGTATTAAAGTAGAGCGGGATACCTTCTATCTTCCTCAGAATGAGGTAGAGAGCGTAGAGCTCCAGCGGGAGTATTTATACGAGGATGAGGACGGCTCTTACTTCCGCCATAAGGTGGTGACGAATCCCGAAGATATGGAGATGGTCTGCGAAGCGATCCGTAAACTGGATGTTCGAAGGGCATCCGCCGAGGAGCCGCACCCCATCACAGAGTTTTCGATGATCATCATCATTGGCGGTAAGCGGGAGCATCATCTGATCTTGACAGAGGAACTGGCGTTCTACGATCAGGTTGCCTATGAATATGAGGACCCCGGCGTTTATCAGGATTTTGTAAATTTATATAATAATCTCGGCTACGCCGAAGAGGATACTGAGCCGGATCGGTTTTAACTAAATAAAAAGTCTTATACATTGGTATAAGACTTTTTGCATAGAATGAAGGCAAAGGAGTAAGAAACATGAAAAAAGCAATCAGTTTTATTTTGATCGCCGTGTTTTCGTTCACCAATGCCTTCTCGTTTATCGGTTGTGTTGCGCAGGAGGAAAGGGCGGATGAAGTGCGTGCCTGCTGGGTCTCCAGCGTGGGCAATCTTGATTTTCCGTCTGGTATGGGGCTTTCAGCGGCTGCGCTGAAAGCGGAGATGGATGAGATCATCAAAAATTGCCGCAAGATCGGGCTGAATACTATTTTTTTCCAGGTCCGTCCCATGGGTGATGCGCTTTACCGCTCGGAGGTCTTTCCCTGGAGTGTCTACCTCTCCGGAACCCAAGGGGTCGCCCCGGATCAGGGCTTTGATCCGCTGGCATATTTTGTCCGCGTGGCGCATGAGGCGGGAATTGCCCTTCACGCATGGATCAATCCTTATCGCATCGGTGCAGGGGAGAATGTTTGGGAGAAGCTCTCCGCCGATAATCCTGCGAAGCAGCACCGGGAATATACAGTAACAAGCAATTCCGGTGTTTACTATAATCCCGGTCTGCCCGAGGCGCGGAGCCTGATCTTAGACGGTGTCGCGGAATTGGTGCGTAATTATGATATCGACGGGATCCATTTTGACGACTATTTTTATCCCTATGATCTTGCCGGGTTTGACGATAGCGCCGCCTATGCTGCATACGGGCAAGGACTCTCTTTAGAGGATTTTCGGCGAAGATCGGTGGATCAGCTGGTGGAGGAGGTCCATACGCTGGTCAAGACGCTGGATAAGCAGGTCCAGTTCGGCATCAGCCCCTTTGGGATCTGGGCAAATAAATGGATCGATCCCGCCGGTAGTGATACCAAGGGAATGAGTTCCTATGCGGCGATCTTTTCCGATAGTAAAAAGTGGGTAGAGCAGGGCTGGCTGGACTATGTCTGCCCCCAGATCTATTGGAGCGATGAGCATGAGGCGGCGCCTTATGATGTGCTGGTAGATTGGTGGGATGCGCTTTGCTCCAAGAACGATACCAAGTTTTATGTAGGGCTCGCCCTCTATAAGGTGGGCACCGATGAGGCAGGCTGGGAGAGCGGAAGGATCATGGAGGAGCAGCTGCGGTATGCCGCGGCGAAAAAGAGCTATGCCGGGCATTGCTTTTTCCGGTATGGCGTGATGATCCAAAATCCACTGGGTGCGCTTGATTCCATCAAAAGCTATTATGCCGGGATCAAAGCAGAGGTCCCTTTGAAAAAAGATGAAGTGAAATTCGCAGCCCTTCCGGAAGGGGCGGAGCTGAAGATCACCGCTCCGCAGAACGGAGCGACGGTCATCGGATCCGGCATCTCGGTCACCGGAACTGCCGCGCCGGGTTCGTTGGTGACGGTAAACGGTATTCAGGCGGTCTGCAGTAGTAAAGGCTTGTTTGCTGCCTATGTGCCGCTGCAGACCGGCAGTAATACTCTTACAGTCCGGTGCGGCAGCGATGTAAAGACCGTCCGCGTTACACGCAGTGTAAAATCCCAATTGAAGTCACTGAATATAGAAACCGCATACCCCGCTGGGGAGGTACATCGGGGAGCGGGAGAACCGCTTACTTTTCAGGTCGAGGCTCCTGCGGGAGCGCAGGTAACGCTGACCAACGGTACGATTTCCATTCCCCTTTCAGCGACGGATCATGCAACTGTATATACCGGTCAATGGACTGCACCGGTCTTTCCGGCGGCGGACAAGCTGACATTGGAGAACTTTCGCTTTTCTGTTTCTGCGGGTGGTGTAAATACTACGGTTCCGGTTGATCTGACGCTGCATCTTTATGCAGAGGGCTACCGGGAAGAGCAGATCTTGCAGCAAGATGCGTATATCTTTGACAAAAGCAGCGGAGGATCTCAAATGGACCATGACCCCTTGCGGAAAGGGACTCGGGTAACGGTGGTCGCCTTGGAGGGGAGCCGGGCGCTTTTGGATAACGGTTATTGGGTAGAGCAGCAACTGCTGGGCGCAGAGAGCGTCTTAATGGACGATGCGGCAAACTATCCCTATGAGATTTTAAATATCTCAGCAAAAGAGTCCTTCGGTTTTTCTTCGCACTGTAATGGGGAGTCTTTAGAGATCCGCCTTTCTGTCGGCAGAATGACGAAACTTGAATTGGATGCCGTCCAATCGGATTTTAAACTGGATCTGGAGCGATCTGTCAGCGGCGGTGTCCTTCGCCTGACTTCGAAATCCGGGCGTAGGATCGCCGGCTATGAGATCCTGCCGCAGAAGACCCGCATCACGATCTGTGTCCGTTTTCATGAAGATGGTTTAAAGGGAAAAACCATTATGCTGGATGCGGGGCATGGCGGGGAGGACACCGGTGCATTGGGTCCTGGTGGATCGGTTTATCCCGCCGAGAGTGAACTGAATCTGATCCTTGCAGGCTGCGTAAAGGAGCAGCTGGAGGCGGCAGGGGCTACTGTTTTGATGATGCGGACAGCGGATGATACAGTGACCCTGGAGCAGCGGGTGGAAAAAACGGTGCGGCAAGCACCGGATCTCTTTATTTCCCTGCACCATAATGCGACTGACCAGACATCGGATTATACCGAGGCGACAGGCGGACTGATGCTTTATTCCTCTCCGCTCTCCGCCTCTCTGGCGGAGAGCCTGGCGGATACCCTTTGGGACGGCGTGGGCGAAAAGCCGGTCCCCTGCAGGCGGCAAAGCCTTTATGTCTGCCGCCAGACTCGCTACCCGGCGGTTTTGTTGGAAGCAGGATATCTTTGCAACCCTCTTGAATATGAAATGGTTTGCCAAGAGGATATTGTCCGTCAATTTGCAAAGAATATTGTAAAAGGGCTGGAAAACTATTTTGTAACAGTTTGTTCATGAAAATCCTGCGTGAAAACCTTTTCATTTGCGGAATTTCGTGGTAAAATATAGTTTGATTATCGATCATAAGGAGCAAGGTATGGAATTTTTTCAGGAAAAGCCCCGGCGGGGCGTGATCTGTAACTATGGCATTACAGATCATTTTAAGACCAGCTATCTGGCGGTAGACTTTGTGATGCCGCTTACTGCGGAGAACGCCAGCGGGATGTCTCTCTTGGCTGGGGTGATCAGCCGCGGCTGTAAGGCGTATCCGCAGATGGATCTGATCAGCCGTTATCTGGCAAGGAATTATGGCGCATCCTTTTCCATCAACGCCGGCAAGGCGGGCGAGCTGGAGATCCTCACCTTTGCTTTTACCCATCTGGACAATGATTATGCTATCGACGGAGAGGATATCCGCGGTGCGGTAATCTCTCTTTTCAAGGAAATGGTATTTCATCCCCTGGTGGAAAATGATGCTTTTTCTGCAGATTATGTTGAGCAGGAAAAGGTCAATCTTTTCGATAAAATTACGGGTCTATTTAATGATAAGCGGCTGTATTCCCTGGATCGCTGCAAGGCGCTGATGTGTGCAGACGAGGCGTTTGGGATCAATGAAATGGGCGACCGGGAAACGGTGAGTGGCTTTGATGCTGCATCGCTTTATACCTTCTTCCGCCGTATGATGGCGGAGGCGTATGTGGTGATCAGCTATGTGGGCAAGGAACGAGATCGTTTTCTCAGCACACTGGCTGAGGGCTTTGATGCCCGTACCGGTGATGTGCCGGAGACCGTCATCTGCCCGGCAAAGGGCGCGGTCAATGAGGTGATCGAGCCCATGGACCTGAACCAAAGTAAACTGAATTTAGGTTACCGCCTGGGTGATTCTGCCCGTGAGGACGGTGCCGCTTGCCGGCTGTTTAATGTCCTTTACGGTGGGAGCGCCACCTCCAAGCTCTTCATGAATGTCCGGGAGCGGCTGTCCCTTTGCTACTACTGTTCCTCCAATATTGACCGTTTCAAGAATGTTATGTTTGTATCCAGTGGCGTGGAAGCGGCGAAATACCAGGAGGCGCGCCGGGAGATCGAGGCGCAGCTGGCAGCCGTTGCGGCGGGGGATTTCACCGACGAGGAATTGGAGAACGCAAGGGCATATCTGATCGACAGTATGCGCGGTTTTCTTGATAGCGAGAGTGCGCTGGCATCACTGATGCTCTCCGGCACCCTGCGGGGCGAGCTGAAAACGCCGGAGCAGGAGATCGCTGAGATCGCTGCGGTTTCCCGCGAGAGAGTCGTTGCCATTGCGAGGGAAGTCCGATTGGATACGGTCTATTTTTTGAAGGGAGTTCATGACGAGGAATGATAGAATCGAAGATTTATACCTGCTCCGCCATCGGCGAGGAATACGAAAAGCTGATCCACGCCAGCGGACTGACGGTTTACTTTATGAAAAAGCAGGAAAAAGCCAAAAAGGCGGCAATGATCGCCGCGAAGTTCGGTTCTATCAACTATACCTTCACTGCGCCCGACGGGCGGCAGGTGACAGTCCCCAACGGAACTGCCCATTTTTTGGAACACAAGTTGTTTGAGGGGGAGCAGGGCAACGCCTTTGATTTCTATGCCAAGACCGGCGCCAAGGCAAACGCCTATACCTCCAACGATAAGACAGCATACTATTTTGTCTGCAGCGATCAGTTTGAGGAAAATCTGGAGGTGCTACTCTCCTTTGTGACCCATCCTTACCTGACCCATGAGAATGTGGAGAAGGAAAAGGGGATCATCGCCCAGGAGATCAAAATGTATGAGGATGAACCGGGCTGGCAGGGCTATTTCACTATGGTTCAGGGACTGTATCAAAACCATCCCATCCGCCGGGATATTGCCGGTACGGTGGAGGATATCTATTCTCTGACCCCGGAGATCCTGATGGATTGCTATAATACCTTCTATCATCCCAGCAACCTGGTGCTGTCTGTGGTGGGAGATGTGGATAAGACGATGGTGCTGAGCGCAATAGACCGTTATTTCCCCAATGCTTCGGCGCTGAATGTGGGACCCATGCCCATCGAGGAGCCGGACGCGGCAGGGGAGCGGTATATAGAAAAAGAAATGCTGGTCTCCCGCCCCATCTTTCATCTGGGCTTTAAGGATAATGATACCGATATAGAGGGCTTTGCCCTTTCCAAAAAGGAAATGGAAGTGGAGATCCTGCTGGAGTATCTCTTTGGAAAATCATCGCCCTTTTATAAGGAAATGTATGAAGCAGGCATCATCAATAGCGAATTCGACTGCTGGTATGACCTTTCGGATTACTTCTCTTTCTGCGTCATCAACGGAGAAAGCGATGATCCCAAGGCTGTGGAGCGCTGCGCCTTTCAGCATATTGCTAAGCTGAAGGAGCAGGGGATCGATGAGGAGCGGTTCCGGGAGATCCGCAACGGACTTTATGGTGCGTTGGTCATGGAAACGGACCGTTCCTACAGTATGGCAAACCGCATGGTAGGCAATTACCTTAACGGAGCCGAGACCTTTGATGCCATTGAGGCTCTGCAAAAGATCACCGGCGAGGACCTGATGCGGCGTGCAGAGCAGATGTTTGCCGAGGAGCGCAGCTGCCTTTCTGTCATCAATCCATCTAAGGAGGATTCATAAATGGACTATAATACAGTATCCTTTCCCGGTCTCGGGATCGGGGAATTCACCATTGATCCGACGGCGTTCAGAATTACAGAAAATATTACCATTGAATGGTATGCGATCATCATCTGTATTGGTATCCTGGCGGCATTTTTCACCTGTGACCGGCTTGCCAAGCGTTTTGATATCGTGAGTGATCACATCCTGGATGTGCTGCTGGTCAGCCTTCCCGCCGGTTTCATCGGCGCACGGGTGTGGTACATACTGGGCGATCTGAAAAGCTTTGACTCCTTTATGGAGATGATCAGCGTTTGGAACGGCGGGCTTGCTATCTACGGCGGCATCTTCGGCGGCTGCCTGGCAGCATACTTTGTCTGCAGATTTAAAAAGATCTCTTTTTTGAATATGCTGGATCTGGGCGGTATCGGCTTTATGATCGGTCAGATCATCGGTCGATGGGGTAATTTTGCCAATGTTGAGGTCTTTGGTGTCCAGACTGAATTGCCCTGGCGGATGGGCGTCGGAGTGGACTGTATTGCCGAGTATGTGCATCCGCTGTTCCTTTATGAGTCCATCTGGAACCTTTTGGGTCTTTTGGCGATCTTTGCTTATATGGATTCCAGGAAATTCAAGGGCGAACTGTTTTTGATGTATACTGCTTGGTATGGCATTGGACGCGCCTGGATGGAGCCCCTGCGTGACGGCTCTTATAATCTGCATATTTTTGGATTGCGCATCAATATGGTGCTGGCAATCGTGGCGGCAGTTATAGCAATTGCCCTGATCATTCTGGTCCGGGTGAAGAAGCCCGCAAGAGTGATGATCATGAGAAAAACGGCGTCTGCGGATGCGACGCCGGTATATGAACCGCAGTTCGATTATGCGGTGGAGCCTGAGGAACAGGAGGACGAGGACGATGGCGAAGATCATTGATGGAAAACAGATTGCGCAGCAGGTGCGCGGGGAGATACGTAAGGAAACGCAGCAGCTGATCGCCAGTGGCGTAAAGCCTGGATTGGCGGTCATTATCGTCGGGGAGGACAGCGCTTCTCAGGTCTATGTCCGTAATAAGATCAAGGCGTGCGCGGAGGTGGGCTTTTATTCGGAAAACTATGAACTGCCTGCCGATACCGATGAGGAAGAGCTGCTCGCTCTTATTAATAAATTAAATCTGGACCCGGTGATCCATGGTATCTTGGTGCAGCTTCCGTTGCCCCGTCATCTGGACGAAAATAAAGTGATCGCAGCCATCGATCCGAAAAAGGATGTGGATGCGTTTCATATTCAGAATGTAGGAAAGATCATGCTGGGTCAGTATGATTTCCTGCCCTGTACGCCTGCTGGCGTCATGAAGCTGCTGGAATACAGCGGCATCGAGGTGGCAGGGAAGGATTGTGTTGTTGTGGGGCGCAGTAATATCGTTGGGAAGCCCCAGGCGATGCTGCTTCTTCATGCCAACGGCACTGTGCAGATCTGCCATTCCAAGACGAAAAACCTGGCGGAGAAGACCGCCGCCGCGGATATTCTGGTCGTTGCTATCGGTAAGGCAAAGTTCATCACCGGTGACATGATCAAGGAAGGTGCGGTTGTTATTGATGTTGGCATGGACCGGGATGAAAACGGTAAACTATGCGGCGATGTGGACTTTGAGTCTTGCTTTGAAAAAGCGTCTTATATTACACCGGTTCCCGGCGGTGTAGGACCGATGACGATTACCATGCTGCTGCGCAATACCCTTTCTGCAGCAAAATTAACGATGAAACAGGAATGAGAAAATGGAGAGTTTAACGAATTTACTCAATAATGTTGGCTATATCTGGCCCGCCCTTCTGATGGGGGCGGCAGTTCCTTCGGTAGTATTGCTGGCCCTGCTTTTTTCCAAAAAGCGAAAAGAGGTGGCATTTAAACCGGCTCTGTATGGTTTTGGGACGTTTTTTGTTGTCCTGGCGGCGGTGGCGGTATTGCTGCTGGTGTTCAGCCGGATCTTCCTAACATCGATCAGCGTTTCCAGCGAATCGGATGCAGATGTTTATATTTATGTGGGCGGTGGGCTGATCCTGCTGCTCTTCTGGCTGGGCTCTGAGTTCATGAAGCTGATCAGCTTCGAATCAGCGATCAAAGCCAAAAGGGATGCCTATGCCGGCTTGACTTTCGGATGTGGCTTTGTTCTGGCGCAGAATCTGCTGATTTTTGGACTGATCCATATCGGGGAGATCGATATGAGCCAATCCCTTGCCTTTGGACTGCTGATGCTGATCAGCGGTGTGATCTATATCCTGATCTCGGCAGTTGGGCATCAGTTTGCGCTGGAAAAGCAGCGTTATGCCGGTGCTGCCATTGCACTTTCTTATTTTTTGATGTTCGCTGTGATGTTGATCTTCTCAAGCGTCTATGTGACCTACACATTCATTGCGGCGGTTTTGGTATTTAATTTGGTGGTGGCATATTTTACGCTGCCGCTGTCCTTTAAAAAGAAAAAGGAGGATACGGTATGACGGCGATCCTTCTTTGCTATATCGCGGCATTTCTTTTGTCCATTGCCGGATTTGCCGCACTCTATCTGTTTCTAAGAAAAAAACTTCAGGTCAGGCTCCGCTGGGGAATGTTTTCCTTGGGGATCATTACCGCCGTCATCTATTTTCTGGTGATCCTTCTGCTGTATCATGTGACCTTCAACCCGGATTATTACTATAATACACCCTTTTTCCGCAGTATGGTCGGCATGGTCTTTTTGGCGTTGCTTTGCCTCATACGGCTGATGCTGGTCAAGTTTGCGTTTTTTGGGCGCTATAACGAACAGGGAGGCTATTCCTTTTGTTTCGGCTTTGGTGCGGCGCCCGGTGCCTTTCTGACCTTTTATTTGCTGTTTATGACTCTTGTTGTGGCAGGGAATGGACTCTTCAACGGTCCCTGCATTGTGGAAAGCGAGGGCTACCTCAGCTTTGCCGACAATACCATCATCAGCATCTTCCGCCCGGCGGCGGGTCATATATCCTTTGCACTGGTGTTTTTTGCGTTTGCCGCCATGGAGATCGCATCCGCCTGTCTGCTGCATAAGATCAGCGAGGAGCCGTATCATCCCGGTGTTTCAGTCGCCTGGGTACTCTTTGCAGTCTTGCTGGAGGCAGGGGCGATCCTGCCGATCCCCTTTATTTCCATGTACGGTCTGGCGCATTGGCAACTGGCGGTGATTGTTTCAATCCTCTCCGCCGTTAGCATCTCGCTGGTGCGCTTTATCCCCAAGAAGAGCGACCCATCTACTTATACGAAGCAATTTGAATAGCGGTTGGGATTTCCTTTTGGAATGTGATGCCGCTCTCGGTGAGCTGGATCTGATTTACCGGGACCTCTAAAAGGTCGTTCAATCCGGTGTATTCATCAATATAAGAGGTGGCGATCCCGGCGGGCAGTGTGTGTCCGGAAAAGGTGATGGTATCTGCAATAAAACATCCGTTGCCGTCTGGACTTTCGCCGATGTGCCCGTTGATGGTGACGCTTTCACCTTTGAGTGCATTCAATAAGGTCTTAAAGGGCGCCAGTTCCGTGCAGATGGCGGTCAGCCGTTCCGGGTCGGAAAAGGTTCCGCTGATGGAAAAATGCCCCTCGCTTTCGCCGCTGAAGCGGATCTCTTGAATGAAGTTCAGCTCTGATAGGTTTTCTTCGATCAGTTCACCGAACACTGTGTTGGAGTAATAACCGGCGGTATTTTCCGGCGGCGTATCCGGTTTAGCGTTTTTTTGCTCCGACTGGTTTGCCGTCTGCGGGCGTACCATATAGAGCCCCAGCAGTCCAAGTCCCAGGATAAAAACAGTGATAAAAAAAGAAGACCATTTGACTTTGTAATAATTCCATGGTTTTTTCATAAGGTGAATCCTTTCTTTGTGTAATATGGAGGTGTAAAAAATGAAAAACAAACGCTCACTTGCATTGGTTTTCGCTCTGCTTTGTGTGATCGTACTGATCGCGTCGTTGATCTGGTCTTGCTCCAAGAAGCCGGAACCAGAAGCCCCTGATAACGTTGAAGATTCTTCTCATACAGATCCTTCCACTTCCGAAACAGATCAGACCGTGGAGCAGAAGGAGGAACCAACGCCCGAACCCGAACCTGAACCCGAACCGGAACCCAAACCGGAGCCCAAACCGGAACCCAAACCGGAGCCCAAACCGGAGCCCGAACCCGAACCCAATAATACATGGGTTCCTGTGACGCGTACAAAGGCGGAGATTGAGGAAATTCTGAATGATCCTTATATGATCTTTGTTAACCGGGATCATCGGCTCTCAGAGAGCTATGTGGGTGACGATCTGGTGACCTATAGCGGCGATTACAAGTTGAACAGTACCTGCGCAGCGGCGCTGAGAAAGTTGATCAATGCCGGGCGGCAGGCAGGGTACAGTTATACTTTGTACTCCGGATATCGGTCTTATTCCAGTCAGTATAATAAATATTATAATAAAATTGCTTACTGGGAAAATGAAGGCTATTCGAAAGAAGAAGCCATTCGCCTGACCGATGAGTATTATGCACCGCCCGGCGCCAGCGAGCACCATACCGGTCTGGCGGCGGATGTCTGTATTCCGGAGATCGTTAATAAATATGCTTGCCTGCATGAGAATTACGACCAAACAGAAGAATTTAAATGGTTTTCTTCCCATGCCCATGAGTATGGCTTTATCTTGCGCTATCCCAAGGGCGATGAAAAGATCACCGGCTATAGTTACGAGCCCTGGCATTACCGTTATGTGGGCGTTGAGATCGCAAATGAGATCTATAACCGCGGAATCACTATGGAAGAATATGTGGAGGATCTGCAAGCCCAGCTTGCTTCCTTTGAATAAATGATATGAATGCACCGGAAGGAGTCATCCTTCCGGTGCTTGTATATTATGGAGGTCTTTGCAAAAAATAACGGTGAGGTGATGGCTGTGTTGATCAGCGTATTTCGCTGTATTATTTTATATATCGCGGTAGTGGTGGCGGTTCGGATCATGGGCAAGCGGCAGATTGGGGAGCTGCAGCCGTCGGAATTGGTTATTACTATCATGATCTCTGAATTGGCGGCGCTTCCGATGCAGGACTTGAATATGCCGCTGATCTGGGGGATCATGCCCATGTTTTTAATGGCGGGATTGGAGTTATTAATGTCACTTTTGACCCTGAAATCCATGCGTTTGCGCGCATTTTGCTATGGGAAGCCGGTCCTGCTGATCTATCAGGGGAAGATCAACCAGCGGGAACTTTTGCGTACCCGGGTGTCCATGGAGGATATTATGGAGGCGATGCGGGGAAACGGTATTCTGCGGGTGGAGGATATTTCGACAGCGGTGCTGGAGACCAATGGGACCGTCTCGGTGATTCCTAAGCCCCAGAAAGCTCCGCCCTCTGCGGAGGATATGAAGGTTTCGGTCCCTGAAAGCGGCGGGATTCCGGTGATCCTGGTCATGGACGGGCATATTGTGCATAAAAACATGAAAGCAAAAGCGGTGAGCGAGGAGCAACTTTCCCACATTTTAAAAGGATATGAGATGCCGATGAAGGAGGTTTTTATGCTGACGATGGACGATAACGGAGAAACTTTTTTGGTAAAGCGGGAATTAAGATGAAGCGTACTTTAATCAGTCTGAGCCTGATCACGGTTTTTATTTTATCAGTTGTCATCGCCGATCTATGGTTTATGACCCGGTATGCGGACGGCATGAATACCCGCCTGGATGCCATAGAGCAGGCAGAATCCTATGAGGAAAAGAAAGAGCTCGCCGCAGAACTGGATGATTTTTTTATATCCCGCAATTTTTGGGCGCATCGATTGGTTCCAACCGGTAGAATGGAGGAGCTGGAAACACTGCTCCATAAACTGAATGCATATATTGCGACTGAGGACGACCATGAAGTGACGGCGACGGTGGCGGAGATCCGCTCCCGGGTAAACCTGCTTTATTCCACCTCCTTTTACCATTGGTACCATCCTGCGGAGTTTCGCATAGAATAAGGCAAAGAATATCTTGGGAGAGGAGCGGATTCTGTGAAAAAGAACAGCGTTTTGAAGACTGTAGGCTACATTGCAGCCGCCGTTGCTTTGGGAATATTGATTCAGATTTTTCTTCCGGATATTCTGATCATTGCAATTTGCTGTATCCTGGTGCTTGTTATGGGTGTGGTAATTGCAAAATTTACTTAAGGAGTGAAGGTTATGCAGGTAGTCGTTGTGCGCCCTCCGAGGTTTTTGCGCGGAATATTAAAGCGTTTTTTTAAGATCCGCAATGTGGATTAAAATGTCATAAAGCATGGCTCTTCGGCATAAGTAATAATAAAAAACAAAGGAGCCGTGGACCATGGAGTGTAATCAGCAACAAACGATGGTGGCAGCGACCAAAACGCTGTATGAAAATTTCTTAGAGGAAAAGTGTGAAAGCGACCTTCTGATCCCGGATTATTTCCCGGCAGCCGAAAAGATCATTCAGTGCAATGCGGTCCCTACCATCACCAAAAAGGAGGTAGAGGGTGACCGACTCAATTTGGAGGGAAGCTGCCGTTTTTCTGTCATTTACCAGGGGGAAGAGGACGGCGGGATCAAATCGCTTTCAGAAACAGTAAACTTCAGTGAAAGCTTTCCGCTGAAAGAGACCGGGGAGCATCCCTGGACCCAAGCAATTGTCCGGGTGGCAGGTACTTCCTGCAGATTACTCAATCCCCGTAAGGTCAGCGCCCGGGCGACGGTATCTGTTGCATTAAAAGTAAAGGATCAGCAGATGTCCGAAACCATTGAGGAGATGGACTGTAATGAGGCAGAAGCTTTATTTTTGCCGACCACTGTTTATACAGTGCTGGAGCACACCGCTGACACAACAAAGGTCCAGGGCGAGATCGAGGTACATACCGATATTCAGGATATTTTAAAAACCGAAGGATCTGTATGCATCAAGGATGTAAAGATCCTGCCCGGAAAGGCGATCATCAAGGGGGTCGCTGATCTCTATGTGCTCTTTACGCCGGAATCGGATCCTGGCAAGGTGGAAAGTACTTCGACTGCGATCCCCTTCAGCCAGATCCTGGAACTGCAGCAGCAGGAGGATAGCGGTTGCATGGAGGCGTACTCGGTTATTCAGAATCTGAGGACCGATGTGGAGGCGGACGATGGCGGAAAAAATCGCCTGATCTCCATTACCGCCACATTACTGACCGAGGGCGAACTATATGACAACCGGGAGCACCGCCTGCTGACAGATGCCTATTCCAATCGCTATCCTTTGGAGCTTAGGAGAGATCAGTTGGCGGTGGAGGAGATGACCGAGCAGGGGGAGATCAACGAAACGGTCCGCAATGAGATCCCGTTGGATACCGTCGATGTTGAGGTGATCCAGGCGCTGGGTTCACCAGTGGTGCAAAAGATCACCGGACAGGATAAGACTCTATCCATCGAAGGGGTTTTGGATGTTTCCATGTTCATTCGGGAGGGTGATCATTACAGAAGCGTTGACAAGTCTTTACCCTTTACACTTAAAAAGGAACTGCAGCGGCTTTCCGGACGGATGCGCTGTGAGGTGCGTCCTTGTGTTTTGGGAATGGATTGGTCTGTGGGCAGCGAGAGCATTGAATTAAAGACCGAGCTTGCCTGCTCCATCATGGTCTTTTCAAGAGAGATCCATGATGTGATCTCCGGTGTGGAGGTGGATATCGAGCATCCTATGGAACCGGTACGTTCCGCACCGCTGGTGGTTTATTATGGGGAAAAGGGGGAGCGGCTTTGGGATATCGCAAGAAAGTATGCCACTTCCGTTTCTGCCATTAAAAGTATGAATGACCTGAGCCGGGATATCCTGGAGGATAAACAGCTGCTTTTGATCTCCAGATCCTGATAAAAAATATGCTTTTCTGCCAATTTGCAGAAAAGCATATTTTTTTGTCTGTAATTATTGCTAAATTATATTTATAATGCTATAATATATATTATTTTATTTAAAGGGGGCAGCATAATGCGCAGTTGGAATATCAAAGAGCAGAATGAAAATGCCGTTGTCGCATTGTGTCGTGATCTTCATTGCTCCCATTTTTTCGCCCGCGTTCTGATCAATCGGGGGATCGATACCGCCCCAAAGGCGCAGCGCTTTTTGAAGACAGACCGATCCGCGCTTTACGATCCCTTTTTATTCCGCGGAATGGAGCGGGCGGTGGAACGCATCGGAAGTGCCATTGAAAGCAAGGAAAAGATTACCGTTTACGGCGATTATGATGTGGACGGCATTACTGCCACCGGCTTACTGGTGGAGGCGCTGCGCGAATTGGGCGGAACGGTGGATTACTATATTCCCAGCCGGTTTACAGAAGGTTACGGCGTCAATATGGACGCAATCCGCACCATTGCCAATAGGGGCACCCGGCTGATGATTACGGTGGACACCGGAATTACCGCTGTCAAAGAGGTGGAGGAAGCCAAAAGACTGGGCTTGGAAGTGATCATTACCGATCACCACGAGTGCCAGGCGGTTGTGCCGGATACCTTGATCCTCAATCCGAAGTATGCAGAAAGCGGCTATCCCTTTGCAGAACTCGCCGGTGTCGGTGTAGTCTATAAACTGGTCTGTGCGCTGGATCAGCGTTACGGTCAAGGCGACGGAGAAGAGCGCTATGCCACCTTTGCTGCGGTGGGCACCATCGCAGATATCATGCCCATGCTGGGCGAAAATCGTTATATCGTCCGCCGCGGACTGAAAAACCTGAAGAACACAGGTTGCCTTGGTCTGCGTGCAATGATCGATCAGTGCGTGGGGGATCGCCCAATTGATACCTCCGCCATCGGGTTTGTGATCGCCCCGCGGATCAATGCCGCCGGCAGAATGGGGGATGCCTCCACCGGCGTGGAGCTTTTGACTACCCGCAGCCTCGGACGGGCGGAGGAGCTGGTTGCCGCCCTCTGCAAAGAGAATAATCATCGTCAGGAGATCGAAAACCGTATTTTAGAAGAGGCGGTCGCTATGATCGAGGACGATCCGCAAAATGCGAACCGAAGCGCCATCGTTTTATGGAGTGAGGACTGGCATAACGGCGTTGTCGGAATCGTCGCTTCCCGCCTGAAGGATCGTTATGGCAAGCCTTGCATTTTATTTTCGATCAACGAGGGGCATGCTAAAGGCTCGGGGCGCAGCGTGAGACCCTTCAATCTTTTTGAGGCATTGGAGCGGCTGTCTGATCGAGTAGAGAAATTTGGCGGACATGCATATGCTGCAGGTGTCTTGGTCCGGGCGGATGGCTTGGAAGCGTTCAGGGATGCGTTCTGCCGGGAGGTAGATCGTTTTCTTGAGAAGGAAGAGTTCGATGAGAGTATAGAGATCGACTGCCTGCTTCAGGAGCAGGATCTGACCCTGGATCAGATCCGGGATCTGGAACGTCTGGCGCCTTTCGGGCGCGGTAATGAGACCCCGATCTTTTGTATGCAGAATGTATATCTGCAGGACGCAGTGCCGACGGCAAATGGAAACCATATGCGTCTGGTCCTGCAATACGGTCATATACGAGTGACAGCATTTTATTTCAACGTTCCGCCCTCCTCTTTTTGCTATCAGCCGGGAGAGCGGCTGGATATTGTCTTTGAGGCAGACATCAATAACTATAACGGGCGGCAAAGTATCCAGTTTTCATTGAAGGACGTCCGGTATGCGGCGAAGAAAAGCGCACCTTTTACGGAAACCCTTTGCCGCCTGGAGCGGGATGAGCCGCTTGCGGAGGATATCCCGGACCGGGAAGATACCGCTGCACTATACCGTTACCTGCAGCGTCAGGTGTCAAAGAATGTGACAGCCGTTGATTTTTATACATTACCCGAGCGGATCGCCCGGGAGCAGCAATACCGGATCACAGAGGGTGCAGTTTATTATTCCCTGAAGATCCTGCGGGAATTAGGGATCTTGACCTATCATTCCTCCGGCTCGATTCTGACTCACCTTTGCATCCATGCGGAAAAGCGGGTGCATCTGGAGGACTCGGAAATATTGAAGGATATTACAGAAAAGGCAGGTGAGGTAGCGTGTGTATAGAAGAAAGACTCTTTTCGGAATTTATTGAATTACTCAGACGAGACGAAAGGCGCTTTGATATTGAAAAGATCGAGTGCGCTTACCGTCGGGCAAAGGAGTGCCATGATGGGCAGATGCGCTCCTCCGGCGAGCCTTATGTCTGCCATCCCATTGAGGTCGCGAAGCTGGTCTATGAATTCGGCTTGGATACCGACTCGATGGTGGCTGCCTTTCTGCACGATACTATTGAGGATACCGACCTGACCTTTGATGCCATCAAAAAGGAATTCGGTGAGGAATGTGCCAACCTGGTTGATGGAGTTACCAAGTTGGGGCAGATTCCATATACCACTAAGGAAGAAGCGCAGGTGGAATATCTGCGTAAGATGTTCCTTGCCATGGCAAAGGATATCCGCGTCATTTTGATCAAGCTGGCAGATCGGCTTCATAACATACGTACGTTGGGTGCAAGACCAAGGGAAAAGCAGTTGCAAACTGCTCGGGAAACCTTGGAGATCTATGCACCGCTTGCGCATCGTCTTGGTATGCAGAAGGTCAAGCAGGAGATGGAGGATATTTCTGTTTCCTACCTGGATCCCGATGGCTGCCGGATGATCGAGGAAAAGCTGACGGAATTCGAGGGGCATGGTCAGGATTTTATCGAAAAGACCAAGAAAAATATCTGCGATAAGCTGGCGGAATATGAGATCCCCTTTGAGTTGACCTACCGTATCAAGCATACGTTCAGTATCTACCGCAAGCTTTTTACCCAGAATAAGAACTTTGAGGAGCTTTACGATATTTACGCCTTCCGGCTGATCGTCAATACAGTCAATGACTGCTATTATCTGCTGGGCGTCATTCACGATCTTTATAACCCGATCCCGGGACGCTTTAAGGACTATATTTCCACGCCCAAGCCAAATATGTATCAATCCCTGCATACCACTGTCATCGGTAAAGAGGGAATTCCCTTTGAGGTGCAGATCCGTACCTGGGAGATGCATAATACCGCGGAATACGGTATCGCAGCCCATTGGAAATATAAAAGCAATGTGCAGAGCGGCAAGGCGACCATCGACGATAAGTTAAAGTGGGTCCGTACGCTGCTGGAGACCCAGGAGGATGTATCCGATACGGAGGATTTCATCAGCGCCCTGAAGATCGATCTTTTTGACGATGAGGTCTTTGTCTTTACCCCGCGAGGGGATGTGGTCAATCTGCCCGCCCGCTCCACAGTGATCGATTTCGCTTATGCCATCCATAGTGCAGTGGGGAATAAAATGGTGGGTGCCAAGGTCAACGGTAAGATCGTCGGTCTGGAATATACCCCAAAGAACGGCGAGATCATCGAGATCCTGACCACTTCTTCTGCAAATCACGGTCCCTCCCGAGACTGGCTGAAGATCGTCAAGACCAGCGTAGCAAAGAATAAGATTCGCCATTGGATCAAGAATCAACGCCGGGACGAAAATATCGCTACCGGTATGGAGGATCTGGAAAAGGCGCTGCGCCGCAGCGGTATCCGGCTGAATAAAGAAAACCGGGATGAGATCCTCAAAGCGGTGACCGCCCAGATGCATTTTAATTCCATTGAGGATATGTATGCAGCGATCGGCTATGGAGGGGTGCCGCTGGCAAAGGTGGAGCGCAGGATCCGCGCGCACTGCGAGCAGCTTGAAAAGGAAAACCGCCCCATCAAGGTAATGCCCATCTCCAAGCCAAAGGCGAGTGCCGGCGGTGTTGTGGTGGAAGGTATTGATAACTGCCTGATCAAATTCGCCAAGTGCTGCAATCCGTTGCCCGGAGATTATATCTGCGGCTTTATCACAAAAGGCTACGGCGTTTCTATTCATAAGACAGACTGTCCCAATGCCCGCCGGGGCATGGAAATGGATGGTGAGCGTTGGTTGGCTGCCCGCTGGGATACCACAGAGAGCAATAGCTTTACAACGACCCTGCTGATCCATGTCAAGGATTCTATCGGTGTTATGGCAAATTTAACCCGAATCTTTGCGGACCTGAAGGTCAATATTCGTAGCATCGTTTCCCGTGAGGAAGAGGTGGGGGTCTCGATGGTTGCCATCGGACTTGAGGTCAAAAGCGTGGATCATCTGAATTATATCGCATCCAAGATCCGTAAGGATCCGGATGTCATTGATGTCCATAGAGAATAGGAGCAAAAATGCGAGCAATTTGTACAGTAGTAAAAAGTGCGTGCCTGCGGGTGGACGGTGAAGTGATCTCCGAGATCGGGAGAGGTCTTTTGGTTTTCTGCGGCTTTTCTGCGCAGGATAATAAAGAGAGCATCGAAAAAGCCTTGAAAAAGGTCGCCGGACTTCGGGTGATGGACGATCCGGAAGGCAAGCTCAATTGCTCCTTGGCAGATGTGGACGGTGAGATGCTGTTCGTCTCCAATTTTACTCTCTATGGAGATGTGCATAAGGGATTTCGCCCCTCCTTTACCGAGAGCATGAAATATGAGCCGGCAGAGGAACTGTATCAGTATGCGCTGGAGCGGTTAAGAGAATTCGGTGTAAAGGTCAAAGGCGGCGTTTTCGGCGGTGATATGAAGATCGAGGCGCTGCACGATGGACCTATTAATATCATCATCGACAGCGAGGATCTGAAATGAAGCTAACCCGCTTTGAAACCGGCGCTATGCGCTGCAATAACTATCTGCTGGCGAACGAGGAGACCGGCGAAGGGATCTTGATCGATTGCGGCGGCAGTGGTGAGGAACTCGTTCTCGCCGCCCGGCAGTCCGGTATTCGGATCTGCGCCATTCTCTTGACCCATGGTCATGCGGACCATATCGAGGGGATCGATCATGTGTCAAAGGTTTTTTCCTGCCCGGTCTATCTGCATAGACTTGATCTGGAATACCTAAGCCGGGCGGATTTTAACCTCTCGATGCGTATTTATATGCGCCCCCTGACGCTGGAAACCCAAGCCATTGCTTTGGAGGATGGGGACTGCCTTGAGTTCGGCGGACTTTCTGTTGAAGTGATCCATACCCCGGGGCATACCCAAGGTTGCGTCTGTTATCGTTGCGGAGAGATGCTTTTTACCGGTGATACCCTTTTCCGGGACTCGGTGGGCGGGGATTTTCCGCCCTTCGGAGATCTTAAAAAAGAGGTGGAGTCCATCCGAACCCGCTTGTTCACCCTGGACGATTGCGTCTGCTATCCCGGTCACGGTGAGTCCACCACCTTGAGTTATGAAATGAAAAATAATATGTATTGCAGGATCTGAAATGGAAATCAAAATCAGCGGACATGAATTTGAATATGATGTGACCGGAATGTCCCTTCTCTTTTTCCCCGGCGAGCCGGTTGTCTTTTCGAAAAGACCGAAAGGGGAGAGCTGGCTTTCCACCCGGCTGGTGGATGGAAAAAATGGGCTATATGCCAAAGCCACCTTCCGATATCGGGGGAAAAAGCTGGAGAGTGAGAAACGGATCCCGATCCCCGATAAAGAGGGGCGGCTGATGGCGGTGAAGCATACCATCTATCAGGTCTTTCACCGCGCCACCGGGATCTGTCCGCCCTGGGGGATCTTGACCGGCATCAAACCCACCGGCATTTACCGACGGCTGCTGGATGAAAAAGGTCCGGGCGCTACCCGGCAGTACCTGCTGAATGAATACTGTATGCAGCCGGAAAAGATTCCGCTTTTGCATCAGATCTGTAAGGTGATGGAAACGGTAAAAACGGATAGCAGTAAGGAAGCTAGTCTTTATGTGGCGATCCCCTTTTGTCCGTCCCGATGCACCTATTGCTCCTTTATCAGCGTGGCGGCGGAGAAAAGCAACCATCTGATCGAGCAGTATCTGGACTGCCTGGTGGAGGAGATCAAGGACAAATGCGCGGTATTGAAAAAGCACCGCCTTGCTATAAAATCTGTTTATGTGGGCGGAGGAACACCGGGCATTTTATCCTGCGCGCAGATCGAGCGTCTGCTTGATACGGTGAAGACGTATGTCGGAAATGAATTGCAGGAATTCACCTATGAGCTGGGGCGTCCCGATACGGTTACCAAAGAAAAATTAGAGCTTTTAAAGAAAATGGGAGTCACCCGTATCTGCATCAATACCCAGACTACCAATGATGAGATCCTATCGGCGGTAGGGCGCAAGCATACGCGTGAACAGTATTTCGACGCCGTTTCCTTGACAAAGCAATTGAATTTTGATAGTATAAACACCGATTTGATCGCCGGCCTGCCCGGCGAGAGTGAAATGTCATTTACCCAGTCCCTGGAGGATGTTTTGGATGCCGGTGCGGATAATATTACCATTCACACCCTGGCGATCAAGCGTTCTTCCCGTCTGCATGGCACCGGGGAATATTTCGATCCCGCCAACGACCATGTTCAGCGGATGCTGGATCGTGCCTATAAACGACTGCTGGATCTGGGGTATCTGCCATATTATATGTACCGGCAGAAGAACACCGTTTCCAACGGCGAGAATATCGGTTTTTCCCGCCCGGAGACGATAGGATTGTATAACCTTTATATGATGGAGGATCTGCATACCGTTGCCGCTTGCGGTGCCGGCGCTTCCTCTAAGATCATCTCCGGAAAGAATGGGCGCATTGAGCGGGTGATCAATATGAAATACCCCTATGAATACATTAATGAAAACGAACGGATCCAAGGCAATACCAAGCTTTTGGATCAGAAGTTAGAGGAGACGTTATGACGGCGGAGCAGGCAAAGAAAGAAATTGAATTGCTGACCCAGCAGCTCAATGAGCATATTTACCGCTATTATGTGGAGGATGCGCCGGTCATTTCGGATTATGACTACGATATGATGATGCGCAGTCTATCCGCCTTAGAGGAGAAATTTCCCGAGCTGCGTTCGCCGGTCTCTCCGACTCAGCGGGTAGGCGGTGCTGTGGCGAAAGATCTTGAATCCGTTCATCATCAGGTGCCGCTCCTCAGTCTGCAGGATGCCTTTTCCTATGACGAGCTGGTCGCTTTTGATGAACGCGTCAAAAAGGTCTGCCCGGATGCGCGCTATGCAGTGGAGCTAAAGATCGATGGTCTTTCAGTGGCGTTGACCTATGAAAAAGGCGTGTTTGTACGTGGTGCGACCCGGGGCGACGGTCAGGACGGCGAGGATGTGACGGCGAATCTCAAGACCATCGGCAGTATCCCAATGATTTTGAAGGAGCCGGTGGATATTGTGGTCCGGGGCGAGGTCTATATGCCCCGCAAGAGCTTTGATCGGCTGAATGAGCAATGTATCCAAACCGGAAAAAAGACCTTTGCCAATCCTCGAAATGCCGCTGCAGGCTCTCTGCGCCAGCTGGATAGTAAGATTACAGCGGAGCGCCGCTTGGATATCTTCGTGTTTAATATCCAGCAGACTGCCGGCAAAATGCCGGAGGGTCACGCCGAAAGCCTGGATTATTTAAAAGAGCTGGGCTTTAAGGTCAGCCCCTTTTATAAATTATTTTCCGATATTACCGAAGCCTTTGCGGAGGTGGAGCGGTTCAATGCCGTTCGTGATGAGCTGGGCTTTGATATTGACGGTGCTGTTTTAAAGGTGGATCGGTTTGCGGACCGTACTCTTTTGGGTGAGACGGTTAAGGTGCCTAAATGGGCAATTGCTTATAAATACCCGCCGGAGCAAAAGCCAACCCTTTTGAAGGGCATCACCATTCAGGTGGGACGGACCGGTGTACTGACCCCCAATGCGGAACTGGAGCCGGTACAGTTGGCGGGGACGACCGTCTCCCGGGCGACCCTGCATAACCAGAATTATATTCGTGACCTGGATATCCGGGTGGGGGATACGGTGATAGTGCAAAAAGCGGGAGATATTATCCCCGAGGTGGTAAGAGTCGTCCGCGAGAAGCGTCCGGTGGATAGCCGCCCCTATGAAATGCCGGAAGTATGTCCGGTTTGTGGCGGTACTTTGATCCCCGACGAAAGCGGTATCGCTCTGCGTTGCGGCAGCGATGATTGTCCGGCAAAGATCCAGCGTCAGTTTGAGCATTTTGCATCGAAAGCGGCGATGGATATTGACGGTCTGGGACCTGCCGTTATCGAGCAGCTACTCGATAACGGTCTGATTCAGCGTTTGGACGACCTCTATCGCTTGCAAAGGGAACAGCTTTCAGTGCTGGAGGGCTTTGGCGAGAAATCGGCGGATAACCTGCTGATGGCATTGGAACAGTCCAAAAAAGCACCGCTGGATCGGGTGCTGTATGCCCTGGGTATTCGCAATATCGGATCTAAGGCGGCAAAGCTGCTGGCGGATCGCTTTGGTTCAATGGAGCAGATCATGGCTGCGTCTGCTGATGATATTACAGATCTTTATGATTTCGGCGATACCATGGCGGAAAATGTAGTTGCATATTTTGCAAAAGAGGAGCATCGTGATCTGATCGAGCGGCTGCGCCAGGTAGGATTGCAAATGAACTATGAGAAGGCGGAAGTCTCCGATCAGTTGGCGGGCAAAACCTTTGTTTTGAGCGGTGGACTTGCCAGCATGAGCCGTGATGAAGCCGGTGCTGCTATTGAGCGCTTGGGCGGAAAGGTTTCCGGTTCTGTTTCCAAAAAAACTTCTTATTTAATATTAGGGGATAAACCCGGTAGTAAGTTGACTAAGGCGCAGTCCTTGGGCGTTCCGGTGATAGAAGAAGACGAATTCTTAAAAATGATCCATGTGGAGGGTGAAAATGAAGGAGTATGAAGTCGTAGTCGGTCTGGAGGTCCATGCCGAACTAAATACCAAAACCAAGATCTACTGTTCCTGTAAAAACAGCTTTGGCGGAGAGGTCAATACCCAATGCTGTCCGGTTTGTACCGGTATGCCCGGCGCGTTGCCGGTGCTCAATCGTAAGGTGGTGGAGTATGCCATCCGGATGGGTCACGCCACCGGCTGTAAGATCGATACCATGCTGAAGCAGGACCGTAAGAACTATTATTATCCCGACCTGCCCAAAGCTTATCAGATCTCCCAGTTTGATATTCCTCTCTGCCATGACGGCGCTGTGGAATTTATGATGAACGGCGAAACTAAACGGGTCGGTATCACCCGGATCCATATTGAGGAGGATGCCGGAAAGCTGCTGCATCAGGATGGGATCCCGTACTCTCTGGTGGATCTCAACCGCTGCGGTGTGCCGTTGATCGAGATCGTGTCCGAGCCGGATCTTCGTTCCTCCCAGGAGGCGCGGGAATATCTGGAGACCATTCGTACGATCCTGATGTATATTGGGATCTCCGACTGTAAGATGCAGGAGGGTTCCATCCGCTGCGACGTCAATGTATCGGTCCGTCCCAAGGGTTCCGATCAGTTTGGCACTCGCTGCGAGATGAAGAATATCAATACCTTCAGCGGTGCTCAGCGCGCCATTGATTATGAAGCTGCCCGCCAGATCGAAATTCTGGAGAACGGCGGAACGATCTCCCAGGAGACCCGCCGCTGGGACGATGAAAAGGGAATCAATGTTCTGCTGCGCTCTAAAGAAGATGCCCAGGATTACCGCTATTTCCCTGAGCCGGACATTCCTCCGGTGGCATTGGAGCAATCCTGGATCGATCAGCTGAAGGAAGAGATCCCCGAAATGCCCAATGAAAAAACCAAGCGGTATGTATTGGACTATCATCTGCCCGAGGTGGATGCCGGCATCATCGCCAGAAACTATGAGCGTGCAGTCTATTTTGATGCCTGCACTGTCATTGATGCAAAGCTGGCGAAGAATGCGGCGAACTGGATTTTGGGTGATATTTCTAAGTATCTGAATGACCGTAATGAAGAGATCAATACATTCCCGGTTCGCCCCTCCCGGCTGATGGCGTTGCTGCAGCTGGTGGATAAGGGAACCATCTCCGGTAACGCCGCAAAGAAGGTGCTGTCGATCATGCTGGAGGACAGTGCCGAACCCATGGCGATTGTGGAGCGTGAAGGACTGGTGCAGAACAGCAACGAGGATGAGATGGCTGGAATTGTGGATGCAGTCTTGGCTGCCAATCCCTCTGCGGTGGAAGAATATCGTAACGGACGGACGAATGTTGTCGGCTTCCTGGTGGGGCAGTGTATGAAGCAGTCTAAAGGGAAGGGCAACCCTAAGCTGATCAATCAGCTGCTGTTGGAACGGCTTAAATAATTAAAAAGGGAGGCGAAAACGCTGGTTTTCGCCTCCTGAAAAATTTTGTAAAAAGTCCTTGACTATAGCGAAAGTCTATGCTATAATCTTAGATACCTGCCGTAGGGCTTATTTTTTTGTGCAAAAATTTGCCCTCCAATACTAATGCAGGGAGGCCAAAAAACAGGAGGTGCCGCAAAGATGAGAGTCAAGATTACGCTGGCTTGCACAGAGTGCAAACAAAGAAATTACGACACAATGAAGAACAAGAAACACGATCCCGACAGACTGGAAATGAACAAATACTGCAAGTTCTGCAAGAAGCATACCTTGCATAGAGAAACCAAGTAAGTTTCCAAGTTTTAAAAGGAGGACGCAATCATGGCAGAAAACGCTAAAAAGAAAAAGTCCGTCTTTTCCAGAATCGGAAGTTGGTTCCGTGAGGTCCGCATCGAAATGACCAAGAGAATTATTTGGCCCACCTTCAAGCAGGTGCTGAATAATACGATGGTTGTTATCGTTTGCGTGCTTGTAGTCGGTGTGTTTATCTGGATATTCGACTGGCTTTTCTTTACCGGAATTCAAGCGCTGACCAATTGGTTGGGCGGCTTGATCGGTTGATTTTTTAGGAAGGAGCAGATGATCGATGGCTGATACGGCAAAATGGTATGCCATTCATACTTATTCTGCATATGAAAATAAGGTTGCAACCAACCTGCGCAGAATTATTGAAAACCGCAAACTGGAAGAGGTCATCCAAGATATCTCTGTTCCTACCGAGACCGTTGTTGAGACGACCGAAAAAGGTCAGAAGGAATACGAGCGCAAGGTTTTCCCCGGCTATGTATTGGTAAAGATGGTACTGACTGATGAAACTTGGTATATCGTCCGTAATATTCAGGGCGTTACCGGCTTTGTCGGCTCTACTTCTGAACCTCTGCCTCTTACCCAGGCTGAGATTGAAAAGCTCGGCGTGGAGAAGCGGGTGGTTCATACCGATTATAAGAAGGGCGATTCCGTGCGTTTTGTCGCTTCCAACATGAGCGGTTTTGTCGGCGTGGTGGACGAGGTATATCCCGAGTCTTCCAAGTTGAAGGTGGTTGTATCCATGTTCGGGCGTGAGACCTCTGTTGAGGTATCCTTCGAGCAGGTTGCACCCGTAGAGTAAGGCTAAATCGCACCGCTGGTGCGTTTTCGCAAGTGGGAGGAGAGTACTTTTTAATCTTTCCGCTATATTACCACATTGAAACACGAGGGAGGTGTTTGAAAATGGCTCAAAAAGTAACAGGGTTCATTAAACTTCAGATTCCGGCAGGTAAGGCAACTCCGGCGCCCCCGGTTGGCCCCGCGCTGGGTCAGCATGGCGTCAATATCATGGCGTTTGCTAAGGAATTCAACGAGAGAACGAAGAATGATATCGGGTATATTATCCCGGTCGTGATCACCGTTTACGCTGATCATTCTTTCACTTTTGTTACCAAAACTCCGCCTGCTGCAGTCCTGATCAAGAAGGCAGCTGGCATCGAGAGTGGCTCCGGTGTCCCCAATAAGACCAAGGTCGCTTCTCTTACCAAGGAGCAGGTCAAGAAGATTGCCGAGCAGAAGATGCCCGACCTGAATGCAGTTGATATCGAAGCTGCTATGAGCATGATCGCAGGTACTGCGAGAAGCATGGGCGTTACCGTCGAAGAGTAACCCCGAAAATCTGTGGGAGGAACATTCCGTAATACCACAAAGGAGGATTTATTTAGGTGAAAAGAGGAAAGTCTTATATTGAAAGCACCAAGCAGATCGACGCTACCAAGCTGTATGACGTCGAGGAAGCAATGGAGGCTGTTACCAAGGCTGCGCGTGCAAAGTTCGATGAAACTGTCGAAGTGCATGTAAAGCTGGGCGTTGATTCCCGCCATGCGGATCAGCAGGTTCGTGGCGCAGTTGTCCTGCCCCACGGTACCGGTAAAACTACCCGTGTCCTGGTCTTTGCCAAGAACGCAAAGGCTGAAGAGGCGCAGGCTGCCGGCGCTGACTTTGTCGGCGGCGAGGAACTCATTCCGAAGATCCAGAATGAAAACTGGTTTGAATACGATGTAGTGGTTGCTACCCCTGATATGATGGGTGTTGTCGGTCGTCTGGGTCGTGTCCTGGGTCCTAAGGGCTTGATGCCCAACCCCAAGGCTGGTACTGTAACCATGGACGTTGCCAAGGCAATCGCTGAGATCAAAGCCGGTAAGATCGAGTATCGTTTGGATAAGACCAATATTATCCACTGCCCGGTCGGCAAGGTTTCTTTCGGTAAAGAGAAACTGGCTGAGAACTTCAATACGCTGATGGGCGCCATTATCAAGGCTCGCCCCGCTGCTGCCAAGGGTCAATATGTGAGAAGCTGCGTTGTTGCTTCTACCATGGGTCCTGGTGTAAAGATCAACCAGTCCAAATTTATGTAAAAAAGTCTTGACAATCATACCATCTCGTGGTATGATTGTTAAGTCAAAAAAATATGCTTCGCAGACAGCTGGTGCCTAATGGCTTAATATCCCGCCGAGGAGTGCTTATTATCTTAGGATATTTTTATGCTCCCAAGCGTGTACTGCGTGTTTGGGAGCATTATTTTTTGAAATTCTAATGGAGGTAATCAATTCATGGCAAATGATAAGATCATTGCTCAGAAACAAACGATCGTTGCCGAGCTGAAGGATAAGCTTCAGAACGCAGTGACCGGTGTTCTGGTAGACTATAGCGGAATCAACGTTGCCGACGATACTGCTCTGCGCAGTAAGCTGAGAGAAGCAGGCGTTGATTACACTGTTGTTAAGAATACCCTGACCCGTTTTGCTGCTAAGGAAGCTGGTCTGGATGAACTGTCTGAGGTTCTGAACGGCACCACTGCTCTGGCTGTTTCCAATGATGATGTTGTTGCTCCCGCTAAGGTCCTCTATGACTTCAGCAAAGGGCATGACTACTTCACCATCAAGGGCGGCTTTGTAGAAGGTAAGGTTGTTTCTGTTGCAGAACTGGAAAAACTGGCTACCATGCCCAGCAAGGAGACCTTGCTCTGCATGCTGCTTTATGCCCTCAATGGCAATGTTTCCGGTCTGGCTCGTGCTCTGCAGGCTGTTGTGGATCAGAAGAACGAGACCGAAGCTACCCCTGCGTAAATTTACTATTTAATTTAATTTTATTTGGAGGATTAAAGAAATGGCTGATATTAAGAATATCGTTGAAGAGATCAAAACCCTGAGTGTTATGGAACTGGCTGACCTGGTTCATGCGATCGAGGAAGAGTTCGGCGTTTCCGCTGCTGCTCCTGTTGCTGTTGCTGCCGCTCCCGGCGCCGGCGCTGCTGCTGCTGAAGAGAAGTCCGAGTTCGATGTTGTTCTGACCAACGCTGGTGCTTCCAAGATCAACGTAATCAAGGTTGTCAAGGAGATCACCGGTCTGGGTCTGAAGGAAGCTAAGGAGATGGTTGACGGCGCTCCCAAGACCATCAAGGAAGGCGCTTCCAAGGATGAGGCTGAGGATATCAAGAATAAGCTGACTGAAGCCGGCGCTACTGTTGAGCTGAAGTAATTGAAGCTGCATTTTGCTCCGGTCGGAAACCCGACCGGAGCTTTTTTTAATTCTATGGAAAGGAGTCGGATCTGTGAGCGAACTGTTCTCTCCCTGTAATAAAATAGGGCTTGCCCCCATGGCTGGACCCGGAGACAGCGGTTTCCGGCGGATCTGCCGGGAATGGGGCGCGGATTATACTGTAACAGAGATGATCAGCGCCAAAGCCATCCGTTTCGGTGCGGATAAGACGGTATCGCTCGCACGCTATACACCCGGCGAGACTCCGATCCTTATTCAACTTTTTGGACGGGAACCGGACTCGATGGAATATGCTGCCGGCTTTATTCAGGAGCATTTTCATCCCGCCGGGATCGATCTTAATATGGGATGCCCGGCACCGAAAATTTTTAATAACGGGGATGGCAGTGCGCTTCTGAAAGAACCTAAGTTGGCGGCGGAATTGGTCCGTGCAGCTCGCCGAGGAAGTGGCGGTCCCGTCAGCGTAAAGATGCGGATCGGTATTGAAGTACCGGATCTGTCAACCATCGATTTTGCCCGAGAAATGGAAGCGGCAGGTGCGGCTTTTATTACAGTCCATGGTCGCACCCGGGAGCAGTTTTATACAGGTAAGGCTGATTACCACATGATCCGTCTTATTAAAGAGTCGGTCTCGGTTCCGGTGATCGCTAATGGAGATGTTGTGGACGGCGCTTCTGCGCAGCGAATTTTAAATGAGACCGGCGCGGATGGTATCGTGCTGGCACGGGGTGCGCTGGGTGCTCCGGATGTTTTTTCGCGCATCAAGCAAAGGATTGCGGGCTGCGAAGAAACGCATCTATCATTGGAAGAACGCTTTGAGATCTGCCTTCGTCAGCTGGCATATACCATTGAGGATAAAGGGGAGGAAAAGGCTTGCATTGAATTCCGTAAGCATATGCTTTGGTATTTGAAAGGGATCAACGGCGCTGCAGGATATAAGGTGGCAGCCGGTCAGATCACATCCGTCTCGGATTGCAAGGATCTAATTCAAAAGGTCTTAAAAGAACAAAAAAAATAGCCCGTTTTTGAATAAAAACGGGCTATTTTTTTATTTTATTTTACCGAATAAAGCGAACACGCAGAACACCTTCAACTGCTCGCAGAGCATCGGCAACACGGTCGCCGATGTCCTCGTTGCAGTCGATCATGGTGTAGGCATAATCTCCTTTAGATTTATTCAGCAGGTTCTCAATATTGACACCTACTGCTGAAACAATTGCCGAAAGAGCAGACAGCATATTCGGAATGTTGCGGTGGCAGATGCAGATACGGAGCGCAGAATTAAAGGGGGAAGAAACATTGGGGTAGTTGACAGAGTTGGTGATATTACCCAGCTCCAAATACTCCCGCAGCTCCTTGACCGCCATAACAGCACAGTTATCTTCACTCTCCGGGGTGGATGCGCCTAAGTGGGGGATGGGGATGGCATTCTTCATGTTGAGGGTCTTTTCGTTGGGGAAATCCGTTACATATTTTGCGACCTTGCCGCTTTCCAGCGCTGCTTTCATATCCTCATCGTTGACCAGGTCCGCGCGGGAGAGGTTCAGGATGCGCACGCCGTCCTTCATGGTGGCGATGGTATCCTTATTGATGCTGTGCTTGGTCTCCTGAGTGAGAGGTGCGTGCAGACAAATATAGTCGCAGGTGGAATAAATCTCGTTGATATCTGCGGCTTTTTTAACGTGATGGCTCAAATTCCAGGCAGACTGGAGGGAAATATAGGGGTCATAGCCCAGAACCGTCATGCCCAGGTGGTGCGCAGCATTGGCAACCTGAACGCCGATGGCACCCAGACCGATAACGCCCAGTTTTTTACCCATGATCTCGGGTCCCACAAACTGAGACTTACCCTTTTCGACCTGCTTTGCAACATCGTCGCCGGTCAGGGTCTTTGCCCATGCGATGCCGCCGATGATATCGCGGGAAGCCAGAAACAGAGCGGAGATCGCCAGTTCTTTAACGGCGTTTGCATTGGCGCCGGGGGTATTGAATACGACAATGCCCTGCTCGGCGCATTTATCCAGCGGGATGTTGTTGACACCGGCGCCGGCGCGGGCAACAGCCTGCAGGGAAGCAGGCAGCTCCATCTCATGGAGAGAAGCGCTGCGGACCAGGATGCCGTCGGGGGCATCGCAGGAGTCGCAGATCTCGTATTTCTGATCAAAGCCATCTAAGCCGATCTTTGCGATTTTATTCAGAGTTTGGATCTTCATTATTTATTTTCCTCTTCGAATTTCTTCATAAAGTTCACCAGCGCCTCAACGCCTTCGTACGGCATTGCATTATAGATGCTGGCGCGCATACCACCTACCGAACGGTGACCCTTAATGTTGACAAAACCGTTGGCAGTACATTCTGCTACAAACTTTTTGTCCAGTTCCTCGTTACCGGTAACAAAGGGGACGTTCATTAAGGAGCGGGACTCGCCCATGACGGTGGGGTGGAACATCTCGGATTGGTCCAAGAAGTCGTAAAGTAATTTTGCTTTCTTCTTATTTTTCTCCTCCAGAACCTTAATGCCGCCCATGTTCTCGATCCATTCCAGAACCAGCTTGAGAATATAGATGGCGTAGGTCGGGGGAGTATTGAACATAGAGTCGTTATCGACATGGGTCTGATAAGTAAACATAGTGGGGGTGATCGCCTGAGGCTCACCGACGAGATCCTCCCGGATGATGACCACGGTCAGACCGGCGGGACCCATGTTTTTCTGGGCACCGGCATAGATCATGCCGAATTTGGAAACATCGATCTCCTCACTGAGGATGGAGGAGGACATATCAGCGACCAGGGGTACATTGCCGGTTTCGGGCAGTTTATAGTACTTGGTGCCGTAGATGGTGTTGTTGTAGCAGATATGGAAATAGTCTGCATCCTTATCGAAGTCCGCGCTGTTGAGCTCGGGGATATAGGAGAAGGTCTTATCCTCACTGGAAGCAACAGCGCGGCAGTTGCCGTAGCGGCTGCCTTCCTTATAAGCCTTTTTCGCCCACTGACCGGTGATAACATAGTCCGCCTTGCCGTTCTTGGTCATCAGGTTCAGGGGGATCATGGCAAACTGGCTGGAGGCACCGCCCTGCAGGAACAGGACCTTATAGTTATCGGGAATGGACAGTACTTTACGGAGTAAACCTTCCGCTGACTCGATAATTGCCCCGTACTCCTTAGATCGATGACTCATCTCCATTACGGATTGACCGGAGGTGCCGTAATCTGTCATCTCACTGGCGGCTTTTTCCAGCACTTCAAGGGGAAGCATGGAGGGACCTGCGGAAAAATTGTAAACTCTCATGTAAAATACACCTTTCTTTCTAAAATTTAATTTAAAATATATTATAGTACGAATAGACTTAAAAGTCAACCGATTTTTCAGCAACTTCTATCTTGAATAATAGTATAATATATGGTATAATTATTGCATAAATATGCGGCGTTTTCTAAATGATCCAAGACTAAAGGAGATAAAAAATGAAGCTTTCAAGAGTGCGTGAATTACTGGATGCGGAGGTCCTCTGCTGCCAAGAACTGCTGGAGAGCGAGGTCAAGAGTGCCTGCGGTTCTGATATGATGAGCGATGTGCTGGCGTTTGTGAAGGACCAGAGTATTTTGCTGACCGGTCTTGTCAACCCCCAGACGGTTCGTACGGCGCAGATGATGGATATGAAGTGCATCGTCTTTGTACGCGGCAAGCGTCCGGAGGAGGCGGTGATCTCTCTTGCAGAGGATAACGGCATCATGATCATGGCAACTGATTATCGGATGTATACCGCTTGCGGTTTGTTGTATATCAACGGATTATACAGTGAAGGGGCGGATAAGGTATAATGGAACCGATCGTTTTAAAATACCAAGTCGATGGCGATGATTTCAGCATGGCGGGGGAGGCTTCCTCCGCTGTGAAGAAGGCGCTGAAGCAGCTGGGCTTTTCGCCCGATGTGATTCGCAGAGTGGCGATCGCCATGTATGAGGGGGAGATCAACATGGTGATCCATGCCGAGGGCGGGGAAGCCACTGTTGAGATCACCGAGAAAGCTGTGAAGGTCATTTTGGCGGATAGGGGTCCCGGCATTAAAGATGTGGACCTTGCGATGCAGGAGGGTTATTCTACAGCGCCTGAGGAGGTCCGCAATCTGGGCTTTGGCGCCGGTATGGGTCTGCCTAACATAAAAAAATATTCTGACGATCTGAAGATCAAAACGGAATTGGGTGTCGGGACGACGCTGACTATACTGATCAATACATGAGGTGATATAATGGAATACTTCCATTCTGTTACATTGGATGCGGATCGCTGCCGTGGCTGCATTACCTGCGTAAAGCGGTGTCCCACTGAGGCGATCCGTGTGAAAAACGGCAAGGCAACGATTATTAAAGAGCGCTGTATCGACTGCGGAGAATGTATTCGGGTCTGTCCGCACCGTGCCAAAAAAGCAGTTTGCGATAAGCTGTCTATGCTGGATGATTTTGAATATAATGTAGCAATGCCTGCGCCCGCCTTGTACGGGCAATTCAACAATCTGGATAATGTGGACTATGTGCTGAACGGTCTTTTAGACATCGGTTTTGACGATGTCTTTGAAGTGGCACGTGCGGCAGAGCTGGTTTCCGAATGTACCCGGCTCAAATTGAACGAGGGGGTTGCGCACAAGCCGGTCATTTCTACTGCTTGCCCGGCAATCGTTCGCTTGATCCGCGTGCGGTTTCCTAAGCTGATCCCCCATTTGCTTTCGGTGAAAGCGCCGGTGGATATCGCGGCGGATATTGCCCGCAGAGAAGCGATGAAAAAGACCGGTCTGCCCGGTGAGAAGATCGGTATTTTCTTCATTTCTCCCTGTCCGGCGAAGGTGACTGCCATGCATCAGCCCCTCGGCGCTGACAGCTCGGAGGTGGATGGTGTTCTGGCAATTTCCGACGTCTATAAGCCGTTACTTGCGGCGATGAATAAAATTCAGCAGCCTAAGCCACTTTCAGAAAGTGGGTTGACCGGGATCTCCTGGGGCTATACCGGCGGCGAGGCGACCTCGTTGCTGCGGTCCCGCTATTTGGCGGCGGACGGCATGGAAAATGTCATCAAGATCTTGGAAGAAATTGAGTATGATAAACTGTCAGATGTGGAGTTTGTGGAGCTGGGAGCGTGCGTTTCCGGTTGCGTAGGCGGATGTCTAACCATTGAAAACCCCTACATAGCCCGCACCCGGGTGCGTCAACTGCGCAAGTATATGCCGGTTTCCGCCAACCATATGAAGGATTATGAGCTTCTGCCCGACGAATATCTTTGGCATAAGCCTATCGAGTACGACCCGGTCCTCCAATTGGATCAAGATCTCCAAAAAGCAATGATCAAAATGCAGGAGATCCAAAAAATCGAAAAAGAACTTCCGGGAATCGACTGCGCTGCCTGCGGTTCCCCCTCCTGCCACGCTTTTTCTGTGGATGTTGTGGAGGGTACTGCAAAAATGTCGGACTGCCTGATGGTATTGAAAAATCGTTTAAAGGATATTATGGAATGATGAATGTTCATGAGCTTGCCGCAGCCTGCGGATTTACATACTTTACAGGGCGGGATATCGAGGCAGGAAATGTGGGTGGCGCCTACTGCTGCGATCTGCTTTCTTGGGTCATTGGTCGCGCCGGGGATGAGGACGCGCTGGTGACGGTAATGTCCAATCCCAACGTAATGGCGGTAGCGGTCATGGCAGATCTGCCTTGCGTAATCTTGGCAGAGGGGGTCCGTCCGGATGAAACTGCGCTGACCAAAGCAATGGAAAATGATATTATCGTTCTTTCCTCGCCGGATACGACCTATGTGACGGCGGTGAAGATCTACCGGGCATTAAATCAGTAAAAAGGAGACAGCATCATGAAGCTGCGTTACGATCTGCATATTCACTCGGCGCTCTCTCCCTGCGGGGATGAGGATATGACGCCGAATAATATTGTGAATATGGCGAAGATCTGCGGGCTTGATATGATTGCTGTCTCTGATCATAATACCACCGGAAATGTAGAGGCGGCTATGAGCGTCGGGAAGCAGATCGGCATTACGGTCGTCCCGGCGATGGAGTTGGAGACTGCGGAGGAGATCCACGTCCTGTGCTTATTCCCGACCCTTGAGGCAGCCCGGTCCTTTGATCTGGAACAGGTTGCACCGGCATTGCCTCCCATTCAAAACAAACCGGAGATCTTTGGAAATCAGCAACTGATGGATAAAGATGATCGGGTGATTGGGGAGGATCAACGTTATCTGATCAATGCTACCTCCATATCGTTGGACGGATTGCCGGATCTGGTGGAATCCTACGGCGGAGTTGCGGTGCCTGCTCATATCGATAAGCAGACAAAAAGTTTAGTGGGCAACTTTGGAATGGTGGGGGAATACATGGGGTTTCGCAGCTTTGAATTATCCCGCAATCTACCGGAGAACTTTTTGATCGCAACGCCCGGACTCGGCAATCGCCCTTATCGATATATTCACAATTCTGATGCCCATTATCTTCAGGATATCGGCGAACATTCCGGAGAAAATCTACTGGATCTTCCTGAAAATTCTTCAGAGGCGCTTATTCGATATTTATGTATCGAGAAATTATCGTAATAAATTAAAAAAATTGTGGAAATATAAATAGTTCTGTGATAAAATTAATATGTTTGTAATGTTAACTGTTTATCAGTTTTAATAACAAAGGAGGATAAAAAATGAGCAACAAGTGTCCCGTTCCATTCAAGGGAACAAAAGAGCAAGAGCAGCAGTTACTTGAAGTAATTGCGAAGTACAAGGATCAAGACGGTCCTTTGATGCCTGTACTTCAGGAGGCCCAGGA
>JAZREO010000054.1:0-11465 GCA_045660845.1 Eubacteriales bacterium
TCCTCCGAACCAATCCAGAGATAAGCGAGCTTCTGCTTATTCAGTTCAGAAATCGCCGCAGCCCGATCTTCAGCCTGAGCGTTTTCTGCCGCCTTGAGCGCCCGCTCCGCAGCGTCAGTCGCAGCCTGTGCAGCGCCCTCCGCCGCCTCCGCTTTATCTGTCGCATCCTTGGCGGCAGTATTCGCAGACTCCGCCGCCTCTACCCCAGCACCAATATTCAGCTTGATCGCCGCATCCACCGCCTTGCCGGTGACAGCGATCTCTCCCTCCGGATCATAGTTATCCGTGTTCAACCGATAAACCGCCGGAAAGTCTTCTATCGTAAGGGACATTTCTGAAAATTTCAGTAGCTTCCCAGCGGAGACTTCGTAGATTGTCCTGGATTTTAGATCAAGCACAAAAGCCGTTCTATCCGGATCAGGATCAGACATCAGCAACCGATTAGCGCATAATTGGACGTCCCCCTTATCTGGATCAAGAGTACATATGTCAAAGAGGATCCGCCCTTTTAACGACGTCTCTGCCGCATCGATATCACTCTCTGCCGTGGTCAACCGTCCGCTATCGCTTTTTGCCTTCTCCGTCAGCGCCCGCAACCAGGGCAAAAATACATGACGAGGAATATAATCAAAAAACTTCTGTACGTCGGTATAAGAGACGCCCTTTGCAAGTGCCGCATCTTGCCCTTCGTGCCAGGCGTTTCCCAACTGACCGTCCGTAACACCTTCCACATTGCCCGCATCGTCAGTAAAGCTCTCCTTTATGTCCTTTCCAAGTGAATTGATGTTTTTAATACTCATCGTTTATCAACCTCCCATCATCCCGGCAAACATTCCGCTCGCCTCGTTTTCCGTCATCATCCCCTCCAGCGCCGCTGCGTTCGTCTCATTCTCGATATCCGCCGCCTGCTGCTCCATGATCTCCATCTGCTGAAGCTTGCGAGTCTTCTCCGCCTCCTCCCGCATCGCCTTCAACTTTTCGATGGGGATATTGCTGTCGCTCCCCACCAACTCCATAAATTCCTCAAAGGAAATGAACTGAGAGGAAAGTAAGCTGTAAAGGGTGTTGACTCGTGCCGTTACCGTATCCGGGATAGTGGAGGAGACGTTGATCTCCACCTTCGGGCAATACTGCTCCAGCGCCGTCCGGCTGACCGTCGATTTCTTCCCAGAATAGCGGACGGGGTTGTACGCCATGATCAGGTGATACCAGACGATAGCAATATCCTCGATCATCTGATGGAAGGCGGACACTTCCCGATTCAGCGGGATATCTGCCTGATCCTGCACCGCCGTAATGGCGGCACCGCTCGCCTGCTCCGGGTTGATATTACCCAGCGCCGCATCACCGGCACCGGCAAGCTCCTTAGTAATGGAGATCAGCTCATTCTCGAAATTGGTGGCATCGCCGCTAATGGGCGCCGGCTGCAGGTATCCAACCTTCTCCAGCACATTACCCACATTCATGCTATCGCTGATGGCGATGGCGGCACCCGCCACTTCCAGATCCCCGGCGTTTGTAACCATCGTTTCGTTATAGACCAATTTCGGAAAAGCCGCCATTTTCACCGCAGCGCTCCTCCGTACCAGCGTCCGGTTGATTTCGATCTGATTGGGGATCATATGCAAGACCTCGCCCAGTCCCCGGGCAGTCCCCTTTTGCTGGTTGACGGTATAGGAGACCAAAGGATAATACTGCAAGCCATTGATCACTTGAAACGGCTGGTAGATTAGGTCCTTCACCGCCCGGCAGAACCGGATCCCTTCCGCCGTCCGCTCCAGGTAGAGGATGCTGGTAGAATAATGCTCCTCGTTCTTGTTTTTATTAGCGTCACTGGTGGTAACATCTGCATCGCTCCGCTTGTCCGGCATAATGATATCAATATCCTTTTCCGGAATGCCGTTTTCCTTCGCCTCCCGGCGGATCTGATCGGTCAGCCGACGCTCCTCGATGATGATATAGGGCTGGTTCTGCAGTTCCGACTCCTCCTCGTCCCCAAGAAAAACATGGCAGCCGTCCAGCACCTGGGAAAACTTCCGCCGGTCATTGCACCTGCAAAGCTTCTCCTCCTGTCCGAAGATCCGCCCGTCCGGAAAATAGAGGAAGGCGTCCCCACTCACAAGAGCCACCTCCACCATCTCCCAGCACCGATCATCCATCTTGCCGAACTCCCATGCCGCCTTGACCTGCTCGTTAATAGCGTCCATCACCCCGGTGTCGTCCCGCTCCTCTAAGGAGAAGGTGATCGTCTTGGCGTTCATGGCGATCCGTGCCTTCTTATAGTTCACTACCGGACGGATGATGTTATAAAATGGCAATGCGCCGTCGGCGTTCTTGATCCCATTCCATTGGTCCCCCTCGAAAAATCGCCAGCACTTTTCCGAATTGGTATACCGCCCGCTCAGCCGTCCGTAATCCAGTCCCCTCTGATACCTGCCCCAAAGCTCCAGCGCCTCCGGCTGGATCTGCTTAACCGTCTCCATTGTAGGTCTCTACCTCCCTCATCAAGGCATCCTGGCGGAGCTGTTCCTCGCTCCGCTTCCGCTGCTCTGCTCTTTTCTCCTGCTCGATCCTGCGCTCCTCCCGGTGCTCCGCAAAGGTACGCCGCTCCGGGCTTCGCAACACCGCCGCTGCGATCATACTTAAAAGCGCCATGATCATAACTAAGCAGAAAATGATAATAACCTCCATAATTTCCTCCTCATATCGGTCTGATCTTCTCCCCCTTACCGACTCCCCCGGTCTTGGGTTTCTGAAATTCAAAATCATATCGTGGCTGCGGCTTCGGCATCTTCTTACCCACCGGGCGACCCGCCAGGAAATACCGCAGCGCATCCGGTGCATGGGTCAGCTCATGGGGCTCGGTGGCAACATCATTTGGATTATGATCATCCACCGCCACCGCCGGCAGCGTCCGGATGAGGTGCCGGCAGTTGCTGAAGATCTTCAGCCGCGCCGTCCAAACCCCCTGCTCGTCCTCATAGGGCTGAAGTGCTTCCTTCAGCACCATCCAACCGTTGACCCGGTTGTTGTCCACCCGCCAAAGCGGCACCCCGTTCTCATAAAACAACTCCGCTATGCTCTTGCCGGTGTCCTTGGACTTCGCCCAAAGATCCGGCGGTGCAAAATGCCGTTTGATGGTGTAGCCCTCCCGCAGCGTCCGGATGGCTTTCGCCGCCTCCGAGACGATCAACCCCTTGTGGTTGCCGTCCGGGTGCTGATTGCCGTCATAGAACTCATCCACAACATAGATCTTGTTCCCCGGCGCCACGCCCACCACATATGCCGCCAGCATATCCAAGCCATAGTCGATAGCAACATAAAATTCCCAATCGTTTGGGATTTTGTCCTTTCCAAAAAGCGGCGGGATCACATGAATATCCTGCTTGAAATTATCAAAGAACTGACCGTCAAAGAGATCCCATTCCCCATAAAGCAACGCCTTTTTATCCCGCTCATTCATGCTCTCCAGATTGCGCAAATACTCCGGGTCATTCTCCATGATAAAGTCGTTATCCTGCACCTTCGCAGGCAAAAAGACCCGCTTTCCGGTATAAATGCCGTCCTTGTTGTAGCACTTAAAGATTGTGTTCTCCGGTGCCGGATCGATAAACCGCGACTTAACCCATGTATGCCCCACCCCTCCCGGGTTGGTGGAACTTTTCATGCTCCGTGGATACGGCTTGACGCCGCGTAACCGAGAGAGCAGATAGAGATACATATACTCGGTGAAATGGGTCAGCTCGTCAAAGCGGATAACATCAAATTCCGCCGACTGGTAACGGTAAACATCCGCCTCCTTGTCGATATACCCAAAATCCACCACCGACCCGTTGGGAAACCGTCCTACGTGCTTGGAGGCGTTATACTTAAAGAAATCCTTGGGCAACTTCTCTAAAAAGGTGCGGATGATACTCATCTCCAACTCCGGGAAGGTCCGCCGGAAAATGATCTGCTTACTGCCCGGGTACTTCCCCGCATAGATCACCGTATCCAGGAACTGTCCGTAGGACTTACCGCCCCCGGCAGCACCGCCGTACAGCACCTCGTCCGCCGTAGCATTAATAAAAGCATACTGCCGATCAGTGTACTCAAGATGGATCTGCATCCCGCTCACCTTTTCGCTGGACGATGATCTCAAATCCGTTACCGCCCTCGATCTCCCGCTTCTCGGTCAAATTGCCGGTCAACTTCGCCTGTAGTTCCACCGCCTTAGCAGCGCCCTTAGAGTCACCATTATCCATACACTTCTGATAGATCCGCTCACTCTTGGCGATCAGACTGTTTTTATTGACGTTGATCGCCTCCGCTGCCGCTTCCATCAAGGCATCCCGATAGGCACGCACCGCCGGTTCTAAGAGATAGCGGCTGGCAAGAGCCGCCGCACTCGCCCGGTTCTCTGTGATCCCGGCACGCAGTACCGCCTCGGTACCGTTACCGTCCACGATATATTCCTCGCAAAATCGGGCTCGCTTGCCCCGCAGCGCTTTCCTGAGTCCGTTTAAAGTTTCTTGATCCACCCGCTCACCTCCTTATTCGTCTTAACCCGGGAGTTATTTGCTATATTGCAATTTATTGCGAATAACGCCCCGTTTTCTACACCTACGATAACAGAAAAAAATCAATCCTAACCGTCAACTTTTTAAAACCTCTTGACAAAATAAAAAAGCCGCCCCGGCAATACCGGAACGGCAAAAAAATTTGAATTTTTTCACTTTTTGCTTGACTTTTGGATACACATATGATACAATATAATCAGCCGAAGGGCGGAACGGTTAGCGCAGTCCCCTTACAGACAGAAAGGGGGTGACGCTTATGGCTATGAGCTACGAGCTGTTGATACTTATCGTATTACTCCTCATTATCGTGACCATAAAAAAATAACCGCTCCCCCGTGCAAAGGATAGCGGTTAATTCGTTCCAACCGGGGATAACCTAAACGGTTCGCCCTTCGGTTCTGTCTTAATTATAACGCAAAAAGGAGGCTCTGTCAAGAGTGGAGAAAAAGAAAATGGGACGCCCCACCGATGCGCCTAAGACGAATAATATGCGGATCCGGATGTCTGATGAAGATCTTTCCCTTCTTGAAACCTGCTGCCGGGAGACTGGCATGACAAAAGCCGATGTGATCCGCCAGGGGATTCGAGAGATTCATGCAAAATTAAAGAGATAGAGCACCGTCCTCGGTGCTCTTTTTATATATCCCCCGGAAATTCCTCATAGTACCGCTTGACCATCCGTTCCAGAGTAGAAGACGATATATAATGTCTAGCGCAGATCGCCACGCTCCCGATGTCTTTGGTAACAAAATCAAAAAGCGCCTTCCAATACTCTCCCCCTACTCGCCTGCAGTGGGTCTCGATCCTCTCTCGTTTCGCTTTCGGTAAATTCTTATAATTTCTGGATACAAAATAAATATATCCCTGCCGATAATACGCCACTTTGAGACCATATTTATACCGAAACTTCTCCAATTTGTTAAGACTCCTCCCCGCCCCTCATTCAATGTACCCACACCCGCATATAAAAGATCGCCCGCGCCCCCGCACGCATCGGCTCTTAACAATCCCAAACAAAACACCTTCAGCCCCACGGCTTCGTGGGGCTCTCTTTTTCTCCCTTAGATTCATCTCCAGGAGATCCTCTGCCTATGACCGGGATCCATCTCAGCTGCCTTCCGGCACTCGGATTCCACCCTGGACTGGATATGACAGTTTTTTGATACCGATCCGTTTTTCTCTCCTCCTCGGCTACCCATGCTTTTTCGTCCTCAAACGTTACACATTTACAAGGCGTTTCAAACTGACGCTCCGTCAGCTTGAGATCGCCGCCTTTTTCCGCTCCCGTTTCGGCGGCTCTATTACATATTTAAAATAGAAGTAACCGTACTTCGTGGATCGTGTTTCTACCAATTTATAACCCTTGGGCGGCCGGGGCGGCTTGTCCTCGGAATATTCCCGTCGCACCACCGTCGGTGCCTCCCGCTCCGGCTTCCGGGCATTGCGGGTCATCTTCCACCGGTGCCCGCCCTGCTCCGGGGTCCAGTGATCAAATAAGTAATTAGCAAGCCCGGTGTAGTCCTGCCCGTGATCCACGCCGTCATAGTAATTATGTTCCCGCAGAGGATCGATCCGCAGCACAGTCCCATACCGCCATTGGCGCACGATATAGTCCGGCTCCACGCCCTTGATCAATGCGTGAAAATGGATCCGGCTGGTGTTCTTTCCCCGCCCCATATAGATAAAGATCACCGCCGTCGGATATCTGTACTTCAGCCGCCGCACGAAGTTATCCCGCACCCGCCGAGCTTCGTCAAAACTATGTACCTCATTTTCGTTATCAAAGGTAAAGGTGCAGTACAGATCCCCGGCAGAGAAATTCTCATTCACCTGCCGTGCGTGACGGCGGCGGGAGATCATGTCCCGATGCTGCGCCCGCTCTTCCTCACTCTGAAAGCGCAGCCGCGGCTCCACCGTCCCCCGATCTGCACCCCGCTCATTCATGGGAAAGACCTCCTGCTCGCATACAACGCCCGAAAATGTCCTTACTTTAACTACTTGCATACCTTACCTCACATACCGCTCTAAAATCCCCTAAATCCTCCCGGCACTCTAACCGGGAGGATTTTTAACTGTTACGCCACCGCTGTTCTTTGCTCTTTTCTTTTGATGGAGATCTCCAGACCGTCCGCCTTGATTGTAACGGTTTCGCCGCTCATCAGCTTTGCCGTAACACCTCTGATACGCCCTCTGCCCACGTCTTCGATCATCCCTTTGATCACCGCCATCAGCGACTCATCTACCGGCGCAAAGCCGATATCCTTCGCATCAGCACCGAAGATCCGCTCCGCCCCTTCAATGGCTTGAGCAATTGCGGCATCCCGCCGACGCTTGTCCGTCGCTTCAGAGCACTGACAAACTTCCCAAGGCTCCCGCCCGCTATCGATCGTCACAACCTGTCCGCAAAATTCACAAGTTCCCGTCATTGTCGCTCACCGCCTTTACCCCAATTTGGATACTCCTTGAACCGCACGTCGACCGTATGGCTATAATCCTTATCCACCGCCACAATCTTATGTACCGCCGCATCCATATCCTCGGCAAACACAGTACCTCTGCGTGTGTCTCCCATGCCACCACTGATTGCATACTCGATTTCAAATTTAAACAATTTCATTACCTCCTTGTTGACCCAACCTGATCCTTCGCAGGGTCTCATTTTCTCGCAACAAACTCAGCGTTTCTTCCAGATAACTTTCAAAATGAACGCCGAACAGCGTCTCCGGGCGAAGAAAGAGCCTGTGTTCCTTATCGTCGATCCACCTGCTGCACATCTCGTCTACCGTATAAAGCATTTCTTCCTTACTGTGCCCCTCCTCGATCCTCTGCCGGATTAAATGAAGGGTACTCTCTGTTTCCGGATTAAAATTCTTTCCTGTCATAAAATTCAACCGTCCGATTACCAGTCGGCTGATCTCCCGGATCTCCTCTGTCTGATGATCAGACTCCAACCGTCCGTTTTTCACGCACTCGGCAATTTCTTTTTCCAGCTCGGTTTCCATCTCCCGCAGCATCTTTCGCATGGCGAGCACACCCCGCCTTAAACTTTTTAAGCGTTCCGCCCCCACCGGTATACGTCCCTCCTACCCTTTCATAAGCCTCCCGGCGGATCTCCACCACCGTGTCCAGTGGCAGTCCCAATTCCTTTGAGAGCGTCTCTGCCCACTTAGGACTGCCGACAATATATTGCCGCATTTCATCCGAAACTTCAGGCGGCGGCAGTTTCGCCAGCACCGTCTTATAATTCTTCGCCGTCGCACACTTCGGAATTCTTCCCGCACCCCGAAGTATCCGGACCACGGTCTCGGTTGTCTGACCGGTCAGTTCCGTAATCAAATTTACCTGCTTCACCGGATCCTTACACCTGGAGAAAAGCGATACAACATATTCTTCGAGGTTATCCATGTTCCTTTGCCACCTCCCAGAGCGGCTCCACCTTCTCCGGCGGCGCCACGATCACACTATTGGTTTTGCGTTCCTTGATCTCCACCTGTATAATTTCCCGGTCATCCGGGTCCAGCCGATGGGTCACGCCCACCACGCACCCCACCACCACTGTGGTATAGGTGGGTTCTACCATCCTGGTCACCACCGGCGCCTTCGCCTTCATGGCGCCTAACAATTCAAAATATTCCATCTCTTGTCCCTTCCTTTTTCATGTCTCATTCAGCCCCATCTACCATCAGGATACTTTCAATTTTTCGATCCATCGCAACCGCTAGACCGTGGCAGTTACCATGGGATATATGGTTTTTCCAAGCGCTATACGACGCTGCAAACTTATCCATTGACAGCCTTCCGCTCGCCACCAGCTTCGCCATCCTTCCTTTCGCTGCAACTGCAATAGTCTTCCGGTTGTGTGTGGTTCTTTAAGTCAGTACCCGACCATCTTTTGCATACTTGACCGAACGGCACACCGCCCCAATGGATGCAATCCTTACACCGCACAACCTCAACCATGTTCTCAAAGCGATCAAAAACTTCGTGAATACAATTCTTATCTGTTATAGATAGATTAGAATAATCCACATTTAATAGTGTTTTTGCTCTCAATGATGATCTTGCTTTACCGCTCATTCCGCACCATCCTTTCCATCCATCTTTGCAAGTGCCTTTTCTGCTTCCTCTTTGGTGAGGAATACACCTTTACCAATCGCATCGTTATCAAAATCAATGCTTTCGGTTTCATAAATCACTTTGTTTTTATTAAGATATATGTCAAATATATCAAGTTCATATATTCTTTCCGCATCCGCTTGATACACCACATCCCCAATATTGCAAAGTTTTACTATAACACCGTTTGCTAAAAGGTGGTCGGCAATAGACTCTGTTTCAACATCAGCAGGATACATAAAATCATCTTCTCTAACCGCTTGGTTTATTAACTCTATCAGCCTATCTCTATCGGTCATTTTCAATCCTCCTGTTCCATAAGTTCAAACAATCTTCGTTCTGCGTATTCTTTTCCTTTTTCTCTTATCCACCAATAGATGGTGTATGGACTAATCGAAAAGGCTTCACACCATTCAGCAACGCACTTGGTAACGCCACCAATGGTTAAAAACTTGGTATTCCGTCTGTTTCTTGAATTTTGTTTGGGTGTTACCCAACGGCAATTCGATGGTTCATAGTTCCCATTTACATCAATACGGTCAATCTGCAAACCATCTTTATATCCGTTTTCTAATGCCCACTCGCAAAAGTTTTCGGCTCTTTGCCATTCGGGACAAACTGAAATGCCACGCAAACCATAGTCTTTATATTTTGGTCTGTTTGGGTTATAGCACCGGCTCAACATTGTACTCCAAACCTCATACAGTTTTGGATGGTCTGCACTATATCCGTGTGTTCTATGCGAATATGCTTGATAAGGCTTCAACTCATTTGGCATATCGGCAACCTCCTTTTAACTCAAACTTTTCACAATCTTTTGGGTTAGTATATCTGCACTCGGCGTATTTCTTTGTTCCAAAGCAACAACCTGCATCCATGCAATCACGGCTGAATTTATAGTGTTTGCAATAAATATTCTTCAACCACGTTAGCCGTTCCTTACCGTTAATGCACTTTGCCCATATAAGCGATATGGTGTTATTCGGCATTGTTGTTACTCCTTTTTATTCTTAAAATACTCTTTCAAAGCATTGGCACACATAATTGTTATCCAACCAAGCAATAAAATCACAGCCAAAACGAAAACAACGATTAAAGAAATCATTACCACAATGAAAAAGATATTTTCAAGTGTTGATACCATCAAACATCACCCACCATTTCTTTTACAAGTTTTTCAATGTCCTCAAATGATAAAACAGACATTTGACCACGCTTGTTAAGTAGCAAATACGATTTCAACCTCTCCGCAAACTCTTTGATGGCTTCGGCTTTTAGTTTTCTGTAATACTCAATAAACGAAACTGCACTCCACTCCAATTTATTTTGTTCGATATATGCTTGCATCGCTTTGAGTTTTTCATTCAACCTCTCAATCTCTTCCTTTTGCTCTGCAATGTGCCTTTGCAATGTTTCTTGCCCTGCAATCAACGCTTCTTCCTCTGCCTTTTGGCGGTTGATTTCATCCCACATCTTGTAAATCGTTCGCCGTTGGCTTATATTCAAAGCACCCCACGCTCCATAATGGTCATCCCCAAACTGTGGGCAAGCGATATTTTGCCGTATCACTTTCAACTCGTTATCGGTCATTTGCATACCTCCTCGACATACATATAAGACTGCGGTGGTCTTGTTAGTGGCTTGGTCTTGCATTTGGTACACCAATCGGGTTCATCTTTATTGCAGATGTAACTGCCCGGAAGATAAGCACCGTTTGTATAATCGGGATTGTTATATACTCGCTCCCTATGTTCGCATTTTTTAACCGCTTCATTATCAACGGTGCGAAACTCGCTCAACTCTTTCGGTTTGTCATAGATTACAAGATCGGAAATGTGCCAAAAATACAAGGGTTTTCCGTTGCCGTATTCTTCGGCTTCGGGATACTCTATACAAGTTTTTTCGCCCTCTGCTGTCGGTATGTGATAGGTAAATTCGCCATCATAAACCCCGTAGCGATATTCGTCAATTTCCTTACAAACAAACTCGCCTATGACTTTGCCTTTGTTTGCCTTGTAATAAATCGCCTTTCCGTTATTGTCAAAACCTTGCAAGGTCTTTTCGGCAAATGTGTTGTCTTTCGTGCAATAGATATAAACCTTAAACGGCGTTTCGATCTTCGGAGCGGTCTTTCTTACTTCAATCGTCTTTTTGCCGCTCACAATTAGTTCGCACCATTGAGGCTGGATGCTAATTAAAACTGCTTTCATTCCTGCACCTCGCTTTCATCTGATCACTCAACCGGTCAAGTCCAAAGAGCGTCTCATAGATCTCCAGGCTCTTGATCTGGATCTTATCCACAAGAGAATGGCGATATTTCTTTGGGTACCTATTGCAATTTGAGGTCAATTTGAATGAATGTACCGCCAATTCTTTGGCTTTTACGATCACCTTCAGATCAGTATCTGCCATTTCCTTTAGCCCTCACAAGATACAGAGATCGAAGATACAAAGTGCAAAACCGGGCGAACGCCGAAACCGCCGTTGCAGAGGTCAAAGCTGATGAAGCCACGGGGCGAAACGCAAACGATCCAACTATCGTTAACATGCTCTTTTGTTGAATCGGGTGTGCTCAACCACCACCAATCATCCAATAGGTACTGATCGAAGATCTTAACATTCTGCCGGTAGAAATCGAAGGTGGGCAGACTGATTTTAGATTTCATCTTGCCATAAATATCCGAGCCGTCCAACGACAGAAGATCTGTTTCAAACTCCTGGATATTCTCGGCGCCGACAGCATCCTCCAGTTTCGGAAGGATCTTTTTCTGCAGGTCTTTCAACACCTTG
>JAZREO010000055.1:0-2661 GCA_045660845.1 Eubacteriales bacterium
GCACCGGCGATCTTGGGCATCATTTCAATAACGGTGACCTTAACGCCGACGCTGGCAAAGTAATATGCCATCTCCAGACCGATGACGCCGCCGCCGATGACCACTAAGTTCTCCGGCAGCTTTTTCTCGTCCAGAACCTCCCGGTTGGTGACAACAAAACCGGAAGCCAGTCCTTCCTTCAGTCCGGGAACGGGGGGAACCACCGTCTCGGAGCCGGAAGCGATGACCAAACGCTTGCCTTCATAGGTCACGCCGTCGGCTTCCACTAAGAAGCCGTTTTCGCCGCGTCCCTTGACGACTGCGTTGGCGGAGACCACCGTTACCTTATTGGCTTTCATGGTGGCGCCTACGCCGCCGACCAGGGTCTTAACGACCTGATTTTTGCGGTCGATGACCTTGGCATGGTCATAGGTCACGCCCTCGGCGATCACGCCGTATGCGGCGCTTTCCTTAGCGTGGCGATACATTTTAGAGGAATTCAGCAGCGTCTTGGTAGGGATACAGCCCTCATTGAGGCAAGTGCCGCCCAGCGCCTTCTTCTCGAAGACTGCGGCCTTCAAGCCGCCCTGGGCTGCACGCTCAGCGCAGAGATAGCCGCCGGGGCCGCCGCCCAATACTAATACATCAAAAAGTTCCATCTCAAATCTCCTTATTTAGCCAGCAGAGTGGTAAAGTTCTCCAGGTTCTGACCCAGCTCCTTCTGGAAGCGGGCGGCAGGAGAGCCGTCCACAGCACGGTGATCATAGGTCAAGCTGAGACCCATTGCAGGGTAGGTCTCGATGCTGCCGTCCTTGCCCTTGCGGATACGCTCGGTGGTGGTGCAGACGCCCAGGATCCCGGTCTGGGGAGGATTGATAACAGGAGTAAAGGACTCCACGCCCAGGTTGCCCAGATTGGAAACAGTAAAGGACGCGCCGGTCAGCAGGTCGGGGCTGATGCTGCCCTCGCGGCACTGCGCCGCCAGCGCCTTGACCGCCTTGGAGATCTCCAAGAGGCTCATTTCGTCCGCGTGGAAGATGGTGGGGACCATCAGACCGCGGGGAGTATCCACAGCAACACCCAGGTTGACGTGCTTAAACAGACGGATGTTATTATCATCCAGCATATGGGCATTGAGGTCGGGGTGGTTCAGCAAGGTTCTGGATACCGCATACAGCACAATATCGCCCAAAGTGATCCCGGCGCAATCGCCCTCAGATGCCTTCAGCACCTTTCTGTAGTTGAGAATGGCGGTAGCGTCGAAGGAAGTATTGTGGGTCAACTGCGCCATGGTAGAGAGAGAGGTGTGCATGGACTTGCTGATGGCGCGGCGGATCCCGCTGAACTTCACATCCTCGTATTCCTGCTCCGCAACGGCGGCAGGAGCAGCAGCGGCAGCAGGAGCTGCGGCGGCAACAGGATTCTCCATCAGGGTTCTGACATCTCGCTCAATAATTCTGCCGTTGGGACCGGTAGGAGTAGCAAGCGCGGCATCCACACCGGCACGCTCCGCCAACTTTTTGGCTCTGGGGGAAACAGCGGACTTTTCGCCGGAAACAGCGGTAGTCTCTACAGGAGCGGCGGCAATGGGAGCTGCCTTTTCCTCCTCAGCGGGAGCAGCGGGAGCTTCCTCCTCTGCAGCACCCTCGGGACGCAGAGCGGCGCAATCCTCGCCGGGCGCACCGATTGCGCAGACGTTCATCAGGCAAGGGACCTCATCACCCTCCTGGAAGAAGATCTCCAAAAGAGTGCCCTCTGCGGTGGATTCACATTCAAAGCTGGCTTTATCGGTCTCATAGGTAAAGAGAATATCCCCTACCTTTACCGGATCGCCGACCTTCTTTTCCCAGGTACCGATGATACAACTCTCAACCGTAATACCGGCCTTGGGCATAATGACTGCATTTGCCAAAACAATTCCTCCTTCTGTAAAATATTCGAAATATAATGTTAGGCAATTCAAAACATACTATTAGATTATTCGAAGTTATTGTACTACATTGGATTAGATCCGTCAATGTTTTTTGAAAATTTAGCATTGACCTGAAAATAAAAAAATGATATCATATGGCTATGATAAATACACTTCAAATCTTCATAGCCGGGGGAACCGATCCTTATGAAAACCTGGCGATCGAAAAACACCTTTTAGACACCGTTCCGGCAGACGGTGTGATCCTCTATCTCTGGCAGAACGAAAGCACAGTGGTCATTGGCAGAAACCAAAACCCCTGGGCGGAATGTCGCTGCACTCTTTTGGAGGAGGAGGGCGGAAAACTGGCGCGGCGCTTGTCCGGCGGCGGAGCAGTCTTTCATGACCTTGGCAACCTGAACTTCACCTTTCTCTGCCCTACTGAAAATTATGATCTTAAACGCCAACTCAAGGTCATTGAGACCGCCTGCCGGTTGGCAGGGATTCGGGCAGAGGTATCCGGACGCAATGATATCTTAGCGGAAGGGCGGAAATGTTCCGGCAACGCCTTTTACAATGCAAATGGGAAATCCTACCACCACGGCACCCTGCTGATCCATGCCGACATGGAGCGGATGCAGCGGTATCTCACCCCCTCCAAAGCAAAGCTCGCGGCAAAGGGCGTCAAGTCTGTCCGCTCCCGGGTGGTCAACCTTTCAGAGCTTTCTCCGGGGCTGACCTGCAAAAAAATGATGGGCTACATGGCAACC
>JAZREO010000056.1:0-1131 GCA_045660845.1 Eubacteriales bacterium
CCGGTGAGGGAGAGCGCCTGCAGGATACCCACCGAGGCGGAGGAACTTTGAATGATCGCAGTAATGACCGCCCCTGCCAGAACCCCCAAAAGGGGATTGCGAAACGCTACCATCAGGTCGCCGAAGGCGGGGGCGTCGGCAAGAGGTGCTACTGCATCCTTCATCAGCTCCATACCGTGCATCAGTAAAGCAAAGCCCAAGAGCGCCGAGCCAACCGTCCTGCGCCGCTCTTTTTTGGAAAACATCAATAGGATGACCCCCAGCCCCGCCAGAAGGGGAGCAAAGTTTTCCGGCTTCAGCATCTGCACCCAGATATTTTTACTCTCGATCCCGGTCAGGCTGAGGATCCAGGCAGTGATGGTCGTGCCGATGTTGGCACCGAAAATAACAGCCACCGTCTGCCGAAACTCCATCAGCCCTGCATTGACAAGCCCCACCAGCAATACCGTTACCGCGGAGGAGGACTGCACCGCCATGGTGACCGCTGCGCCGGTCCCCAGCCCTGCCAAGGGATGTCCCGTCATCCGCCGCAAAAACTGCTCCAGCCGTCCGCCGGCGATCTCCTCTAAATTCCCGCTCATGATCTGCATTCCGAAAAGAAAAAAGGAAAGCCCCAGCGCCAGCCGGAGCACCGAAAAAAGATCCATCACCGCTGCCCTTTCCTAACTTTTCTTTTAGTTTGCCCTCACTTTTTTATCAATATGTATCTTTTATTTTATATAGTGCTCCAAAATGTATTTCGCTGCGTGCTCCTCATGGTTGCAGATGATCTCATCCGCAACGCTTTTCAGTGCAGGAACCGCATTGTCCATCGCCAGCCCAAGACCGGCGGCACGGACCATGGTATCGTCGTTGGTACTGTCGCCCACCGCAATGGTGGCGCTCCGATCAACACCCAGTAGATCCGCCAGCAGCATCAGCGCGTTGCCTTTCCCCGCTTTGGCAGAAAAGATCTCCAGATTATAGGGGTCGGACTGGGCGACGATCAGGTCCGGCTGCGCACGAAAATACCTCTCGCACTCCTCCAGATCGGAGTGATTCTCGAAAAAAGGAACCAGTGACTGGATCTTCTCCAGCCCATAGGCAAAGTCCTTGAAATCAGGGACCGCCACATTGGTCTCAAAGGTAAAA
>JAZREO010000057.1:0-2550 GCA_045660845.1 Eubacteriales bacterium
AAAGGCGGCGCGCATCCGCCGATTACATTTTCCTGCATAGAGGATCATCAGCGGCAGAATTAAAAGCGCCACCAGCGCCAGCTTCCAGCTGACCGTCATCATAATAATGAGCGACCCCAGAAGCTTGATGGCAGAGATAAAGAGATCCTCCGGACCATGGTGCGCCAGCTCGGCGATGTCAAAGAGATCGTTGCCGATGCGGCTCATCAGCTGCCCGACCTTTTGGTTATCATAGAAACTGAAGGAAAGCCGCTGGTAATGGTGGAAAAGTTCCTCCCGCATGGAATACTCCATTCGAGCGCCCATCAAGTGACCGTAATAGGCGGTAAAGTAATTACAGTACGCCTCCAGTCCGATGAGCGCCACCATCCCTATGGCAAAAAGCAAGATCAGCCGCAAGGCCTCCTCTGCCGGGCGGAGAACAAAATCCCCGGTGATCCGCCGCACCATCAGGGGAATGATGAGGGTGGTAGAGGCGCTCAGAATGGCGAAAAACATATCTGCCCAAAAGAGCTTCATATGGGGCTTATAATAGGGAATAAACTTCTTGATCATGCTTTGAGTTCCTTGATTCGTTCCCGGTAGTCCGGGAGTATTTTTTCAATGATTTTATAAAAGGCGGGGCTATGGTCCCGGCGCAGGATATGCGCCAGTTCATGAACCACCACATAATCAATGGCGCGGGGGCTTTTCTCCATAAGATAGAGGGAAAAGCAAAGTCCGTTGCGGGGGCTGCAACTGCCATAACGACTTCGAGCAGCGGTGATCTTCACGCCGGTAGGCTCCACTCCCATAAGCGGTGCATAATATGCCACCCGCCCTGGAAGATACGCCTTTGCTTTGGTACGCAAAATTGCGATCTCCTCTTGGGTATAGGTGCGATGGGCTGCCAGATGCTTTTGGATCCAGCCCTGATGCTTCTCGATAAACTGCTGAATAAAGGCGTCGGAGCAGCCATAAGGCGCCCGCACCTCCGGCTGACCCTCCCGATTGATGGTAAGGGATATGGTTTTTCGGTTGCTTTTTATGATTTTCATAGCAATATTTTAACACCATTGATTGCAAATCGCAACCCATTATGGTAGAATATTCCGCTGTAGGGAGGGATTTTTTATGACTTTGGTTCTGGTGACCTGTATTTTAACCTGCATGGGGCTGATCGCGCTGGTTTTTACCAAGCCCTCGGTCCAGATCGGACATGAGCAGATCAGCATCTACTGGCTGCCGCCGTTTATCGGTGCCTTGGTGCTGGCGCTGAGCGGTGCGCTGTCCTGGTCAGAGATCTTCGAGGGACTCACCGCGCCTACTGCCATGAACCCCATCAAGATCCTGGTTCTCTTTTTCTCTATGACGCTGATCTCGGTCTTTTTAGATGCCGCCGGCTTTTTCCGCTACTTAGCGGAGACCCTGCTCAGCCGCACCGGGAGCAGTCAACTTTCGCTGTTCTTCACCCTCTATGTCACCGTCTCGGTGCTGACAGTCTTTACCTCCAACGACATCATCGTCCTGACCTTCACCCCCTTTATCTGCTATTTCACCCGCAACGCAAAGATCGACCCGCTGCCCTATCTTTTCTGCGAGTTTATCGCCGCCAACACCTGGAGTATGCTACTGATCATCGGTAACCCTACCAACATCTATCTGGGCACCGGTGCCGGACTCTCCTTTTTCGGCTATATTAAGGTGATGGCGCTGCCCACCCTCTTGGCGGGGCTGGGCTCCCTGGGGATGCTCTTTCTGCTCTTTGGCAAAAAGCTCCGGCAGCCGCTGACGCAAGCCGCGCCTTCGGTCCACCGCATGGACCGTCCGCTGGTCCTGCTGGGGGTAGTGCATCTCGGTCTCTGCATCCTCTTTTTAGTACTCTCCTCCTATATCGATTTGCCCATGTGGCTGATCGCGCTGGTGGCTTGCGTTAGTCTTTTTGCCTCAGCCACCGGCTACCTGCTGGTGCGGCAACGCAGTCTTGTCGTCATCGCCGAGTCCCTCAAGCGGACACCGCTGGAGATGGCACCCTTTGTCATTTCCATGTTTATTTTGGTGCTGGCGCTGGAAAAACACAGCGTCACCGAGCAGATCGCCGAGCTTCTCAACAGACTGCCCTCCGCCTGGGGCTACGGCGCCGCCTCCTTCCTCGCCGCCAATCTCATGAACAACATCCCCATGAGCGTCCTTTTTTCCGGCATCACCGCCAATGCGTCCACCGCCGCCCTCTATGCCAGCATCATCGGCTCTAATCTGGGCGCCTTCTTTACTCCCATTGGAGCGCTGGCGGGAATCATGTGGATGCAACTGCTCCGCGCCCATAATATCAAGCTCACCTTCAGCAGGTTCACCCGCTACGGCGCCGCCATCGCCTTGCCCGCCCTGCTGCTGGCACTGGTGGGGTTGAATATCATTCTATAAATCACCAGAAAAATTTTTATAAATAAAAAATCCTCGTCCCGAAGAACGAGGATTTTTTGGTGGAGACAACTGGAATTGAACCAGTGACCCCTTGCATGTCAAGCAAGTACTCTAACCAGCTGAGCTATGCCTCCACAGCCCTATCAT
>JAZREO010000058.1:0-8496 GCA_045660845.1 Eubacteriales bacterium
CTCAAACTGTTCGAAATTCCCCTTAATCTCCTCGCTATGGTGAGTGACCTCATATTTGGTAATGGTAAAGGGATCGTTACCGCTCGCCTGCAGCTCACTGAGCTTATCCCGGCGCACCTGCAGCAACTCACTGAGCGAAAGCTCTTCGTTGACAGTATTATTTACATTTTCCATGGTCTTTACTTCTCTACTTTCAGAATCTTATACTCCAGCATCCCGATGGGCGCCTCCACCTCGATGGTCTCGCCGGCCTTATGACCCAGCACAGCCTTGCCCAGGGGGCTATCATCAGAGATCTTGCCGTTCATGGGATCGGCCTCGATGGAGCTGACGATATCATAGACCAGCTCATCGCCGGTCTCCACATCCAGGACAGTAATGGTATTGCCCAACCAGATGGTATCGGCATCTTCAGAGGCTACCGCATCATCCTCTACGATAACAGCGTTTTTCAAGGTCGCTTCCAGGGTAGCGATCCGGGATTCCACGATTGCCTGCTCGTTTTTGGCTTCATCGTATTCACTATTTTCGGAAAGGTCGCCGTAGGAACGAGCTACCTTGATCTTTTCAGCGATCTCTTCACGTTTGGTAGATTTCAGCTCGGCAAGCTCTGCCTCCAGCTTCGCCTTACCTTCCAGAGTCAAAGAAATAACTTTTTCTGCCATAATACTACATTCTCCTTTGGGATATAATCCTGCAAAGCGACCTCGGAAGATCCGAGGTCGCTTTGGATGGTTCTTTTAAAATTACTTGCTCATGCTGGCAACTTCAGCAGCGAAGTCGTCCACTCTCTTCTCAAGACCCTCGCCCTTAACATAGGAAACGATGGACTTAACAGTGATCTCAAAGCCGACTTCCTTGCTGACCTGCTTCAGGTAAGCGCCGACGGAGATCTTATCGTCCTTAACATAAGCCTGCTCCAGCAAGCAGTTCTCGGTATAGTACTTACCGATCTTACCGCCGATCATCTTCTCCAGGATGTTCTCGGGCTTATTGGCGTTCTTAGGATCATTCTTGATCTGAGCCAGCAGAATATTCTTCTCGTTCTCAATGACCTCAGCGGGAACTTCCTCGCGGCAAAGATAAGCGGGATGCATGGCAACGATCTGCATACAGACGTTACGGGCAGCTTCCTGGAACTTCTCGTTTGCAGCATCAGCCACATCGCAGAGCACCATAGCAGCCTCGGTACCACCGCCGTGCACATAGCTTACGCAGGTGCCTTCCAGGCGGGTAAACCGACGGATGTTCATGTTCTCACCGATCTTCAGGATCTTCTCGCGGAGAATATCCTCAACGGTAAATTCGGTATCTTCAAACTTGCAAGCCTTCAGAGCATCCACATCGGCGGGGTTGTAAACCGCTACAGCCTTAGCAGCGCCCTTAACCAAAGCCTGGAACTCTGCATTCTTAGCAACAAAGTCGGTCTCGGAGTTGACTTCAATCATAACGCCGACGCCGTCTGCAATATAGGTATCAACCATACCCTCAGAAGCGATACGGCTTGCCTTCTTTGCCTGAGCGGCAAGACCCTTTTCACGCAGCAGTTCGATGGCCTTATCAACGTTACCGTCTGCCTCAGTCAGAGCCTTTTTGCAATCCATCATGCCGCAGCCGGTGGTCTCACGCAGAGCGGCAACATCTTTAGCAGTAAAATTCATTTTATATTCCTCCTGATTATTCAGCAGTCTCTTCAGTAGCTTCCTCAGCCTCGGTCAGCTGCTCGCCCTGCTTGCCTTCCATGATCGCATTAGCCATGGTCTCAGCAATCAGTTTAACAGCACGGATGGCATCATCGTTGCCGGGGATGGGATAATCGACCTCATCGGGATCACAGTTGGTATCAACGATTGCAACAACGGGGATACCCAATCTCTTAGCTTCAGCAATAGCGATGTGCTCCTTCTTGGGATCTACAACGAACAAAGCAGCGGGAGCCTTCTTCATCTCCTTGATACCGCCATAGTTCTTCTCCAGGATCTCCATCTCATGGCGCAGCTTCAGAACTTCCTTCTTGGGAAGCAGATCGAAGGTGCCGTCCTCTGCCATCTTCTCCAGCTGGTTCAGACGGTTGATGGACTTACGGATGGTCTGGAAGTTGGTCAGCATACCGCCGGGCCAACGAACGGACACATAGTACTGACCCACTCTCTGGGCCTCTTCGCGGATGGAATCCTGCGCCTGCTTCTTGGTACCGACAAACAGAACCTCGCCGCCTTCAGCGGAGATCTCACGCATGAAGTTATAAGCTTCCTCGATCTTCTTGACGGTCTTCTGCAGGTCAATGATATAAATACCATTTCTCTCGGTGAAGATGTACTCTGCCATTTTGGGGTTCCATCTTCTGGTCTGGTGGCCGAAATGTACGCCGGCCTCTAACAGCTGTTTCATAGAAATAACGGACATGTTTATTTCCTCCTTTTTGTTTTTTACCGCCACAGCGCCCTGCTGTAAACCCCACCGGCAAGCCGGAAACAAGGGGCAAAGCACTGTGTGAGTATTTTTACAGCCCTACAAGTATACCACACCGATTACCCAATTGCAAGAGTTATTTGCGATTTTTTTAAAGAAATGCCCGGGCAATGGCAAAATAGATCAAGAGAGAGAGGGCATCCACAATGGTAGTGATAAAAGGACTTGCCATTACCGCCGGATCAAGACCGCATTTTTTTGCCGCCATGGGTAAGGAGCAACCCACCAGCTTTGCCACCAGTACGGTAAAAAAAATCGTCGCACAGATCACCGCCGCCACCGGCACCGGCACACGGCTGCCCAGAAGCAGATTGTCCACCAGCAGGATCTTGATGAAATTAGCTGCCGCCAGCACCGCTCCGCAGAGCAGCGCCACCCGGCTTTCCTTCCAGAGTACCCGAAAAAGATCCGAAAAACGCAACTCCTTCAAGGATAGGCTGCGGATCACCGTCACCGATGCCTGGCTGCCCGAATTTCCGCCCGTATCCATCAGCATGGGGATAAAAGAGATCAGCACCGCCTGCGCCGCCAACGCTGATTCAAACCGGGCGATGATCTGTCCGGTAATGGTGGCAGAGATCATCAGGATCAGCAGCCAAGGGATCCGTTTACGAAAGATCTCCAGCGGACCGCTCTCCAGATAGGGCTTATCGGCGGGATCATTTTGATTTGTGAAATTGTTATAATCAGCCATAGCGATCTTGACTTTCCTTTTCTAATACAACCAAAATTGGAAATTAGAGGTTGACATTTTTTCTCGCCGCCTATATAATGCATATAGAACGCTTTATTGGGCACTGTGGAACCCTTTCACGGTGCCTATTTTTAGTTAGAGGTATGATATATGTTAAACGTAAAACACATCCCTGAACTGTTTGGCAGCATGGTCTTTAACGATAAGGCTATGAAGGAATACCTGCCAGAGGAAACCTACAACGCCCTGAAGAAGACCATCGAGAACGGCAAGAGTCTGGACAAGACCATCGCCGGGACGGTGGCTGCTGCCATGCGGGACTGGGCGATGGAGCGGGGTGCCACCCACTTTACCCATTGGTTCCAGCCTATGACCGGCATCACAGCAGAAAAGCACGATAGCTTTATCACTCCGGACCATGCAGGCGGTGTACTGATGGAGTTTTCCGGCAAGGAGCTGATCAAGGGCGAATCGGACGCCTCCTCCTTCCCCAACGGCGGTCTTCGTGCCACCTTTGAGGCGCGGGGCTACACCGCATGGGATCCCACCGCCTACGCTTTTATTAAAGACGGTACCCTTTGCATCCCCACTGTATTCTATTCCTACGGCGGAGAATCCCTGGATAAAAAGACGCCGCTGTTGCGTTCGGATGAAGCCATCAACCGCCAGGCAATGCGGATCCTCAAGCTCTTCGGCAACGAGGATGTGACCAAGACGCTGACCACTGTTGGTCCGGAGCAGGAGTACTTCTTGGTGGATGAAGAGGTCTATCGTGCCCGTAAGGATCTGGTGCTTTGCGGTCGCACCCTCTTTGGTTCTCGCCCTCCCAAAGGGCAGGAGATGGACGACCATTATTTCGGTACCATTAAGCCCCGGGTCATGGCGTTTATGAAGGACCTGGACGAAGAACTCTGGAAGCTGGGTATCTATGCCAAGACAGAGCATAACGAAGCTGCTCCCGCGCAGCATGAGTTGGCACCGGTCTATTCCCGCACCAATACCGCCACCGACCATAACCAGTTGACCATGGAACTGATGAAAAAGATTGCTTCCCGTCACGCAATGGCGTGCCTGCTCCATGAAAAGCCCTTTAACGGAGTCAACGGCAGCGGTAAACACAATAACTGGTCTATTTCCACCAACACCGGTATCAACCTCTTGGATCCCGGCGAATCTCCCAGTGAGAACACCCAGTTCCTGCTGTTTTTAGCCGCGGTCATTAAAGCGGTGGATGAGCACCAGGATCTGCTTCGTTTTTCGGTCGCTTCTGCCGGTAACGATCATCGGCTGGGCGGTAACGAAGCACCTCCCGCCATCATATCCATGTTCTTGGGCGACGAACTCAATGCCATTTTAGATTCCATAGAAAGCGGAACGGTCTATGCTCCGGAAAACCAAGTAGAAATGAGGGGCGGAGTTCATACCCTGCCCCGGTTCTCCCGGGACGCCACCGACCGCAACCGTACCTCCCCATTTGCCTTTACCAATAATAAATTTGAATTCCGGATGCCCGGCTCCTCCGCTTCGATCGCAGAGCCGAACATCATCCTCAATACCATTATTGCAGATACCCTCGCCCAATTTGCAGACATTCTGGAAAACACCGAGGACTTCAACGCCACCCTGCAGCAGCTGATCCGGGACACCATCAAAGAGCACAAGCGGATCATCTTCAACGGCGACAATTATTCCGAGGAATGGGTCAAGGAGGCGGAAAAGCGTGGACTTTTAAATCTGCCGACCACCATGGATGTCCTCCCCCATTTTGTGGATCAAAAAAACATCGAACTTTTTACCCGCCACAAAGTCTTTACCGCTGAAGAAATGCACTCCCGCTATGAGATCATGGTGGATAATTACTGCAAGACCCTCAACATCGAGGCGCGTACCCTGAACTCCATGATCAGACGGGATATGCTGCCTGCAGTAAGCCGTGAAGAGGATCGTCTTGCACAGACGGTGATGCATAAAAAGCAAGCCATCCCCGGAATCTCCTGTGCCTTTGAAGAGGAACTCCTTCAGGAACTTTCCGATCTCACGCTGAACCTTTATACCCTCTGCGTCAATTTCGAAAAGAAACGGAAATATGCAAAAACCATCGAACCCTTTTATGAACGGGGTATTTACTATCGCGATGAGATCAATACCGATCTGGAAAAATTGCGCAGTATCATCGACCGGATCGAGATTTTGATCCCTTCAGAGAACTGGCCCTTCCCCACTTATTATGACCTGCTTTTCAGCGTTCATTAAATTTACACAAAGAAAGACCGCCATGCGTCAGCATGGCGGTCTTTTTATTGAATTTAATAGAATGTTGCCACTTCTTCCAAGGGCGGAAGCGCAGGCTCTATTTCAAGCACAGTCAAAATCGGTCCTTGGCGCCCATAAGCCGGATGCTCGCCCAGGCGAATCCCGGCGGTAACAGTCGCCCATTGCCCGTTTTTGAGAGAAAACGCATTGGGATACAGGCAGACCACACCGGCGAACTGAATATCATCCACGCAGCAGGTCATCACCTGCCGTCCGAAAACGAAAAAGCTGCCGTCACTGCGCTCATCCAGAATGACGCGCCCCTTCAGCCGGACAGTCTTACCGTCGTAATTAGGGAGTTCCTCCGAAAGATCCCGGTACCAGATGGCATAATCCCGATCCTCGATTTCTATAATCGGCGCATTCATATCAAAAGGCAGGGGATCCTCAATGGTATCGGGAATAACCTTCCCATTGACATCCTCGTAGACAATATCTGCCCGGCGGGAAAGTCCCCGCACCAGCTTATGATAGGGCATCACATCGCCGTCCGCGGGCAGTCGGTTGAAGATGACCATTTCGGCGGTCTGCAGTTTATCTGCCACCAGATTACGCATATTGGCATTATAGGTCATGATGGTGGTGCTGTCCATAAAGCAGAATTCCTGGACAATGATCCAGCCCTCGGGGAGAGCATCAAACAGCAGCTTGCTGTCCCACATCCCGTTGTATTCCAAAAAGACACGCTGGGCGCGGCAGCTTTTTGTCATCCGCTCCAGAAGCTTCGGTTTCAAGTCCTCAGGATCCTCGATGGTTTGCAGGGAGACCCGATAGGGCATTTTGGAAAGATCGTATTCCTCCTCCCCTTCCTCGCAGACCAGCAGCAAGGTGGGGGTTCCGTCGTTATAGGAGGGATCCTCCAGAGTTTCCTGAATGAAGCGGGTCTTGCCCGCATCCAGAAAGCCGGTAAAAAGATAGACGGGAATCTGGGTCATGCTCAACCCTCCAATCCAAAGAGATCGCCAAGGGCTTCTTCATCCAGATCCGCACCGATGACGCAAAGCCTGCCGATGACCTGAGAAGAGCCGGTGCGAACATCCTGCTCGCCGGGTACATAGTCAAAGAACAGCCAGCCGCCCTCGCCGTCCGCCACCATACCCTTGGCGCGAAGAATAGTACCGTACTTGCCGGTATCCAATTCTTCCAAGATCTCTGCCAACTGATCCTTGGCATAGGTGCGGGTAGTCTCCTTACCCCAGCTGGTAAAGACCTCATCCGCATGGTGATGATGGTGATCGTGGCAGCCGCAGGTACATTCCGGACCATGATCATGATGATGGTCATGGTGGGGATGCTCATGCTCATGGTGGTGATGTTCCAGTTCATGGAGGATCTCATGAAGCGTGTCTTTTTGCTCCATAGCATCCAGCATCTGCTTCCCATTCAGCTGATCCCAGGGGGTGGCGATGACAGTGGCACCCGGGTTCTTTTCTTTGATCAATTTGACCGCTGCAGCCAGTTTTTCCTCGCTCAGGTTCTGGGTACGGCTCAAAATGATGCAGGCAGCGTGCTCCAACTGATTATCATAGAATTCGCCGAAGTTTTTGGCATAAATACGGCATTTTCCTGCATCTGCCACCGTTGTAAAGGAGTTTAACTTCACATCTTCCAACTCCAGATTGGTCACTGCGGTAATCACATCGCTGAGCTTGCCTACCCCGCTGGGCTCGATCAAGACGCGATCCGGATGGTAGGTCTCGATAACCTGCTCCAGGGCTTTGCCGAAATCACCCACCAGGCTGCAGCAGATGCAGCCGGAATTCATCTCGGTAATGGCGATGCCTGCCTCCTCTAAAAAGCCACCATCGATACCGATCTCACCAAATTCGTTTTCAATGAGAACCAATTTCTCACCGACATAGGCTTCTTCCATTAGTTTTTTAATGAGGGTAGTTTTACCGGCACCCAAAAAGCCGCTGAAAATATCGATCTTTGTCATCATCTTATTCCTCTGCTTTCGTTAGCTTGGCAAAATTCGCCATGATTTTTTTGGTTCCCACAGTGTCAAATTGCACTTCCAGCAGGAAATCGCTTCCCATGGGAGTCTTAGAGATTAAAGTACCGTTGCCGAAGGTCTTATGCTTGACCCGGTCCCCGCAATTAAAGGCAAAGGGTGCGGTAATGGTCGCAGCAGGGCGGCGGATCGCTGGCTGGGCTGCGGGTACGGCAAAACCGGTACGTATCGGAGATGTACCGGGCTTGGAATAGATAGGTTTGCCATAGCCCCCGTCGAAAAACGCAGACTTGGGGGAAAGATCCTTCACCACCAAGGGGGGCAACTCCTTTAAAAAGCTGCTGGGCATACAAAATTGGGTTCGTCCGTACAGCATCCGCTGGCGGGCATGGAGCAGATAAAGGCATTTCCGCGCCCGGGTCACCCCCACATACATCAGCCGCCGTTCTTCTTCCAATTCGCCCTCATCCATACAGCGCTGGCTGGGGAATAACCCCTCCTCCATGCCGATCATAAAGACATAATTGAATTCCAATCCCTTGGCGCTATGGAGGGTCATCAGCACCACCCGCTCGTCCTCATCGGTCATCTGATCCAGGTCGGTCATCAGCGCAACTTCCTCTAAGAATCCAGAGAGTTTCCCATCGGGGTTGTCCTGCTGATACTGCTTAACAGAGGAGCATAGCTCCATGATGTTGTTGATCCGGTCCCTGGCTTCGTCGGTATCCTCCTGCTCCAGCATGGAGATATAGCCGGACTCCCGGGCGACCCGCGCCACCCATTCATCTAAGGGCATCCGCTCCATCTCAGCAGTCAACTGCTCGATCAGGCTTGCAAAGCCCATCAACGCGGGGGCAGTCCGACTCAACTGAGGATATTCCGATGCCCGCCGCATCACCTCCAGCATGGGCAGGTATTCCTGCCGGGCTATGGCTTCGATATGGGAGATGGTGGTAGCGCCGATCTTACGCTTCGGCTCATTGATGATCCGCTTTAAGCGAAGATCGTCCCGGGGATTATTGACGACCTGCAGGTATGCCAGGATATCTTTAATTTCTTTTCG
>JAZREO010000059.1:0-1004 GCA_045660845.1 Eubacteriales bacterium
GAATCCTCCCGGGCAAGGTTGATGAGGTAGCGCACCTTCTGGACATCGATCAGTTCTCCTCTTGCCGCCAGAGCAAAGAGGTTTTCCAGTACCACACATCCCATCTCCACATTAGGTTCCTCGCCGCTCAGGATCAGGTGGTCGTCCCGGTTGACCAGACGAAGATCCAGCTCAGTCTCCAAAATACCGATGTTTTCATCAAAAGGTCCGAAGACCGCCGGAACCAAAGCGATTTCAGGATTTTCAAAAATCTTCTGCATTCTTACTCCTCGATAGGAAGCTCGATTCCTATCTCTTCCTCACAATAGAATGTAGCGTGGATCTGCAGAGCGTTATCAGTCAAGGTCTCCTGCAGGTCACGCTTACGTACCGCAGCGTCCGCCAGAAGATCCTCCTCAAAAAAACCTAATTGAGAAAGAGCGATCTTCTTCGCCTCCTCGGCAGTACGGCTGACCGGCACTACCTCCACCTCCTCCACCCGGTCCACATGAAACCGAACGGGAAATGCAAAGGATGCGATCCTTAAGGGAACGTCTGCAGAAACTATATCATAATCATTATATGATATTTTTTGCGTAAAATAAAGAGGAATCTTCAACTTCCCGAAGGAAACTGCGAAAAATTTTCTTGTTTTTCCGGTTTTTTGACGAACATTTTCGTTTAAAGGGACAGTAACAGCGGTTTCATGCCGCGTCTCGGCGGTAATGGTCGCAATGCAATGGGACAGGTGACGGACACCATATTTATCCGTCCAGTCGCCGCTGACCAAAAGATCCCCCGCCGCCACCGGCTCCCCCACCTGCACCTGGCGGGTACCGCCGTAGTCCATGATCGATAAGATAATGCCGTCCCGGGCAGCATAGATATTGGTGGGGACAGTCAGGTCCTCTACCTCTGGGCGCAGCCCCTTTTCCCGCACCTCGATAAAGGCAGTGGTCCCTCGGATATTGATGGACATCCAGGAGAGCTTTTCATTTCCGGTCAAATAATGGTTTTCCAGCGTA
>JAZREO010000060.1:0-3516 GCA_045660845.1 Eubacteriales bacterium
AGCGCCCGGCGATAGGCACGGGTGACGCAGGCGACATAGTAAAAGCTCTTCATCCGCCCCTCGATCTTAAGAGAGGCTATGCCTGCGTCCTGCAGCGCCTGCAGGTGCTCGATGAGGCAGAGGTCCTTGGAATTAAAGAGGTAGGTTCCCCGCGCATCCTCCTCGATAGGGAAATAACTGCCGGGGCGTGTTTCCTCCATCAGCGCATAGTTCCAGCGGCAGGGCTGGGCGCAAGCGCCCTGATTGCCGCTGCGTCCGGTCATGGCTGCCGATAGCAGGCAGCGCCCGGAATAGGCAATGCACATTGCGCCATGGGCAAAGGCTTCCAACTCCACGTCCCGGGGCAGCTTCTGCCGCAATTCCACGATATCCTTCAGCGGCATTTCCCGCGCCAGCACAATCCGCTTGGCGCCCAGTTCCCGCAAGACCAGCGCCGTCTCCGCATTGGTGACATTCGCCTGGGTGGAAACGTGGATGGGCAGGTCCGGCGCATACCGCTTTGCCAGCGCCATCACGCCTAAATCAGCGATGATCAGCCCGTCCGGCTGAAGCGCCGCCAGCATGGTGAAAAAGCCCGGTAGCTCCTGAAGGTCCTCCTGGGTGGGGTAGATATTGACAGTAATGTAGATCTTTACGCCATTGGCATGGCAGAATGAGATTGCTTCTGCCAGCTCAGTTTGATCGAAATTTTCGCTGGCTGCCCGGAGTCCGAAGGAACGGTAGGCGGCATACACCGCGTCCGCACCGTACCACACCGCATAGCGCAGCTTTTCCATATTGCCCGCAGGGGCAAGCAGTTCCATACTCAAGAGACTGTCCCCGTTCCCCGGGCGTCTTCCCCAGCCTTCTTGAGATTTGCTTTCTGACCCGCAGTATCAGCAGCGAAAAGAGTCGCTCCGTTGCTTTGGGTCACGAAATAAAAATCCGCCGTCTCCGCCGGGGTCAGCACCGCCGCGATGGCATCTGCGCCGGGATTGGCGATGGGTCCCACCGGCAGTCCTGCGTTACGATAGGTATTATAGGGATCTGCCGTCTTGATATCTGCTGCGTTGACCGCACCATGACCGGTAGGTAAAATATAAGAAACTGTCGCTTGAGATTCCAGGTAAGGGAAGGTCTCGCTCTTTAAGCGATTGAAATACACCGCTGCCGCCCGGGGCAATTCGCTGCCGCCCTCCTTCTGGAGAATGGATGCCAAGGTCACAAGCTGGTCCAGGGAATAGCCGGAAGCAGAGATCTTGCCCTTATTCTCCTCAGTCAGCACCATTTCCTCAAATTTATTAAGGATCCGCTGCACCACCGCCAGAGCCGACTCCCCCTCATACATCTCATAAGTGCCGGGATAGAGGTAGCCCTCCAGCCGGTAGTTGCGTTCCGGCAGGCCTTTTAGAAAGGAATAATCGGAGAAATCATAGCGCTGCAGGATCTCCTCCAGCGCCTCCCGCTCCAGATAGCCCAGCGAGTCACAGAGGGTGACTACCAAGTCCTCCTGGGTGTCCCCCGGTTCGATGGTAAAGGAGACCATCGTCTTATTGGCGGAATTGCGCCGAAGAGTACGGATGATCTGATTATAATCGCCTTTACAATTGACGGTAAACTCCCCGGACTGGAAGTCGCCACCCGCCTTTTTCAGCTTACAATAAAGGTTAAAAATATGAGGATGGTCGATGATCTCGGCCTTTTTCAGCTCCTTGGCGATCTGCAGTATGGAGCTTCCTTCGGGGACGGTGACGGTGATCTCCTTATCGGGACGGATCAGCCCCAGCACTTCATTACCCACATGGCAGACCCACGCCGCCAAACCTACGCTGACCACCAGGATACAGGAATAATAAACCAGCGTTTTCCAGTATTTCTGCATGGTCTCCTTAGAGAAAAGGGTGGAGAACTTGAATTTTTTCTTTTTGGGCGTCGGCTCCGCAGGCAAAACAGTCTCCTCCACCTTGGGAGGCTGGGGAGCAGGCGCCTGCTTGGTCTTAATAGGCTCGGCTTTGACCTTGGGAATCACCCGGGTGGGCTCGGCAGATACCGGTTTTTTGCCGGGATAGGAGCCGGAGGGATTCCCGTTCTTCTTCGGTTTAGGGGCACCCCCTGCACCGGGATAAGAGCCGGTTATATTGCGTTTCTTATCGTCCATTTTAAGAAAACTCCTTAAAAGAGATTATAATATAATTATACACCGTAATTATACACGATATCATCCCGAATGTAAAGTCATTTGGACTGATTATTATCGTTTGACCATATCCTTATCCACTGTGATCACTGTAAAATAGGTGGGATGGTTTGCCCGCAAGGCTTCGTCTACCCGGTGGCAGAGTTCTTCGTCGGAGATCTTGTAGCCAAACGGGACCAGAAGATCGAAAAGCACATTGGTATGGGTGGTGCCCCGCACCAGACGCAGATCATGGTATTGCACCCGCTCAAAAGGTGCAATGATCTCCGCCAGCTCCGCCCGCAGCAGATCCAGTTCCGGATCGCTGGTGACAATAGGATCCATATGAATGGTCAGATGCAGACCCATAGTCCGCCGGAGATCCCGCTCGATATTATCAATGAGATCATGACTTTCCAGCACGTCCTGCTCCGCCGGTACCTCTGCATGGACAGATGCAAACATCCGACCCGGTCCGTAGTTATGAACCTCCAGATCATGGACACCGACGATGCCGTCGTAGCCCATAACAGCAGTCTTGATCTCCTCTGCCAATTCCGCATTAGCACCCTCCCCCAGCAAGGGCTGGATGGTATCCTTCATCAGCATCACGCCAGAATACATGATATAGACCGCCACCGCCAAACCCATGACACCGTCGGTATTATAGCCGATCAGCGGGGTCAGCACCACCGAAAGCAAAACGGCGGAGGTGGAAACGACATCGTTGATACTATCGCGAAAATTGGCGCGCAGAGCGTCACTGCCGATGGCTTTCCCCATAGCGCGGTAAAACAGCCCTTGCCACAGTTTTACCCCAATGGACAGCACCAGCGTCACCCACACCAGCCAGGAGGAGACCGCCTCCTCCGGATGAAAGATCTTGGGGAAGGATTCCTGCACCAGGGTAAAGCCCACCGTCACCATGATCATGGAGATCAGCATGGCAGCGATGTATTCCATCCGCCCATGACCATAGGGATGCTCCTCATCTGCTTGGGCGGCGGACAACTTAAAGCCTACTAAGGTGATGACAGAAGAAAGACTGTCTGCCAGGTTATTGATGCCGTCAGCAACGATGGCAACAGCGCCGAAAAGCGCACCAGTCAGGATCTTTGCCGCCGCCAGCAAGACATTCGTCACGATTCCCACCGCCCCGGCAACGGTCCCATACCGGGCACGCACGATGGGATCGGCGGTATTCCGCCAGTCTCGGATAAAGATTCGCTTGATCAAATTGGTCATTTCAATTCTCCTAAAATTTCAGCCGCACCGAGGTGCGGCTGAATAATTATGCACTCGGCATATCCCTGTATACCGGAATAATAAAATGCGCCTTTGCGTTAGGATCGGTATAAGCC
>JAZREO010000061.1:0-1336 GCA_045660845.1 Eubacteriales bacterium
ATGTTCAAGAATAAAAAGTGGAACAAGCGGATCGCGTTGGTCATGCTGATCGTCATGTCCGTTGTGATGCTGGCGTCCTGCCAGTCCGGGCGCACCTATGAGGATGTTGCCGGCGATGCAAGCAAGATCTATGTTTCTTCCAAAGAGCAGAATCCGGTGGTAGAGTATACCGGCGATCCTTTGATCAATATTATCGAGGTGGATGACCCTGCCTATGCCCCCGGCAGTGATAGCTTCGATGACGAGGATGACGATACCCCCAATACCAACCAAGGCACCGATACCCCCGATGCGAACGGAGGCGCCGATACCCCCAATACGAACGAGGGTACTGATACCCCGGGGAAAGACGAGGATGAAGAAGACGGACCTGCTACAAACAACTCGGGCAATAAGCTGAAGATCGTATCCTATAATGTTCGCTGCAACGATGATGGCGGCGAAAAGGATGTGGATAAGCGTGCCCCCCGTCTGAAGAAGGTCGTTAAGGATCGGGATCCCGACCTGATGGGCTTCCAGGAAGTTACCTCCGTCTGGTTGGATTTCTATTTGGTTCCCTTCTTCGGAGATGACTATGGTTATGTCTATAAATTCCGTGGCAACGAGACCAATGCAGAGTGTACTCCTATCTTCTGGAGAAAAGATAAGTTTGAGCTGATGGACAGCGGCTATTTTTGGCTTTCTGAAACGCCCGATGTAATGTCCATGGGCTGGGAAGCAAAGCATTTGCGCATTTGCTCCTGGGTCAAGCTGAAGATCAAAGCCACCGGTGAGGAATTCTTATACTATAATTCTCATCTGGACTTTTTCAATCAAACGGGAGCCTGCCATGTGGGCAGTGCCAACTTGATCACTCAGCGTGCTAAAAAAGAGGGCGGTTTTGACAAATACCCCGTAATCTTTACAGGGGACTGTAATATGAGAATGTGGACCGTTGGCTATGAGACGTTCTTGACCAATGGAATGCGGGATCTAAATGGAGAGCTGGATCAGCTGGATACGGTGACCGACAATGGATACCATGAGAAGGATGATCCGAGCGGTGGTCCCATCGACTATTGCTTCTATAGCGATGGCTTGGTCGATCCTTTGAAGTATGAAGTGATCGATGAATTTCTGATGAACGGCTATGTTTGGGACCACCAGGGCCTTTATATCGAACTGGCGCTGAAATAATGTATTTTAAGACCGTCCCCGGCGTTTGGCTGGGGACGGTCTTTATAGGAGAGCAGCAATGAAAAGATCGATTTTGAAATTTACTGCAGTTTTACTGACCTTGGTTCTGGCGCTACCCGTGGGCGGCTGCGGCGGACCCAAGGAATTTGAGATCAGCGTC
>JAZREO010000062.1:0-3451 GCA_045660845.1 Eubacteriales bacterium
GTTTTGCGGAATATTATTCTGGACGAAGGAACCATCTATTCCTCCGGCAAACGAGCCGGTGCGTTGGCGGGACTGGCCAACAGCAGTACGATTACCAACATCGAAAACCATATCTCGGTCTACTCAGATTATACCGCTGAGAAAAATTTAAATTTGGGTGTGATAGCACTTGCTCCTAAGTCTACCATCAGTAATATTGTCAGCTACGGTGATCTTGGTCTTGCTGATTTGGGGACAGAGCAGGAAAATGGCGGGATTGTCGGCTATGGTTTTAAAACTGCGACGGTCGATGGTGTTATCGTTGCCGGCGCTGTCTCCGGTACGGACTATGATCCTGTTGCAAGGGGATGCACTGTGACAGAAGGCTACTATCTGTCCTCTCATGAAGCAGAGGGTACGATGGACTGGGAAGCCTTCCTGAGTGGGGAAGCGGCATGGTTGCTTAATCAGAATTCTGCAGTCAATGTTTGGAGCAAGGGCGAAGGGGGACCTATCCTGGATCCTGACCATCCGGTTTATCGGATCGTCTATTCTTTGAATGAACCTAAAGGTCAACTTTCCGGGACCCGCTATACATACTGTAACGTTGGAAGCCGGGTGACCTTGCCGGAGGAAGAAGGTTTTGTCCTGCTGAATGCGGATAAAAATGTCTGGCCCTTGGCATCCGATTTTACCATGCCTGCTTGGGATGATGCTTTGAAATTGTACTACGGCGGCGATGCCTATAATATCAACTATGTTCTCAATGGCGGCTCTTTTCTGACCGAGCCGGCAACCATCAATATGTTCGGAACAGTACAGAAGCTACCCACCATCTGGGATGTGGAGCGAGAGGGTTATGTCTTCACCGGTTGGTATGATAATGCGGAGTTGACCGGAGAGCCCGTAACGGAGTCTGTTGTGACAGATTACCATGATGTGGTTTATTATGCGGCATGGAATGTGCCGGAGGAGATCTCCACCGCTGCTCAGCTGGCAGCCATCAAAATGGATGGTCAGTATCTTTTGACCCAGGATATCAATCTGACCGGCGTGTATTTCACTCCCATCGGTAGTGAGGCGGCGCCCTTTACCGGTATTTTTGACGGAAATGGTTATACCATCAGCGGATTGAACATCCAGTCTACCGCAGATCATCAGGGTCTCTTTGGCGTCAATGCAGGAATCATTCGAAATGTGAACCTGGCGGAGGATTGCATCGTCAGCGGAAAAGCCCATGTGGGCGGCATCGCCGGCAGCAATATCGGCATGATCTATAACTGTGTCTCTCGGGCAACGGTCAAGGCACAGTCTTCCAGTACCTCCATCGCTTCCATCAAACTGATGGTCCAGAATTTGCAGGTTTCTCCCGATGAGACCCGTCTGGCGAATATGAAGACCCGGATCGATACCTGCGATCCGGACGTCCTCCTGCTTCAGGAAGGGGATGAATCTTGGATCTCTTTCTTGGAGAAAAACTATTCCGATTATGGCCTGCTTTATAAGTACCGTTATGAAAAAAGCGATGGAAATAAATATCAAAGCAAGGCTTACGAGATGGAATCTACCCCAGTTTTGTATAAGACTGAGAAGTTTACAAAGGAAGCTTCTGGCTATTTTTGGTTGAGTGAGACCCCGCAAACAGTTTCCAAACCGGAAAACGCTACCCATTTTCGGATTTGCTCCTGGGCAGTGCTGAGAGAAAAGACCTCCCAGCAGTTGATTGCGGTCTTCAGTGTCCACCTGGATAATGACGGCGGAAAGACTAATGCAGAAGGAACCGCCGTCCGTAAGATCAATGCCCAGGCGTTGAGGAACAAGATGGATGAGATCGCTGAAACGTATCAAAACGATCATCTGATGATGATCACCGCCGGCGACTTCAACTGCAATCAGGGAACTAAACCCTATGAAATCCTCGCCGGGGACAACATGACCACCGTTGTTGATTACAATCCAGAGAGTGATAATGCTGTTATAAAAGAAATTGACCATATCCTCGTCTCGGAAAACACCGTCAAGACGGTGGATGGCAGCTTTAAATACCTGACCGACGAATTTGAGGTAGAGCCTGCCGATCATGCGGGGCTTTATATAGAACTGGAGTCGATGGCAGGGTGGTATCATGGCGGGATCGCCGGAAGCAGTAGTGGCAGCGTCAGCCGCTGTGTCGCAGACGGCACCGTTACCAGCGGTGCGGAATACGGCTCCCTGATCGGGTGGAACACCGGCGATATCGAGTCCCTTTACTATGCAGAGCAGACCGACGTCCCTGGCTTGGGTCTTTCTGATTCCGTCGATGGCGTTCAAGCCATCGTAACCGATGCGGCAGCCGTTACGGCATTGAACGCCGCAGCAAAAAAAGCGGTCTTTACCTTAGACGAGAGTGAAAACGCTGCGGTGAGAAACAGCGCAGCAGATCCGGCTTGTATTGTTGGTTCGACAGTTTATACCGCCCATCAATACGCTGATCCGGTGACGGTGGAACCCACCTGCGAGAAGGGCTATACCAAGCAGGTCTGCTCGGTTTGCGGTTATGAAAAGCGTACGGATGTGCAGCCTGCGATTGATCATGTCTGGGGGGATTGGACTTCCTATGGCAGCAAATTATATCATTGCCGTACCTGCACTTATAATGAGGCGCATATTGAGTATGGGGAGCATACCTATACGGCAGAATATTATGCCGCCGCTTGCGGCAGCTATGGCTATACCCGCTATTCCTGCATCTGCGGAGATTATTATGACGAGATCGATGACGCTCCCCTGCACCATATCTGGGGCGAGTATCAGGAGAACGGCAATGAAAATCATCAGCAGATCTGTCTGCGGGATGAAAGCCATGTTTTGGTTTCTGCTCATACGCTGACCACTACTTCCATCACGGCTACCTGCGAGACGGAAGGCAGAACGCAGTATGATTGTGCGACCTGCGGTCACACGCATTTTGTTAAGGAGACAGACGCTTTGGGTCATGCTTATGGCGACTGGATTAAGGTGGATGAAAACAGCCATCAGAAGGTCTGCGCCACCGACACTTCTCATATCGTCGACGAAGAACATAATTTGACCAAAACGGTTGTGGCCCCCACCTGTGAGACAGAAGGCTACACCCGCTATACCTGTGTCGACTGTGGTTATACCTATGATTCCGATATCGTTGCAGCTACCGAGCATGAATACGTCTGGAATACGGTGGATAGGAAGGATGCTTGCTGCCATTGCGGCGCACTGCGTCAACTGATGCTGGATCTTGATGGTAATGGTTCCACCGATGTGGGAGATGCGATCTTGCTGCTCCGCGCCATTGATGGTTGGGACAGTGGTTGGGAAATTCAAGATCTGGATGTTAGCAGAGACGGAGAGCTGAATGTTTATGATGCCGTCCGATTCCTGCAAATTCTTATTAAATAAAAATATCCGGGATGCGTTTTGCATCCCGGATATTTTTTAAATTTAAAACAACTGCGAT
>JAZREO010000063.1:0-3561 GCA_045660845.1 Eubacteriales bacterium
TTCATTAAGCTGGTTGTCGATACCGAAAAGAACCGCTTAGTGGGCTGCCATATGGTCGGCTCCTATGCCTCGGAGATCATCATGACTGCCACCATGATGGTGGATACCGAATTAACACCCAGCCGTCTGAAGAAACTGGTCTTCCCCCATCCGACAGTTGCGGAAATCATTCGTGAAGCTATTTTTCACATATAAACAAAGGAGAGTGAACATAAATGCCTAAGAATTTATTTGTTGATCCTGCTGAGGTGCGCGAAGCCGGCAAGGTCACATTTAAAGACATCCCCGTAAACCAGTACAATAAGACCATCAAGGAAGAACTGAAGTCTGGGAAGTACACCAAGGAGGACCTCATTCGGATCTTCCGGGATATGACTGTTCTGCGTGAGTTTGAAACTATGCTGAACCTGATCAAGACCCAGGGTTCCTATAACGGCATCGACCATACTTATCCCGGTCCTGCTCACCTTTCCACCGGTCAGGAAGCTGCCTGCGTCGGTCAGGCATACCTGCTGGATGAGAACGATTTTGCTTTCGGTTCTCACCGCTCCCATTCCGAGATCCTGGCAAAGGCACTCTCCACCATCCATAAGATGAGCGATGAGCAGCTGATGGAGGTCATGGAAGGCTTCTTAGAGGGCAAGTGCCTGCGCTCTACCCAGAAACTGGGCGAGTGCAAGGATGTCAAGGAGCTTGCTATCCGCTTTATCCTGTACGGAACACTCTCCGAGATCTTTGCCCGGGAAACCGGTTTCCATATGGGTATGGGCGGCTCCATGCACGCCTTCTTCCTGCCCTTCGGCATTTACCCCAATAACGCCATCGTTGGCGGCTCCGGTACCATTTCTACCGGTGCGGCTCTCTATAAGAAGGTTAATGATAAGAAGGGTATTGTTGTCTGCAACGTGGGCGATGCTGCTATGGCACGCGGTCCTGTCTGGGAAGCGTTGAACTTCGCCGCCATGGATCAGTATAAGACCCTTTGGGAGTCCCATAACGATGGAATGCCCATCCTTTATAATATCTTCAATAACTCCTATGGCATGGGCGACCAGACCCGCGGCGAGACCATGGGTCAGGATCGGATGTCCCGGATCGCTTCCGGTGTCAGCCCCACCCAGTTCCATGCTGAGACTGTAGATGGCTACAATCCTTTGGCAGTCATTGACGCTATGGAGCGTAAGCTGGAGCTTCTGCGCAATGGTCAGGGTCCTGTCATGCTGGAAACTGTTACTTATCGTTACTCCGGGCACTCTGTTTCCGACCAGAACGCGTACCGCACCAAGGAAGAGATGGACGCCTGGAAGGAAGTCGATCCTCTTCTGACCTATCCCGCCAAGCTCATTGAAGCCGGCGTCATGACCCAGGACGAGGTGGATGCTATCCTGAAGGAGACCTCTGACCGGATGACCATGATCTGCAAGGCTGCCGCTGATCCTGAGATCAGCCCATACTGCGATTTCAAGAAAGATCCTGCTGTCGTTGAGCGGTTGATGTATTCCAACGAAGTCGTCGAAAAGTTTGACGACCGCGAGCCCGAATATACTGTACCCAAGGATGAGGCCGAGGGCTATAAGAAGATCAAGAGCAAGATCCGCAATGTGGTGGACGAGAAGGGTAAGCCTGTCTCTAAGATGAAGATGTATAACCTGCGGGATGCCCTCTCCGAGGTCATCTATGACCGCTTCTATGAGGATCCCACCCTCATCGCATACGGTGAGGACTGCCGCGATTGGGGCGGTGCCTTCGCTGTTTACCGTGGCATGATGGACGCGCTTCCCCATAGCCGTATCTTCAACTCCCCGCTGGCGGAGGGTGCCATTGTCGGTACCGCTGTCGGTTATGCCCTTTCCGGTGGTCGTGCGCTGGTGGAACTGATGTATGCCGACTTTATCGGTTGCGCCGGTGACGAGATCTTCAACCAGATGTCCAAGTGGCAGGCAATGTCTGCCGGTATTCTGAAGATGCCTGTTGTCCTGCGTGTATCTGTCGGTTCCAAGTACGGCGCCCAGCATAGCCAGGACTGGACCGCTCTCTGTGCCCATATCCCCGGTCTGAAGGTCTGCTTCCCTGCAACTCCCTGGGAAGCAAAGGGCTTGATGGAGACTGCGCTGAAGGGTACCGACCCGGTGGTCTTCTTCGAGAGCCAGAGAATTTACGATGTGGGCGAGCAGTTCCATGAAGGCGCTGTTCCCGCCGAGCGGTATGAGATCGAGTTTGGTGATGTCAATAAGGTCCGCGACGGTAAAGATGTTACCATCCTGACCATCGGTGCCGCCCTCTATCGTGCCATGGACGCTGCCAAGGAACTCAGCGAGAAGTACGGCATGGAGGCAGATGTCATCAACCTGCACTCCCTGGTGCCTCTGGATTATACCAAGATCGTAGAGTCCGTCCGTAAGACCGGTCGGGTGGTGCTGGTATCCGATGCCTGCGCCCGCGGCTCCTTCATGAACGATGTTGCCCAGAACCTCACCGAGCTTTGCTTCGATGATCTGGATGCGCCCCCGGTAGTCGTCGGCGCCCGCAACTGGATCACCCCGCCCTTCGAATTTGATGAATTCTTCTTCCCCCAGGCAAGCTGGATCTTGGATGCCATCCATGAGAAGCTGGTTCCCCTGCCCGGTCACATCGCTGAAAACGGCTGTACTGAGGCGGAGGCTTATCGCCGGGCAAAGCAGGGCGTATAAGTGGAAGTCTTAAGAACGGCAAACGCTGGTGTACTGCTGCGGCTGGATGGCGTCTCCATCCTGCTGGACGGTGTCTGCGGTACGCTCCCGCCCTATGAGGGCATCCCGGAGGAGCTCCGGGCAAGGCTGACTGCGGAATTTCCCGATGCTTTGGCGTTCACTCACCGGCATGAGGATCATTATGATGATGCTTATGTCCAAGCCTATCAAAATGCGACTCTCAGGTCCCCTTTTGGACCTGAGAGTCCTCTTTCCGGGCAGGTGGGAAGCGTCAAGCTATGGGGAGTACCGACCCGCCATCTGGGGAAAATGGATATTCCCCATGCAGGATTTATTATCGAGGGCAGTCGGTGCGTCTGGTTTACCGGCGACGCCTCACCCATGAGCTGGAAAAGGCTGGAGGGGTTGCCCAGACCCGACGTGGCGATCATTACCTATGCCTTTGCAATCACCGACTCCGCCTGGCGGGCGGTCAAGGGCTGGGGCGCAAAGGATATCATCCTTCTGCATCTGCCCCCGCGTCATAACGACACCTATGGACTTTGGGACGCGGTGGAAACTACCACCCAGGCAGACCCCTGCTTGAAAATCCCCGCAGTTGGTGAAACTATGGTTTTATAAAAAACCCCGTTGAGGCACACTTCGTAAGGAAGTGTCCCCCAACGGGGTCTTTTAAATTTTCATTTACAAATAGTAAAAAAAACAATATAATAAACTCAGAAGGAGAGGACCCCAATTCCTTCCAAAAATCCACCAAGCAGGATGAAGGTATGTTGAAATACCAGATCGAAGGGGCCAACCTGCCGGTAGTCATCTGCTATCCCGAGGCGGGCCAGACCCTTTGCACCGAGCGAGGCTCCATGAGTTGGAT
>JAZREO010000064.1:0-1578 GCA_045660845.1 Eubacteriales bacterium
AAGTTCCTTAGACAGCCCTTCTCCGTTATAGATCTTTACCGGGAATAGGATGGGGTAGCTTCCTTCCTCTCCCAATGAGCCTTTATAGATTTCCAGGATTGTCAGATTGAAAATGGTAAGATGGGCATTTTCGCTGGAATCTCCGTCGGGGTTGGTGAAGTATTCTTTCTCGATGCTGTTGGCAGTGGCTCGGACGATCAGCTCCGGTGTGCCAAAAAATTGATCATCGTCCAAAGCAACCGTACTGTTATTTCCGTCGGAATAAGAGACCCGTTGCCGGCAGGCAGTGGAGGAGAGCAATAAGGATACAGCAATGGTGATCAAAAAGATTCTTTTGAAGGTCATAAATTTCACCTCGTTTCAAAGATCGATTCTGCGATACGGAAGGCTTCTTCCTCGGATAGGGTTCCGATGACGGCATACATATACTCGCCGTCGTTGAAGATCAGAAAGAGCTCCCCAAAGTTTTCAAAAAGGATCCCCTCGTACTGCCCGGCGACGGTGACCGTCCGGTAGTCGGTATTTTCGGTATAGACGGTGATGTCCGTCCCCTTGGGGTGCTGGGAGTACTGGAAATTATTATAGCCCTTGCCCTGATAAAGGCGGATGAGGGTATGGAGATTGCCGGTATGGGATGCCAGGTGATACTCCTCGGGAATATAGGCGGGCTCTCGGGGCACGATGGGCAGTTGGTCGCCGGGAAGGGTAATGGTAGTCCTTTGGTCAAAGAGGTCCACAACGAAGTGGACAACCCCTTCTCGGAGCGCCTCCACGCTGGCGGTGGTAACGGTGGCAGCGAGGAGCACCGCCGCAAGGATGCAGGCGACCCGCTTGGCAGCGGTGTTGACAAAGCGATAGTAAAAATGCTGGCGCTTGCCGAAGAGTTTTTCCATTCTGGCGTCCAGTTCTTTTGAAACGGTCGTTGCCCCTACTTCTTCCCAGGGAATAGCGTCGTCCAGCAGGTCATGGTAGTCCGCAAAAGCTTCCCGGATCAGCGTTTCTTCTTTTTTGTCAAACATAGTGCTCCTCTCCTTTCTGCAGTTCTTCCCGGATCAGCGCCCGGGCCCGCTCCAGCCGTTTACGGCAGGCGGCGGGGGATATATGCAGTAGCTTTGCAGTCTCCTTGGGGGTGAAGCCATAGTACACCGTCAGCTCCAGCACATCCCGGTAGATGTCCGGCATCCCCGCAATGCAGTCCCGGATAGCGGCTGCCTCCAAGCGTTGCTGAGGATCCCCGCCGCTATGGGGCTGCTGCCAGAGGTCGTCCAGGTTTTCGGCGGCTCTCCGCTGCTCCTTGCGCCGGATATCGTTGCAGATATTGCGGGTGACCAGGTAAATAAATCCCCGGATCTCCTCCATGCTGCGGTCCTGCAGCTTTTGAATGTGGTCGATGACTGCCAGCATGACATCATGCACCGCATCCTCCGCCAGCTGCTCATTTTGGAGCCTGGAAAGGGCGATGTATTGGATGAGCTTTTTATACTGGCGGTAGATCTCCTCCACCTTTCTTTTTTCCTGGGGCGAGTCCGCCAGGCTCATGTAATAGATCAACATGGTAAGATCCCCTTAACTTCTTCT
>JAZREO010000065.1:0-6445 GCA_045660845.1 Eubacteriales bacterium
AAAAATCCATTCCCTATGAACGGGCGGTCATCAACTTTACTCGCTGCGAAGCCCGGCAGGAAGTATTGAAACAGGTATACTCTGTCCCCCGCGTCATCGACCTCAAGAAAAAGCCGACCATCCGCTCTGTCTTTACCAGAATGGATGACTATACCGTCAACTACGAGCCGGAGGATCGGGCGCTCTTAGCCAATCATCTGCTGACAGAGCTGATCTACCTTCTTTCCCGGCAGGACAGCAGCGAGCAGGACTTCTCTGTTTATTACAGTGACACCATCGCCGCAGCCATCAAATATATCGAGCAGCACTTGACCGAGATCCGGACGGTGGAGGAGATCTGCGATGCCCTTTTTATCAGCCGTTCTCATCTGTACCAATCCTTCCAGGACGCCTTCGGGATCCCGCCCATGAAATACATAGCAGAAAAGCGGCTGCTGATGGCAGCCGCTAAGATCCGGATGGGAGAAAAGCCGGCGCAGGCGGCAAGCACCTGCGGTTTTGGGGATTATTCCGCCTTTTTCCGCGCATATAAAAAGAGATTTGGGCAACCTCCGACTGTAAAGGATTAACCCTTCACAGCTCCGGATATGACCCCTTTGATGATGTGCTTTTGACAGAGGGCATAAAAGATAACGATAGGCAGGATCGCCAGCACCAAAAGCGCCATAAAAGCGCCGTAGTCCACCGTTCCGTAGCTATCGGTCATGGCGGATTGGATCGCCATGGGGATAGTGTAATAGCCTTGGGTCTTGTCCAGCACCAGGTTGGGCAGGAGATAGTCGTTCCAGATCCACATGGTCTGCAGGATCGCCACTGAAATATAGGTGGGCTTCATGATGGGCAGCACCACCCGGAAAAAGGTGGCAAGCGGGCTGCAGCCATCGATCATCGCCGCCTCCTCGATAGAGAGAGGGATGGACTTAACAAAGCCGGTGAACATAAACACCGCCAGCCCTGCACCGAAGCCTAAATACACCAGCGGAATAGTCCAGGGAGAGGTCAGCCCCAGCTGATCAGCAATATAAGGCAGGGTGAACATCACCATCTGGAAGGGCACTGCCATGGAAAAGACAAAGAGATAATAGAGTCCCCGGCAGACCCTGCCCCCCACCCGGTCGATGAACCAGGCGGTCATGGAGGTGCAGAGCAGGATCAGCGCCACCGATAGGACGGTAACGATGAAGCTATAGCCGATGGAACGAAAAAAATCAATGGAGGCGATGCCCCGGAGATAGTTCCCAAGCCCTGCAAAGGTCCCCCGGACAGGAAACCGGAACACTTGTTCTGTAATTGCTTCCTTGGTCTTGAAGGAGTTGAAAAGCAGGACGATCAGCGGAAAGATATAGACAGCGCACACCACCGAAAAAAGGGCGGTGAGCGCTGTATTTTTTTGCCGTTGCACTACTGCTGCACCTCCTTCCGGTGGGTACTGCGCAGCTGCAGCAGCGCCAGCGCCGCCACAATGAGAAAGAAGATGACCGCCATTGCCTGGGCTGTGCCATGGGATTTGGGGGTGGTTCCGTAAGTGCTGCGGATGGTCATGGCAAGCATCTCGGTCAGCCGCCCGGGCTTTCCGTCGGTCAGCGCTAAATTTTGGTCAAAAAGCTTAAAGGAATTGGTCAGCGTCAAAAAGGTACAAATCGTAATGGAGGGCATCACCATGGGCAGCGTCACCCGCCGGAGGGTCTGCCACCGCCCGGCGCCATCGATCTTCGCCGCCTCCAGCAGTTGCTCCGGTACCGCCTGCAGTCCGGAGATATAAATGATCATCATATAGCCGATCTGCTGCCAGGCGAGCACCACCACCAAGCCCCAAAAGCCGTAGGTGGCGCTGTAACTGAGATCCTTGCCGAAAAGGGGGATCAGCACGCCATAGTTAATGATCATCTTCCAGATATACCCCAAGACGATGCCACCGATGAGGTTGGGCATAAAAAAGACGGTACGGAATAAATTCGTCCCCCGGATCCCCCGGGTCAGCGCCAGTGCCACCGAAAAGGCGACCACATTGATCAGCACCACCGTCACCAGAGTAAACACACTGGTGAAGCCCAGAGAGTACCAAAACTGACTGTCGGCGGTAAAGACCCGGGCATAGTTGGCAAAGCCCACAAAGGTGGGCGCCTCGATGGTGGCGTACTCACAGAAGGAGAGATAAAGCCCCATGAAAAAGGGGACAACAAAGCCGATAATAAATGCCAGGAGAGTGGGCAGCAGAAAGAGCGGGAACCATTTTTTAAGTGTTTGCGGCGTCATATTCTTTCTTCCAGCCCTCCACAAAAGCGCTCTTGACATGCTCCCAGAGGGCGTCGGTCTGTCCGCCCTGGGCATAAGCCAAGAGGGCAGAGCCTACATTGTCCTTCCATTGGTCGCTGGGAATGGTGGAAAAGTTCCAGGATACCGGCTTCAGTCCCTCGTCCAAGGCATCCTGCGCCTCCTGAACAAGGGGATTGGAGGAGGACTTGGCGTTTTCAAAGGGGGTCATAAAGCCCATCTCCTCCGCCAGGGCTTCCCTGCCGGTCTCGCTGGTCACTACCCAATTGAGGAAGCTGAGCGTCGCCTGGATATCGGCTTCGGAGGCGTTCTTATTGACGCACCAGTAGTTTTCACTACCGGTGCAGAGTCCCTGCCCCTCTTCCCCGCCGACGCCGATATAAATGGGCATCATCCCCACATCATCGGCGCCGATCTTTTCCTCCATGGCATCGCTCCAAGCCCAGGTGCCGTTCTGATAGAAGATCGCTTCGCCGTTATTGAACTCGCTGGCGGCTTCGTCGGCGGTCTTGACGCCGATCTCGGTGGGTGCGCAGGTGGCGTTATTGAGATAGAGATCCCAGATCTGCCGGTATTCATCCAGATAGGTGCCCTCTATGGCATCGGTGGAATCAATATTCCGGTCCTGATACTCATAATAGATGGGCAGATTGGCAAGATGGGTCTTAAAGCGCCAGTCAGAGGAGGAGTCCATCCCCGCTGAGGTGAAGGCGCCCTTAATGCCAAGGGCATCTTTTTTGCTTTGAATATCCTCCACCATGGTCTTGAAAGTGGTGAAGTTATTCACCTGATCTAAAGCGGTGATCTTGGCACCGGGCAGGGCAAAATACTGATCCAAGAGATCCTCGTTATAAATGATGCCGTAGGTCTCTAAGACATAGCCGATACCCAGCACCCGAGGACCGTCCTTGAGGGCAAAATCCTCGTCGGTCAGGTGGGAATAGACCTCAGTGCCCGCAAGGTCATAGCAGTAATCCTTCCAGCTGGCAAGCCCCACAGGACCGTTGACCTGAAAGAGGGTGGGCGCCTTGGTCTTGACGATCTCCGCCGCCAGGGTGTCCTCATACTCGCCGGAGGCGGCGGTCACCACCGTCACCTTAACGCCGGTCTCATCGGTATACTCCTTGGCCAGCGCCTTCCACTGTGCATCCTGCTCCGGCTTGAAGTTGAGATAGTAAACAGAGCCTGCGCCGCCTCCCATGGCGCAGCCGCTGAGCAGACTGCAACCCAACAATAAAACACATAAACCAGAAATTATTTTTTTCATATTCATTCCTCCTTTGTCCTTAGTTTGATGAAAAGGAAGAAAATTATTACAAAACTATAGAGAATAAAGAAATCCGCCCCGTGGGGCGGATTTCAACCAAATCTATTCCTGATTCTTTTCATTTAAAATTGAGACGATTTCGCCTTGAATCGTTTTGTCCTCAAAGGTAACAGAGGAAATCAGCTCCTTATTATTCCAAACGCCCTTTTCGTCCATGGCGAAGCAACCGTATTCCGGTCCAAAGATAAAATATCCGGTCAGTACATCGTTTTCACCCTTATTGTCCACCAGGATCAGGACATACTCCATCCCCGGTTCCAGGGCAAAGCGAGTCAGCGGCGGACTCAAAATAAACTCCTCATCCTCACCGTAAAGGATCAGGTCAGGAGATAATCCTCGTCCCTCTGCCGTTTTGACTATGATGGAGCGTTTCGTATAGTCTCCTTTATAGACTTCCAAAACCTCGGCGGTATAAGAAGTGACCAGGCGGTTATCGATCACCGTTCCGGTGCTATCTACCGCTTTTCCGTCTGGATTAGCCATCTCTTCGGCGTCCTTGGATTGAACCAGAACCTTGACAACCAGATTGCCCTTGGCTAAAAGTTCTTCCTTGCTGAGAAGCGCTTTGGACACATTCACGGAAAGATATCTTTTCTCCACCGACCCATTGGTTTGAGCAGGGGGTTCCTTTTCAGTCAGAGTCTGTTGTTGATTTTCCGCCTGATCGCCATTCTTTTCTAAGACCACGGTATCGGGAACTGCAGGCTCTTCCCCATTCGGTTCCTTGCACCCAGTCACGGTCAGGCAAAGCACCAATGCCACCAACAGTACCAAAAACGATCTAAAAACGCTCATATAAAGCTCCTTTCTTTTTACTTATATATTCTCATTCGCTTAAGCATATAGTCGTGTCACCGCTTGGATATCGTTGGTTGTCAATGTCCTTTTCTTTGTCTCACCACCAGATGAACCCCCATACATTGTCCATTCAGAAGAAAAAGTTTCGTACTTATCGCAGAGTCCATGTGCATGACCAATCTCGTGTGTCATGACATTTTGAACATCGTAACAACCGCTTTGCGACCCCACTACCCAAACAAATGCATGATTAATACTTATATCCACCTCTACTGCATTATAAGAACTATCTCTTTGAGTATGTGTTATCATCAAACTGTTATCCATGTGATCGGTATACGGAACTACGGTATTAATACCATCCCCTTTTATCAATGCACTTGATTCGACACCATTACTATAACTATAGGTATTTACCTTCTCCATACCCGTTGTATTGATCCAACTACGAGTGCTATAATAAATAGCATCTTTAAACGCAGTGCTAAAGCCTTTGTATATTTTTAAAGAAATCGTGGCACTCCGCACTCCATGAGTTGAAGATACATAAAATAATTGCTCATCCCAATACGTCGTACCATTGCTATTTACAGCGCCAAGAGCTAACCGATAGTATCCACTAGCAAGAAGTAAACTGGAGGAAACGGTGTATGAACGTTGTGACGCTCCTACGCTGACTTGATTAATAATTAATCTATTCGTTTGCGAGTTTCTAACTTTTAGTTCACGCATACAGATCAAATATTTGGTTACCGTCCCTGTGGTCGGGGCGCTCCATGTTATTTTCATATTTTCTCCATGTGGAATCTCGTCATACTGAATCGGGGCTAGTATGGTTGGGTGATACGAGGATGTTGCCGACACAGAAAAAGGCACACTACAAATAAGCACAAAAACAAGTACGATACATATAATTTTTGATTTCTTCATCATAATTTCTCCTTTTTCAGTATTAAATTATAAAGCACAGAAGCTCGTTTTTAAAAATGGCTCCTGTGCTTTAAATCGACAAAGTTAATGAATTAGTACGCAACGGTCTTTGCGTTGATTTTAATGCACAGTTGCTTATCAAACTGATCAGAATATGCACACCAATTCACCTCTCTCATTTTCTTTGTTTAAATTATACAACTAATTCCCTAAATTGTCAATATATTTTTTGATGTCAAAATGAATTCAACATTTTAGACAACAGCAAAAAAGCGATCAGATAGTAAGCTACGATAACATCGTCCTTACACCCTAAATCTGTGATTCGGTTGGTGGAACCTATGCGTTAGATGGGGTAGACCGATATCATAATTTTGAGGGAAGGCTTTTAAAGAATAAAAAACCGTGCCTTAGCACGGTTTTTCTCCAGCTTTATCATTTAAATAATTTCCCCATTTTTCCATAAAAAATTCTTTTGTTTCCTCTTGGGCTTGTTCATCAAGGATTGGAAAAATATCGCAGCAGGTTGAATTTGCCGCAGTCACTTTTGCTAATTTGCAGGAATAAACGATTTCTCTAAGGTCTCCTTCCCTTTGTTCGTACATCAGACCATGTTTGTGGTAGAAAAGGATCTTCGATAAAGCATGATCCAAAATCACATACTGTCCCTTCCCTACAGCAGGGCAACATTCCAAATAGTCTATCATAAACTCTAATTTCTCAGTCATCATAATGATACAGTAAACAGCCCCGATACGGTCCCAACTCTCACCATACAATTCATAGCGCATTTTCTTTTCCCCCGTTCTTTTCTCCCAGTATATCAAATTATTTTTAAAATATCAAGTACACGAAGTATTAATAGCGTATTCCTATTTATACTGATATCAGTTAATTGAAGTATAAAGGAGGGATCCTATGAAGTTGAACGAAGCTGTTTCCAAAAGAATTGAGGAATTATTGAGGGAGCGGGAGATGACGCAATATCAGTTATTTCGTGCCAGCGGGGTGCCGCAATCCACCCTCAGCACCATTATGAGCTGCACCTTTCCAAGCATGAAGCTGCGGATCCTTTATGAGATCTGTGAAGGCTTTGAGATCAGTCTGCATGATTTC
>JAZREO010000066.1:0-2660 GCA_045660845.1 Eubacteriales bacterium
TGGATCAATCCAAAGGCTTTGTTAAAGACCGCTTGGTCATAGAACCAGGCACCGGACGACACATCCTTAAACGGATCTCCCTTAGCCAAAGTGGCATTCTTGGCATAATTCAATTTCGTATTGCACTCCTTGCAAATCAACTGGATATATCCTGCCGCATTTGCACTGGGCGCCTTGTACTGAATGACCTTCTTAGCCTCGGGGTGGATCCCCGTCGCCTTGGTAACCTTTCGGTTGCCGCAGAAACATTCTTGAATGGTATCCTTCACACAGTTTCCGCTCTGGATGGTTTTGCTAAAGGTACAAGCCACATTTTTCTGTTCGTTGCATCTGGTACAGCTATGGGTCTTGCCGCTCGCATCTGCGACATAGTTATGACCTAAGGCTCCGGACTTTTCAATCCGTTCATAACCGCAATTATCGGCGCATTTATAAACCTTCTTCCCACCGGAGGTGCAGCTGGCGGGGATGTCTGTAACCAACTTGATGGTGCAGTTTTTCGTTTCTTGCTTCACAGGACAATTATTTGAATTGTTGCAAGTTCTCTTATGGGTCTTGGTGCCGGGAATGTTCGACCATGCACTCCATCTATGACCAGTGGCAGCTCCGCCGGTCGTCGTGCCTCCGCAATGCTGGCAGATCTTTTTCTCCGCATCGGTACAATTTGCAGGAGTATGGGATACATAGTCGCAAGACTTGGTCTCACTGAAGCCGCAACCACTCTTACAGGTCCTCGTGTGCTTGCCGGCTTCAGGAGTATTTTTCTTCCATTCGGAATAATCATGATCCTCCTTGCTCAAAAACTCGCCATTTACTTCATAACCGCAGACTTTGCAGGTAAATCGAGTATACCCTTCCGCAGCACAGGTGGTAGGAACCACCTTTTTGACCTCAAAGTCACAAGGGGTGTAAATATCTTTTTTGCAGTTCTCATCCTCGCAATACTGCTTATGCTTCGCTTTTTCTTTAGCAGGTGAGCCGTCAGGCTTTTGGACCTTATGGTTGCCGAAGTTATGACCGATCTCTATAATCCGTTGCGCAAACACCCCTAAATCGGTGAGTTTCTCACTCTCTGTCAGGGAATATTGGGTGATATCGAAGTTGATGTGATACGTGCCCTCTTTTGCATTCTCGTCCACATGGTAAGTTACCGTGCAAACCTTGTCTATATTCGGAAACGCTTCGGCGCTCGCCCATAGAGCGGTGACCTTTTCATCATTTTTATCATTGACTTCAAAGAGCTCGCCCCCCTTTTCAGTACCGACAGCATAAGGATTGCCTTCTGCATCAGTCCCCGAAATCCCCGTCGCCTTCAAGGGAGCATCCTTTGCTGGGGAACCGGTCACTTCAATAGCAAGGGCAGGCACATAATTCTTCAAAGATACCAGCAAGGTGATATCCTCACCACGCTCGACCTTTATTATTTCATTGGTTTCAGCTTCCCCCAATACGGAAAGCGCCAACTGGGGTTTTTCTCCTGCTGCAGATGCCACTACGACATTACAAAACATCGTCAGCAACATTGCCACAGTCAGCACGATAGAACCAACTCTTTTTAACATAATGCTCCTCCTTAGATTGCAAGAGGCGACTCCTGCCCATTCTCACATATCCATTATAGCAAACAACGACGCAAAAAAACATTGCTTTATGTTGCTTTTTTAGCACACTATGCGTCTTTTTGCGATTTTTTGTTTTGCCCGTTCAAAACAAGGCTTTCATTTCTGAGAACTTGATTTACAAGGATCCCATCCAACTAGTTCAACCTCATATTTCATCAGCAATCTGGCGTCCTCGATATTCACTTCTCCGCTATGGTCTGTATCTGCCACTGTCAAATTCAGATCGTCTCCGGAATTCAAGCCGACCAGGTAACGCAAAATTACCAGGGCGTCCAAAATATCCGTCTCGTAATTCCCATTAACATCGCCCCATTCGCACTCGGCAACTTCAAAGACATCATGACCGGCATCAACAGAGAGGGGATTATTTTTCCCATCGGTAGCATCCGTCGTCTTGACAGTCAAGTCGAGGTCTCCGACCGGTGCATCTTCATCGATCTTAAAAGTCAGGCGGGCGAGGGTCACCGTCTCCTCTATAACCGATTCGCCGGTGGCAATCGCAACCTTCTTCGGGGCGCTTTTATCCCATTCAAGATAGAATTTCTCGCCGGGCTTCGCATCGACCAGGCGCAGTCGATCGCCATATTCAAGCTCCAGGACGATTCCGGAAATACCGTCCACATTACCGGTCAGCTTGATCTCGGCGGTCACTCTGCCGCCGGCAGGAACCCGATCTCGGCTCATTTCAACCATCAGCTGAGGACTATTCTCTGCGGATACCACGCAAAGGGAGCAAAGTATCGAAAGCAGCAAGGTAAGTACTATGATAACACTGTTTGATCTCTTGAACATAAAAACCTCCCTTTGAATCCTTATTAACATCTTCATTATAACAAAAAAACAGAAAAATACAATAGTTCAGCGTCGATTTCTGCACCAAAAAAAGAGCGCTGACCAAGGGCAGCCCTCCGTAAGGAATATTAGCCTTGAAAAGAGAGGTTTTGGCGCAAAACTGCGTCAAAAATGCTCGCCATCCGTTAGGATGCCTGTGCTTTTTTCTTGCTTTGTATCCAAACTTTCTCTTTTCAAGGTGGCAAA
>JAZREO010000067.1:0-4525 GCA_045660845.1 Eubacteriales bacterium
TTTCGGTAAGGGTTACGACCCGGTCAAAGCCGCAGGCACGCACCAGGGCAAGGGCAGTATCAAAGCCTGCACCTAAATCGTTTTTATTGTGACAGTCACCGGTGATGATCACCTCACCGCCCAGCTCGCCGATCTGCTTCAACAGTTTGGGTGCGGGATAGGGCGTTGTCCGGTAATTCCGGCTCATGGCTCCCACATTCACCTCAAACAGCGCACCACTTGAGATCAGCGCCCGGATGGCAGACTCCGCCGCCGCCCGGTAACGGGGATGCTCCTCATCAAAGAGCTGTTTCTTTTGCTGAAATTTGGTGATCAGGTCGCAATGCCCGATGATATCGCAGGGGGGAAGCTTTGCTAAAAGGGCATAATAATCCTCCACCACCCGGTAAACATCGCCGTACGCTGCGATGGCTTCCTCAAAGGTGGGCAGGGAATTATCGATCTCAAAGATACGACCGTCCCGGTGGATCTCATGGACTGAACCGATGACATAGTCAAATTCATCGGTGGGGTCGGGAGAATAATAGTCCTGCTCAATGCCACAGAGGATCCGGATCTTGCCCTGATATTTCTTTTTCAGTGCCAGGATCTCCTCACGGTAGCAGGCGGTATCCTGCCGACTCATGCACCAATCCTGCCCCTCTGCCATATAGGCATGGTCAGAAAAGCCCAGGGCGGTAAACCCCCGCTCGATGGCAGTCAACACCATCTCCTCGGCGGTATCCGCACCGTCACTGAACATAGTATGGACATGGAAGTCCCCCTGGATCATACCATCTTCTCCTGCTTGACCTTATGGTCGATAACATTGCGACCGGCGAGCTCACGGCGGATATCCTCCACTGAGATGCCCATCTCCACCATCAGTACCATGATATGGTAGGCAAGGTCCGCGATCTCATAGACGGTCTCCCGCCGATCTCCCGCTTTCCCCGCAATGATCACTTCGGTAGACTCCTCTCCCACCTTCTTGAGGATCTTGTCCAGTCCCTTCTGGAACAAATAGGTGGTATAGGAGCCTTCGGGCAGGGTCTCCTTTCTGCCTTTCAAAACGCTATAGAGCCCTTCCATGGAGAAGGGTTCCTCGCCGATATTAAAAAGTTCATTGGTAAAGCAGGAATCGGTGCCCAGATGGCAGGCGGGGCCGTCCTTTTTCACCTTTACCACCAATGCATCGCCATCACAGTCGGCGGTGATGGAAAGGATATGCTGATAATTGCCGCTGCTTTCCCCTTTCAGCCAGAGCTCCTGCCGGGACCGGCTCCAAAAGCAGGTCAAACCCTTTTCCAGGGAAATCTTCAGACTCTCCTCGTTCATATAGGCAAGAGTCAGCACCTGATCGGTCTCCCCATCCACCACGATAGCGGGGATCAGGCCGTTTGCATCGAATTTCAATTTGCTTGTATCCATATTATAACCTCACATTGATATCGTTATCTTTGAGAATTTGCTTGAGATCGGGGATCTTGACCTCACCGAAATGGAAAATGGATGCCGCCAGACCCGCATCCACCTTAGGCAGGGTCTTGAAGAGGGTGACAAAGTCCTCGGCACAGCCGGCACCCCCGGAGGCGATGACCGGAACATTCACCGCATTGCTGACCGCGTCCAGCATTTCAAGGTCAAAGCCGCCCTTGACGCCGTCGGTATCGATGGAATTAAGAACCACCTCACCGGCACCGTTTGCTACGCAAGACTTGATCCAGCCGATGGCCTCCATGCCGGTATTTTCCCTGCCGCCCTTGGCAAAGACCCGCCAGACACCGTCTACCCGCTTCACATCGGCGGAGAGTACCACGCACTGATCACCATACTTTTTCGCTGCCGCGGGAATGAGTCCGGGATCGCGGATGGCGCCGGAATTGACGCTGACCTTATCGGCTCCGCATTTCAGTACCCGGTCAAAATCCTCTAATGTATTGATCCCACCACCCACCGTCAGCGGGATGAAGATGGTGCTTGCCACCTCTTTTAAGATGTCGGTAAAGATGGTTCGCCCCTCAGCAGAGGCGGTGATGTCATAGAACACCAGCTCGTCGGCACCACAGTCGCTATAGTATTTGCCCAGCTCCACCGGCGATGAAACGTCGGCAAGACCTTGGAAGTTCACACCCTTGACCACCCGTCCGTTTTTTACATCCAGGCAGGGGATAATTCGTTTGGTTATCATTGCGCCACCTCAATCGCTTGTTTTAAATCAATGGCACCGATATAGTACGCCTTGCCGATGATGGCACCGTAGAGGTCCATCTCCCTGAGGGCTTTCACATCCTCCAAGGAAGATACGCCCCCGGAGGCAATCAGATCGATGCAGTATTTTTCGCTCAGGGTCCGGTACAAGTCCCGGTTGGTGCCTTGCATGGCGCCATCCCGGGAGATATCGGTACAGATGATCGTCTTGACGCCCAGGTCTTGCATCTTGGCAAAGAAATCCTCGGCGGTCTGCTGGGATTTTTCTGTCCAGCCCTTGATCGCCACATAGCCGTCCTTTAGATCCACGCCCACAGCGATCTTCTCACCGTACTTTGCAAGAGCGGCTTTAAGGAAATCCTCGTCGGTCACCGCTGCAGTGCCCAGGATCACCCGATCCACCCCAATGGAAAGATAGGCTTCGGCGATCTCCATGTTACGGATGCCGCCGCCCACCTCCACGAAAAGGTCGGTATTACGGACGATCTTCTCGATGGTCTCCAGATTGGCGGGAACGCCGCTTTTGGCACCCTCTAAATCTACCAAATGGATAAATTCTGCCCCGGCGGACTCAAAGGCTTTCGCCACCTCCAGGGGGTTTTCATGATAGACGGTCATCTGGGCGTAGTCGCCCTTGAAAAGGCGCACCGCCTTGCCGTCTACCAAATCAATTGCAGGAAAAATATTCATGGCTTATACCTCGCTAAAGGCTTTCAGAATGGCGAGTCCGACACTACCGCTTTTTTCAGGGTGGAACTGGCAACCGAAAATATTGCCCTTTGCCACCGCGGCAGTGAGCACTGCGCCGTATTCGGCGGACGCCGCCAAAGAGTCGGCGCACCCTTCGGCGTAGTAGGAATGGACAAAGTAGACACAATCCCCCTCTTTAATGTACTTAAAAAGAGGGCAGTCCGATTGATCGAAGCGCAGGGCGTTCCAGCCGATATGGGGAATTTTTAATTCTTTTGAGAGAACCCCCTCCATGGAAACTACCTGACCCTTTAAGAGCCCTAAGCCTTCATGGGTTCCGTATTCGAAGCCTTGCTCAAAAAGCAACTGCATCCCCAGGCAGATGCCCATCAAAGGCTTACCGGCCGCCGCCTGCTCTTTGACAAATTGATCCAGTCCGTTTTCCCGGAGCTTGGCTGCCGCATCGCCGAAAGCACCCACCCCGGGGAGGATCAGCCGATCCGCCTTCGCCAGCTCCCGCTCATCACCGGAAACAAACACCTGCTCCCCAATTGCCTCAAGGGAGGATTTTAGAGAAAACAGATTGCCGACGCCGTAGTCGATAATACCAATCATTAAAGAACCCCCTTGGTAGACGGGATCGCATCAGTACCATCCGACGCCACCGCTGTCTTCAATGTCCGGGCAACGGATTTGAAGCAGCCCTCCGCGATATGGTGGGAATTGGTGCCCGCCAACTTGCGGATATGCAGGCTCATGGGACATTGGCGGGTAAATGCTAGCCAGAATTCCTCGATGAGCTCGCTATCGAAAGAACCGATCTTCTCAGCAGGAATGGCAAGATCATAGCAAAGGCAGCTCCGTCCGGAGATGTCCGCCGCCGTCATAATCAAGGCTTCGTCCATGGGCAGTAAAAAACTTCCGTAGCGGGTGATGCCCCGTTTCTCCCCCAGCGCCTCCTCAAAGGCCTTGCCCAGGCAAATGCCGATGTCCTCCACCGTATGGTGATCGTCCACCTGCGTATCCCCCTTACAGGAGATCTCCAGATCAAATTTGCCGTGGGCGGCAAAGAGGGTCAACATATGATCCATAAAGCCGCAGCCGGTCTCGATGGCACTTTTGCCGCTGCCATCCAAATTCAGAGTCAGATCTATATCTGTCTCCGCTGTTTTGCGCTTGATTTCTACTTTTCTCATGCTTGTTCCTCCAAAATTTCCTCAACGGTGCGGCAGAATTCTTCCATCTGCTCCGCAGTCCCGATGGTGATGCGGTTGAATTCCTTGATGCGTTCCTTGGTGAAATGCCGCACCAGAATTCCCCGCTCTTTCAGTTTCATATAAAGTTCTTCGCCGCCGATCTCCGCGCTTTTGGCAAAGAGGAAGTTGGCATCGGAGGGCAGGACGGTAAAGCCCAACTCCCGGAGACGCACCGCTGTCTGCTCCCGCACCCGGATGATCTCTCGGCATTTTTCCTGATAGTAATCCTCCGCATCCACAGTGGCTTCTCCCAACCACATGGTCAGTCGGTTGATGTTATAGGGGTTGGTGGAATACTTGATCTTCTCTAAGTCGCTGATCAACCCACGAGGACCGATGGCATAGCCCAGCCGTCCGCCCGCCAGACAGCGGGATTTGGAAAAGGTCCG
>JAZREO010000068.1:0-7411 GCA_045660845.1 Eubacteriales bacterium
CCTGCGGCAGGCGAGGTGGTGGCGGAAGGTACCGTTGTTACCATCCGGACGAATAGCTCAGAAGGCGTATCAAGTATGTAATCGAGGGATCAGCCATGTTGTTATCCGAACTCTTAAAGGGTCTTGAAATATTGAATTCCTATGAGGACCGGGAGATCGCCGGTATTACCTGCGATTCCCGGGAAGTAAAGGAGGGCTGGCTCTTTGCCGCCATCCCCGGCGAGCAGGTGGACGGTCATGATTTTGCCGTCAAGGCTGCCAAGAGCGGCGCTGCTGTCATCCTGGCGGAGCGGGCGGTGAATACCGGTGTCCCTGAGGTGCTGACCCCCTCTACCCGCTGGGCATTCCAGCTGATCTGCGCCAATTATTTTGGGCACCCGGAGCAGCAGATGAAGTTTTTAGCGGTGACCGGTACCAATGGAAAGACCTCCACCACCCAGTTTGTCAAAAGCATTCTGGACGGACTGGGCGTCAAAGCCGGTCTTTTGGGTACGGTCCATAATATGATCGGGGAGAAAAGCTTTCCCGCCGCCTTTACCACACCGGAGCCCTATCAGCTCTTTACCATCCTTCGCGAAATGCGGGATGCAGGCGTGGAAACGGTGGTGATGGAGGTCTCCTCCCAGGCGATGGATCAAAAACGGGTGGATAGCCTGCCTTTTGAAGTCGCCGGCTTCACCAACCTGACCCAGGACCACCTGGACTACCATAAGACCATGGAGAATTATAAAGAGGCGAAGGCGCGGTTGTTTTCCATGGCGAAAAAAAGTGTTTTCAATCTGGACGATACTGCCGGCAGAGCGCTGGCGGAGCGTTTTGGCGGGATGACCTACTCGGCGTCAGAGCCGGCGGATCTGACCGCAAAGGACATCTCCATCGATGTTGCCGGGGTATCTTATACCCTGGTGATGGGGGAGAAAAAGGCTGCCGTCCGGGTCTCTACCCCCGGAATGTTCACTGTGCATAATACCCTCTGCGCCGCGGGGCTGCTGCTGGCTGCCGGCTATTCCTTTGAGCAGGTGGCAGAAGGACTGAACCGCATCCCTAAGGTAGCGGGTCGCGCGGAGGTCATTACCGAGGGCTATCCCTTTTCGGTGATGCTGGACTATGCCCATACCCCCGACGCGCTGGAAAATATTCTGACGACCATCCGCACCTATGCCAAGGGACGGGTCGTTACCCTCTTTGGCTGCGGCGGCGACCGGGACCGCACCAAGCGTCCCCTGATGGCTGAAATGGCGGCGAAGTACAGCGATTTTCTGATCATCACCTCCGATAATCCCCGGACCGAGGACCCTGCTGCGATCATTGAAGATATCCTGGCAGGGCTGGAGGGTGCTACTGTGCCGTATACGGTCATCGAGAACCGAAAGGAAGCCATCGGCTACGCCATTAAAAATGCGAAGCCCGACGATCTGATTTTGCTTGCCGGTAAGGGACATGAGGATTATCAGATCATTGGAACTACCCGCAATCCCTTTGATGAAAAAGAGATCGTAAAGGAATTTTTGGAGCAATGCTGACAGTTAATAAAATAGCGGCGGCATTGGATCTGCCACCGCAAGAACGAGATTTTGAAATCAAAAAAGTGGTCACCGATTCCCGGCAGGCGGAGGAGAACTGTCTTTTTGTTGCCATCGAGGGTGAACGGGTAGACGGTCATTCTTTTATCCCCGGATTGTTCGAAATGTTCGATAATATCGCCTTTTTGGTTACAAAAAGCCCCGAAAAATCCATAAAAAGCCCCTGTTTTTTAGTAAAAAACGTGCATTTTGCGCTGGGTCTTCTGGCAAAAGCCCATCTTGCGGAATTGTCCACTAAGGTGATCGGCGTCACCGGCAGTGTGGGCAAGACCACCACCAAGAATTTTATCCTCTCCGCCCTCGCACCTGCTATGCAGGTCTCCGGGACGCTGGGGAATATGAATAACGAACTGGGCGTTCCCCTCACCGGGCTGGCGGTCTCGGAGTCGGACCGGGCGGCGGTCATCGAGATGGGGATGCGGGGATTGGGACAGATCGAGTATCTGACCCAATTCATCGTTCCCGATATTGCGGTGGTGACCAATATCGGCGTGGCGCACCTGGAACTTTTGAAAAGCCGGGTGAATATCGCCCGGGCAAAGCTGGAATTAGTGGACGCTTTGCAGGAGGGCGGCAAGGCCCTGCTTAATGGTGATGAACCGCTGCTCTATGGGGCACGTCCTGAAAAGGATTGCTGCTATTTCGGATTATCTCTGCATAATGATTACCGAGCGACGGAGATCAAAGATACCTGCTTTACCCTCTGCTATCCCGGCGGATCCATCCGCATCTGCCTACAGATGGAGGGGGAGCACCAGATCATGAACGCCCTGGCTGCCTTTGGCACCGGGCACCTGCTGGGCATCTGCCCCGAAAAGCTCAAGGAGGGCATTGAAGCCTTTACCGGCGACGGCCGCCGACAGTTCACTGAAACGGTGGGCGGTGTTACCGTCATCGACGACACTTATAACGCGTCCCCTGACTCTATGGCGGCGGCGCTCAAGGTGCTGGCCGCTAAGCCCGGACGGCGGGTGGCTGTATTGGGAGATATGCTGGAACTGGGCAATTATGAGAACCAAGGTCACCAGGATGTGGCGGTGCTTTGTCATACGCTGGACATCGATTGCGTGATAACTATTGGAAAACGGGCAAAAATTATTTATGACACGCTGCCCCAAAAAGTGGTGAAATACTATGCTCCTACCCGGGAGGAGGCGCTGCCTCTGCTGGCAGAGGTGATCCGAACGGGGGATACGGTCCTCTTTAAAGCCTCCAATTCCATGGGCTTTGATCAATTGGCGGCTGCATTAAAGGAAAGGATGGGAAAAGAAACATGAATTATTGGCTGATCATTATCGCCCTCGCAGCAAGCTTTTTTATGGCGCTGCTGCTGGCGCCCTGGATCCTGCCGTTTCTCAGGCGACTGAAGTGCGCCCAGAGTATTCTGGATATTGGTCCCGCATGGCATAAAGAGACCAAGCAGGGGACTCCTACTATCGGCGGGCTGATCTTTATCATTCCGACGGTGGTCATTACTCTCATCTTTGCGATCAGCGAGCTGCTCCAGGGGGATTACCGATTGCTGATTTGCCTCACCTTCGTTGTTCTTTGCGGGGTCGTCGGCTTTATCGACGACTATATCAAGGTGGTCAAAAAGCGCAATAAGGGGCTTTCTGTCCTGCAGAAGACTCTGCCGCTGATGCTCTTTATCGCTCTCTTTCTGGGTGCTTTGTATACCACCAATACAATTACGGATACTATCTTTATTCCTTATCTGAACATTCGACTGCATCTGTACTATTTCTACTTTGTACTGATGATCCCTATGGTGTTCTTCTTTGTCAATTCCGTGAACCTGACCGACGGTCTGGATGGCTTAGTTACCAGCGTTTCCTTGCCCTACACCATTTCCTTTATCATCATCGGATTTTTCCTCTCGGCAGGGAACAACACCGGCATTACTGTCTTTGCGGCAGCGCTGACCGGCGGACTGGCAGCGTTTCTCATCTATAATTTTCATCCCGCCAAGGTCTTTATGGGTGATACCGGCTCCCTCTTTCTGGGTGCTGGAATCGTAGCGCTGGCAATGGCGTACGATATGCCCTATTTTATCATCATTGGCGGCATGATGTATCTCCTGGAGGGGCTTTCGGTGGTGCTGCAGGTGGGCTTCTATAAACTGACCCACGGTAAGCGCATCTTCAAAATGACCCCTATCCACCATCACTTTGAGATGTGCGGCTGGTCAGAGATCAAGATCGTCGCCGTCTTTACCGCTATCAGTGCGGTAGGGTGTCTTCTGGCACTTTGGGGAATGTTCTATTTCCGATATTTCAATGTCTAATGACCTGATTTAGGAGGTGCTCTGTGGCAAAGCCTGTTTCCAAAAAAATGAATAAATGGCTGGTCAAAAAGGGCGAAGCCGGCGGCATCGACCTGGTCTTTTTGATCCTGGTACTCTGCCTTCTTACCTTTGGACTGATCATGGTGGCATCTTCCAGCTATGTCAGCGCCCTCTATAAGTATGGTGACAGTTACCATTTCATCAAGCGGCAGCTGATCTTTGCGGTGGGTGGAGTAGTGGTCATGCTTCTGGTTCCCCGCTTTGACTATCATAGCTTACGCCGTTTCTCCCTCATTCTATTGGGGGTGGCGGTGCTGATGCTGATCCTGGTTCTGATACCGGGCATTGGGATCAAGGTCAACGGTGCCCGCCGCTGGCTGGGGATCGGTGCGTTCCGGTTCCAGCCCAGTGAAATCGGTAAACTTGCCATTATTGTTACTTTTGCTTCTTATATGGCGGCAAACTATAAACGAATGAAGGAATTCAAGGTGGGGATCCTGATGCCCGCCGCGGTCCTGCTGCTGGTCTGCGGTCTGGTGGCGGTAGAGACCCATATCTCCGGTGCCATTCTTATCTTTGCGGTGGGCGCTGTGATGATCTTTGTGGGCGGATCCAACCTCAAGCAGTTTTTGGGGATCGGTGCCACCGGGGTGGCGGCACTGGCGGGCTTTGCCATCCTGACACCCTATGCCAAGACCCGCATCAATACTTGGCTTAATCCCTTTGAAAATCCTACCGGAAGCGGTTTCCAGACCATCCAGTCCCTCTATGCCATCGGCAGCGGCGGACTTTTGGGGCTTGGGCTGGGTCAGTCCCGGCAGAAATATCTCTACATTCCGGAGCCCCAGAACGACTATATCTTTTCCATTGTCTGCGAGGAGCTGGGCTTCATCGGTGCTATGATGGTCATCGTCCTATTTGTATTGCTCATCTGGCGAGGATTTGTTATCGCCTATCATGCTAAGGATAAATTTGGTTCTCTTTTAGTCGTGGGCATTGTGTCCCGGGTGGCGATCCAGACGGTGCTGAACATCGCTGTTGTGACCAATTCCATTCCGCCCACCGGGATCAGTTTGCCTTTCTTCAGTTACGGCGGTACCGCGCTGGTGGTCTTACTTTTTGAGATGGGCATCGTGCTGGCGGTTTCCCGCTATTCGAGAATGGAGACAAAAGAATGAGAGTGATTTTAGCAGGCGGCGGTACCGCGGGTCATTGCAATCCCGCCATCGCCATCGCCAGTATCATCAAATCGAAGAATAAGGATGCGGAGATCTTATTTATCGGAAACGAGGGTAAGATCGAAGAGACCCTGGTGGCAAAGGCGGGCTTTCCCTTTCGGGCTGTCCGGACCCAGGGCTTTCGCCGCAAACTGACGCTGGATAACCTCAAGACCGTCCAGTTATACTTAAAAGCAAAGGCTGACTGCAAGAAGTTGATCCGGGAATTCAGACCGGATGTGGTCATCGGGACGGGAGGATATGTTTCCGGTCCGGTGGTGTCGGCGGCGCAAAGTCTGGGCGTTCCCACCTGCATCCATGAGCAAAACGCTTATCCCGGATTGACCAGTAAAATGCTGGCGCATAAGGCAGATATTGTCTTTATCAGTTTCCCCGGCAGCGAGCAGTATTTCGGCAAGACCAAAAAAATGATCCTTTCCGGGAACCCCCTGCGGGAGGAGATCCTCTCCACATCCCGGGAGGAGGCACGGGCGCAGCTGGGGATCCCAGAGGACGCCTTCTATCTACTGTCCTTTGCGGGAAGCTTGGGCGCCCTGGAGATCAATCGAGCGATGGTGGATTTCATCGCAAAAAATGCGAAGAAAAAGGATTTTTACCATACCCATGCCACCGGTGACCGGGGCTGGGGGTGGATGCCCGATGCCCTCAGGGACAAGGGCTTTGATGTGGAGAAAAGGGGACCGATCTCGGTGCAGCCGTATCTCTATGATATGCCTCTCCACCTGGTGGCAGCCGACGCGGTCATCAGCCGGGCGGGTGCCATTACCCTGGGAGAACTGACAGTACTTGGCAAGCCGGCGGTACTGATCCCTTCTCCCAATGTGACCCATAATCATCAGTATTACAATGCCCGCTCTCTTTCGGATCGGGGCGGTGCCCTGCTACTGGAGGAAAAGGATCTTTCTGCCGGGCGGCTTTATGAACTGATCCTGGGACTGAAGGAGCACCCTGAGCGTCGGGCGGCGTTGGGACGCCATGCCAAGGAGCTGGCTTTACCTCAGGCGGCGGAGATCATTTACGGCGAACTCTTTAATCTATTAAGGATGTGAGAAAATGGGCAATAGCGTGGAACGCTACTATCAAAAAAAGAAAAGACGGAAAAAACGGGCAAAGGTAGTCTTTTTCGGGCTACTGTTCGTTTTGATGATGTTGACCCTTGCCATCCTTTCGGTGACGGTATTCTTTAATGCGGAGACCATTTTAGTAGAGGGCAACACGCGATACACCGCCGAGGAACTTTTGGAGATCGGCGGGCTGAAGGTGGGGCAAAATCTCTTTCGGCTGGATAAGTTTGAGGTTATGGACCAGATGGAGAGTTTGCCCTATGTCAAGACAGTGACCATCAAGCGCAAGCTGCCCAATACTCTTACTGTTAAGGTGGTGGAAAATCAACCGGTGGTATGGGTGCGGGCGGATACCGGTGCAGCGTTGCTCAACGAGGAGTACCGGGTGCTGGAACTCGTAACCCTGCCGGCGGAGATGCTGCCTGCGGAGGAATCGGAAGAACCAGAGGAGACGGAAACGGAAGACCCTGAAGAAGCTGAAACGGAAGATCCTGAAGAACCCGAACCGGAAGAAGCTGAACCGGAAGAACCGGTGGCATCCCCGGTGGATGGCATCCCGGAGTTGACCCAGATCACTGCTACCGAGCTGGCGGTGGGGGAGACAGCAGTATTCGGTGAGGAGGATTATACAGGCTTTTTGAAGCGGTTATATGAGGGGATCACCCAAAATCCCGATCTGGAATGGGCGCTGGTGCGGGAGGTACAGTTCTTTGCCCGCTATGATATCCAGCTGCTTTATGACGAGCGATTGACCATCGATTTTGGCACCTTGGACCAGACAGACACAAAGCTGGAACTGGCGGCATATCTACTGAAAGACAACGGTATCACCCAGGCTGCTACCATCGATGTTTCCGACCCGGAGCGGGTCTATTTCAGACCTAAAAAATAAAAAGGAGGCCACTGGCCTCCTTTTTATTTTTTAAAAGGAGATAGGGTAGAGTTGTTCTTTAAAGCGGACCTTTTAAATTTTTCCATGAATTTCTTTTGAAATTTACGAAAAAGACTTGCAATTCATCTTGTTTAATATTAAAATGTTATTTAGAGTATTCTATGGTAGGTCCGTATATAAGAAATTAGCAGGAGGAAAAAGAAAGTGGCAAGTTTTGAATTCGCAGACAGCGGCGAGGGCGTCGTTAATATAAAGGTGATCGGCTGCGGCGGCGGTGGCTGCAACGCAGTCAACAGAATGATCAAGGCCGGTGTGCAGGGCGTGGATTTTGTGGTGGTCAACACCGATAA
>JAZREO010000069.1:0-6141 GCA_045660845.1 Eubacteriales bacterium
GATGCGATCTATAATAAAGAGACCGCCAACCCCAATAAAATTGAATTGATCATCGCCAAAAACCGTCACGGTCCCACTGAGACGATCTATCTGGCGTGGAACAATACTCTCACCAAGTTCGGCAACTATAAGGCGAAAAAGGATGCCATCCCGCTGCCGGATGAGGCACCGCCCGTATGATGAGAAAGCGGGTTCAAAAGGCAATGGCAGCATTCACCCTGCCGAAAGGCTGCCGTCTGACGGTAGCGCTGAGCGGCGGTATGGATTCGGTGACGCTGCTCTATCTGCTCAAAGAACTGCCCCACCGGGATTTCATCCTGCAAGCTGCCCATGTGAACCATGGACTGCGTGGGAAAGCCGCAGATCGGGATCAGCAGTTCTGTGTGGAACTTTGCCGAGCGTGGCAGATCCCGCTGCAGGTCTATGAAGGGGATGCTGCCGCCTACGCCAAGGACCGGGGGATGAGCCCTGAGGAGGGCGCTCGGGCGATGCGCTACGGCTTTCTTGATCCGCTGGCAGACGGCGAAATGAATTTCGTCGCCACCGCTCACCACCGAGAGGATCAGCTGGAGACCTTCTTCATCAACCTTTACCGGGGTAGCGGCAGCCGGGGTCTGGCGGGAATTCGTCCCAAAAGGGGCGGTTATCTCCGTCCGTTGCTGGAGATCGAAAAGGATGCCATCACCGCCTTTGCGGCGGAGCAGGGACTGTCCTTTGTTACCGATGAAACCAACGCCGATACGGTGTATCTTCGTAACTTCCTCCGTCATGAGGTACTGCCCCGGCTGCAAAGCAGGGAGGAGGCGGACTTTGCCAAAGGCCTTTCCTCTGCTATGCGGTGCCTTAGGGAGGAGGATGAAGCCTTAGAGAGTTGGGCGGATCAAATCACCGACTGTCGGGTGGAAACACTGTCGGCATTGCCGGACGCAGTGCTCAAGCGGGTGCTGGACCGGATGAACGGCGGACCCGTCCCGCGTCTGCATTTCTATGAGATCGCGGCTCTGATCCGCAGGCAGCCCCCCGCCGGGCAGGTGCAGATCGCCGGGGTCCGTTATTTCCGGCTGGAGGACGGAAAATGTGTTTTCGTTTCTCCTGCAGAGGAACCTGTACTACCGGTGCAGCCGGACGTTACCATGACCTGGGGAAATCTGCAGTTTTTGGTTCGTTCGGAAGAAATTAACAGTGCGTTTACACATTTTATGGTGGACTGTGATAAAATAAATGGCAATCTGGTGTTTCGCCATAAGCGCCCCGGCGATGTTTTTAAGCCGGCGGGCAAGGGCGGGACCTCCCAATTGCAGAAAAGGCTGAAAAATGACCGCGTTCCCCGTAGCCGCCGGGATGCCCTCTGGGTATTGGCGGATGGAGAGGACCGGGTCGTTTGGGTGGAAGGCTATGGTGCGGCAGAGGAATTTTGCTGCGGTGCTGCAACAAAAAATGTTTATAGCATTAAGATAGGGGATAATAAATAAAATGACTGTACAGGATAAAGATATCAAAGAAATTCTTTGCTCTGAGGAGCAGCTTAGTGCGAAAATCAAGGAATTAGGCGCAGCCATTACCAAAGACTATGCAGGAAAGGATCTGCTGATGGTCTCCATTTTGAAGGGGAGCGTTATGGTGATGGCGGATCTGATGCGGGCGGTGGATCTGCCGCTGCAGATTGATTTTATGAATGTCTCCAGTTACGGAGCCGGTACTGAGACCAAAGGCGCGGTCAAGATCCTCAAGGATCTGGATGTGGATATCAAGGGCAAAGATGTGCTGATCGTGGAGGATATCCTGGATAGCGGCGTGACCCTCCATAATCTTATAAATCTGCTCCGTCAGAGGGAGCCGGCTTCGATTGAGATCTGCACCCTCTTTTCCAAGCCCTCTCGCCGTCAGGTGGATGTAGATGCCAAGTACCTTGGCTTCGAGATCCCCGATGCGTTTATCGTCGGCTATGGTCTGGACTACGCCGAAAAATACAGAAATCTTCCCTATGTAGGCGTTCTCAAAGAGGAAGTTTATCAATAAGAACATTTGAGGAAGTAAGGAGTGAATAATAACTTGAATCCGAGCAAAAAGTCGGGCATGCGAAGCCTGCTTTGGGTGGTGATCATGGCGATCATCGCCTTCTCCGCATTTTCTTTGTTTAGCAAGAATGAGCAAAGTAAAAAAATCAGCTATGGTGAAATGGTCAGCTATTTCAATAACCAGCAGGTCAAATCTTTTGAGCTGGAGGGCAATGAGTTGACCTGCCTGCTGCAGGACGATACCAAGGTGATCCATGAGCTTTTGGACCTGGGGATGTTCTATCAGGATGTCATGCCCATGGTGTTGGAGCAGCAGAAGGCGGGCATCATTACCAATGATTATGATTTTAAGGAAGGCTTTACCCTCCCCTGGTGGGTCAGCTTCCTGCCCTATCTTTTGATGATCGGTCTGTTTGTGGCATTCTTTGTCATGACCAGTCGGCAGATGAACGGCGGCAAAGCCCCCGGCTTTGCCCGGGTCCGGGTCAAGACCGGTGCTGATCAGAAGGATAAAAAGACCTTCGACGATGTGGCAGGTGCAGACGAAGAAAAGGAAGAGCTGGTGGAGATCGTCGATTTCCTCAAAGCCCCCCGGAAATATCTGGAGCTGGGCGCCAGGATCCCCAAGGGTGTGCTGCTGGTGGGTCCTCCGGGAACCGGTAAGACCTTGCTTGCCAAGGCAGTTGCCGGTGAGGCGGGGGTGCCTTTCTTCTCCATTTCCGGCTCCGATTTCGTGGAGCTTTATGTGGGGGTGGGTGCCTCCCGCGTCCGGGAACTCTTTGACGAAGCAAAAAAGAATTACCCCTGCACCATCTTTATCGATGAGATCGACGCAGTGGGTCGCCGCAGAGGCGCAGGTCTCGGCGGCGGACATGATGAGCGTGAGCAGACCTTGAACCAGCTGCTGGTGGAGATGGATGGCTTCGGTGCCAATGCGGGCATCATTGTCATTGCCGCCACCAACCGGGCGGATATCCTGGATCCCGCCCTGCTACGTCCCGGTCGGTTTGACCGCCAGGTCTATGTAGGCTATCCCGATCAGAATGGACGCGAGGCGATCCTCAAGGTCCATGCCAAGGGCAAGAATTTCGAGCCGGACATCAATTTTGCGAATATCGCTAAGGGAACCATCGGGTTCACTGGCGCAGATATTGAAAACCTGCTCAATGAAGCCGCGCTGCTGGCAGCCCGCCGGAGCAAGAAAATGATCGGTCAGAAGGAGATCGAGGAATCCATCATGAAGGTGGTCGCCGGTCCCGAGAAGAAGAGCCGTAAGGTGGTGGAAAAAGAGCGCCGCCTGACCGCCTTCCATGAAGCCGGTCACGCTGTGGTCTCCCGTTTCCTGGAAACCGCCGACCCGGTCCATGATATCTCCATCGTCCCCCGCGGCAGAGCGGGTGGCTATACCCTCTCCTTGCCCCAGGAGGATCTCTCTTATGCCACAAAGAATGTGATGTTTGAGGAGATCGTCAGCCTGCTGGGCGGACGGGTCAGCGAAAAGCTGTATCTGGACGATATCTCCACCGGCGCCTCCAATGATATCCAGCGCGCTACGGGTATTGCCCGCCAGATGGTCACCAAGTACGGCATGAGCGATCGGATCGGTCCCATCCTTTACGGAAGCGAAAACGATGAGGTTTTCCTCGGTCGCGATTTCGCTACTCACCGGGATTACTCCGAGCAGGTAGCTGCCAAGATCGATGAGGAGATCAAGCGCATCATTGATGAGGCGTATGCCAAGGCGGAAGCCATCCTCTCCGAGCATGCGGAAGAAGTGCGGATCACAGCAGAATTGTTGTTAGAAAAAGAGCATTTGACCGGCGATGAATTTTCTGCTATCTTCGAGCCCAAGATAGAGGAAGAAGCGGCGACCCCGCCTGCAGAAGAAATAGAGGAATAAAGAATAGCGCAAGCAGATGCTTGCGCTATTTTTAACTTGTATTTTATAGTGAATGATGTTAAAATGTAGAAAATGCAAAAAAGATGTAGGGAGAAATTCTGAAATGATCGGAATCATCGGCGCTATGGCGCTGGAAACAGATGCCATTATCAGTCAATTAAAGAATCCAAAGAACGAGACCATCAGCGGAATTCACTTTGTGGAAGGTGAATGGTGCGGGAAGGATGTGGTGGTTGCTACGTCCGGTGTGGGCAAGGTTTTTGCCGCCCTATGCGCTGAGGCGATGATCCTTCGGTATCAACCGGACTGTATCATCAATACCGGAGTTGCCGGAGCTCTTTCTCCGGACCTGCACATTTTAAATGTGGTGATCGGCGAGGATGTGGTCCAGCATGATATGGACACCTCCGCTGTAGGAGATCCGGTAGGGCTGATCTCAGGGATCAATAAAATTGCTCTGTCCACCGACCCCGAGCTGAACGCCGCCTTTGAAAAAGCAGCGGCATCTCTTGGAATTCCGACCATGCGGGGAAGAGTGGCTTCTGGCGATCAGTTTATTGCCACCGAGGAAAAACGCTGTTATATCCGGGATACATTCCATGGTGCCTGCTGCGAGATGGAGGGAGCTGCCATCGGTCAGGTCTGCTATGTGAATCAGGTCCCCTTCGCGGTCCTTCGGGCCATCTCCGACGGCGCTGCCGACGACGCGAAAATGGATTTTCCTGCCTTTGCGGCAAAAGCAGCAGAGCAAAGTATTAAAATATTGGAAAAAAGTTTAGGGTAGTGAAAAAAGAGAAACGATGACAAACGAAATTCTTAACTGTATTATCATGTTGGGCGAGCGGATGCTGGTCAGCGGTGCAGAGGTGCATCGGGTAGAGGAGAGCATCCGGCGGCTGTGCGGCGCCTATGGGGCAGTGCGGACGGATGTTTATACCACCATATCGAATATGATCGTCACCGCTGAGACCTCGGACGGGGAATTTATTACTCAGACCCGCCGAATTGAAAGTACCGGCACCGACCTGACCCGCCTCCATGAGCTCAACGACCTTGTCCGCCGCTCTACTGTGCACCCGCCGGAGGTGGCTGCCCTGCGGCAGGAGCTGGACCGGATCACCGCCATCAAGACCTATCCTCGCTGGCTCAAAATTTTGTCCTATGCAGGGATTGCCGGCGCCTTTACCCTCTTTTTCGGTGGGTATAGCTGGCAGGAACTGATCATCTCCATCGTGGTAGGGGGGATCGTGGGCGTCATTGCTCAGATAACAGAACGGATCAACCTCAATAAGGCGGTGGATCGGCTGGTCTGCTCCTTCGCCGCCTGTATTTTGACCCTCGCCGCCGTTCGGTTGGGTCTGGTCGCATCAGGGGATAAGATCATTATTGGCAACATCATGTCGCTGATTCCCGGTACCGGTCTGACCAATGCCCTTCGGGATCTTTTCACCGGTGATGTCATTACCGGCATCCTCCGTTCCATTGAGGCATTGCTTTTGGCGCTCGCCATCGCCGCCGGCTATATCATTGCGGTGTATCTATTGGGAGGTGTGGTAGCATGATCGGACTGTTGCAGCTGCTGACCGCCTTTATAGGGACACTGGGCTTTGGTATTTTATTCCATATTCGAGGAAGAAAGCTTTGGCTTGCGGCATTGGGCGGTCTTTTATCTTGGAGTTTCTTTTTGGTGTTGGGTTATCTGATTGAAAATGAACCGGTGCGGTATTTTTTGGTTTCGATCCTGTCTTCTCTTTATGCGGAGATCCTGGCGAGATTGGTCAAGACGCCGACGACCACGTTTATTATCATCACGCTGATCCCGCTGATTCCGGGAAGCGGACTTTATTATACGATGGCTTCCGCCTTGTTTGGCAGTAGTGAAGGTTTTCTTTCCAACGGGATCCATACGCTGGAGTTGGCGTTGGCGCTATCCTTGGGGATCATTTTGGTCACATCCGTGATGCGCCGGGTAAAATTTCTTAAAAAATAAAAGACCCCATGGGGTCTTTTATTTTTTATTCCAATACCTTTAGGGCGCAGCGGATTCCATCCACCGCTGCAGACATAATCCCGCCGGCGTAGCCGGCACCCTCTCCGCAGGGATAAAGCCCCCGGACAGCACTCTGGCAGCTTTGATCCCGCAGCAGAGTGACCGGAGAGGAACTGCGGGTCTCCGGACCGGTGAGGACCGCATCCGGCAGAGCAAAGCCCCGCAACCGCCGG
>JAZREO010000070.1:0-32468 GCA_045660845.1 Eubacteriales bacterium
GAAAAATAAAAAAAGAGAGATGCAAAAGCATCTCTCTTTTTATGGTCCGAGTGAAAGGACGCGTCTTGCTTTGCAATCCGCACTGCTTGGCGACCGAAATCCAAGGGCTTTCAGTACCCGCCTGCGCACTTCACACCTAAAAAACAGTCCCCCGGACTGTTTTTCTTAACGGCGCGAACCTCCTTGAGGTTCAAGCCCTGTCACCAATGAAAAATAAAAAAGCAAGGATTCCAATGGAATCCTTGCTTTTATGGTCCGAGTGACAGGACTTGAACCTGCGGCCTCTTGACCCCCAGTCAAGCGCGCTACCACCTGCGCCACACCCGGATAACGCTTAGATAGTTTAGCATAAGGGACGGATTTTGTCAACACTATTTTTGAAAAAATTAAAGAAACTTTTTATATAAGACTTTATTTATTATATTTATTATGTTATAATATAGTGAAAAATAATGTGGAGAAGTATATACTATGGTGATTTTAGGCATCGATCCCGGGTACGCAACAGTCGGCTACGGGGTTTTGGAATATCAGCGTGGTCGCTTTCGGGTGCTGGATTATGGCGCAGTGACAACTCCCGCCGGGCTGGATTTTCCCAGCCGCTTACAGATCATCTACGAGGGGATCACGGAGCTTTGCGATCGGTTTCATCCTGACTGTATGTCGGTGGAGGAGCTGTTCTTTAATACCAATATCACCACCGGAATCCAGGTGGGGCACGCCCGGGGGGTGATCCTGCTGGCTGGGCATCAAAAGGGCGTAGAAATGTTTGAATATACCCCCCTGCAGGTCAAGCAGAGTGTAGTGGGCTACGGTCGAGCGGAGAAGCATCAGGTGATGGAAATGACCCGCCAGTTATTGGGGCTGGAGCGGATTCCCCGTCCGGATGATGCCGCCGATGCCTTGGCGCTGGCGATCTGCCACGCCCATAGTTCAAAATCTAATTTATTGAGGTTAAAAGTATGATCGCATCATTAAGAGGAACGATTTTAGATAAGACCGGAGAAGCCGCGGTCATCGAGTGCGGTGGCGTGGGCTTTCAGGTGCTGCTTTCCCGCCACGGGCTGGATCAGCTGAAAGCTATAGGAGAAGAGGCATTTGTCTTTATCCATATGGCGGTCCGGGAGGATGCCATGGAATTATACGGTTTTCCCGATCCCGATGAACGAGATTGCTTCCGGATGATCATTTCTGTGTCCGGTATCGGTCCTAAGGGCGCCTTGGCGATCCTCTCGGAGCTGACGCCGGACGAGCTGGCAGCAAGCGTCTTGATGGGAGATAAAGCAAATATCACCCGCGCCAAGGGCGTGGGACCCAAGGCTGCCGAACGGCTGGTGCTGGAGCTGAAGGATAAGTTTAAAGGAATGTCTTCGGTCCGGGTCAACACCGCCGTATCCACCCCGGTGCAGGGCACAGCCTCCAAGAGTTTGGAGATCATCGAGGCGCTGATGGCGCTGGGCTTTACCCAGCCGGAGGCAAAACACGCGATAAACGGTCTGGATTTGGAAACGCTGACTGTCGAGCAAGCCATAACGCAAGCATTGAAAGGATTTAGTCTATGATCGAGAGTGATTTTGAAAACCGCATCGTCTCCACTTCCTTTGGAATGGAGGACGGTGAAATAGAGGATTCCCTGCGTCCGAGGAAGATGGAGGACTATATCGGTCAGTCCAAAGCCAAGGAAAACCTGAAGGTCTTTATTGAAGCTGCCCGCGGGCGGGGAGAGAGCCTGGACCATTGTCTGCTTTACGGTCCTCCGGGATTAGGCAAGACCACCCTCGCCGGTATCATCGCCAATGAGATGGGCGTCAACCTGCGGATCACTTCCGGTCCTGCCATCGAAAAGCCCGGTGACTTAGCTTCGCTGATCACTAATTTGCAGCCCGGCGATGTGCTGTTTATCGATGAGATCCACCGCCTTTCCCGGGCGGTAGAAGAGGTACTCTATCCGGCGATGGAGGATTATGCTGTCGATATCATTATCGGTAAGGGTCCCTCTGCCCGCAGTATTCGCTTGGATCTGCCCCGGTTTACTCTGATCGGTGCAACGACCCGCGCTGGTCAGATCTCCGCTCCGCTGCGGGATCGGTTCGGCGTGCTGACCCGTCTGGAACTTTATAAACCGGAAGAACTGCGGGATATTGTGATCCGATCTGCCGGGATCTTAGGGATCCCTGTGGATCCCCAGGGCGCCATGGAGATTGCTATGCGCTCTCGGGGCACGCCTCGTATCGTTAACCGCCTGCTGAAGCGGGTCCGGGACTATGCGGAGGTCAAGGGTGACGGTGTCATTACCCGGGAGATCGCAGATATGGCGCTGCAGGCGCTGGAGATCGATCATCTGGGTCTTGATGCCATTGACCGACGGATGCTGGAAAGCATTATCAAGAACTTCGGCGGTGGTCCGGTGGGTTTGGAGACCCTTGCGGCAACGATCGGCGAGGAGTCGGTGACCTTAGAGGATGTTTATGAGCCCTATCTGCTGCAGATCGGATTTTTATCCCGCACCCCCCGGGGTCGGATGGTGACGCCCAATGCCTATCAGCATTTGGGACTTAAGCCTATCAATCAGCAGGCAGATCAGTTGCGTTTTGAGGAGTAAAAAATGTGGATTGCAGATCAATGGAAAGATTATGAGCTGCTGGATACCTCCGGTGGGGACCGGCTGGAGCGTTGGGGTGAGTATACCCTGGTGCGTCCCGACCCCCAGGCGATCTGGCAGAGTGATAAAAAGCGCAGCGAATGGAAAAAGCCTAACGCCGTTTACCGCCGCTCCAACAGCGGCGGCGGGCATTGGGATATTTATTCATTGCCCGAAAGCTGGAAGATCAACTATAAGGATCTGACCTTCCAGATCAAACCTATGAATTTCAAGCATACCGGCATCTTTCCGGAGCAGGCGACCAACTGGGATTTCATGCGCAGTCTGATTGAAAAAGCAGGGCGCCCCATTAAGGTTTTGAACCTCTTTGCCTATACCGGCGGTGCCACCATGGCTTGCGCCAAGGCAGGGGCTTCGGTGGTCCATGTGGACGCCTCCAAGGGCATGGTCCAATGGGCAAAGGAAAATGCAGCCCTTTGCGGCGTTGCCGACCGTCCGATCCGCTATCTGGTGGACGACTGCATGAAGTTTGTGGAGCGTGAGATTCGCCGCGGCAATGTCTACGACGGTATCGTCATGGATCCCCCTTCCTATGGAAGGGGACCCGGCGGGGAGGTATGGCAGCTGGAGGATACCCTCTATCCCTTTATGACGAGGGTGGTGCAGTTGCTTTCTCCTAATCCCTTGTTCTTTATTTTGAATTCTTATTCCACCGGGCTTTCAGCATCGGTGATGGAATATCTCTTGCGGCTGACCCTGCCTAAAGGCATCGGCGGTCAGTTCGAAAGCGGCGAGATCGGATTGCGTACGGCAACCGGGATGAATTTTCCCTCCGGCTCAGTCGCAAGGTGGTTCTCGGAGGACTAAATGTCAAAGATCATTGAGGTTTCACAATTGAATTTTGCATACCCCGCCGAGGAAGGGAAAAAGCCCGCCTTGGCGCTCCACGATGTTACGTTGGATATCGAGGAGGGGGAGTTTCTGGCAATTTTGGGACACAACGGCTGCGGAAAGAGCACCCTTGCCAAGCACTTCAACGGGATTCTGAAAGCGGATAGCGGAAAAGTGACGGTTATGGGTATGGATGCATCGGATGAAAACAATCTGAGGGAGATCCGCCGGAATGTAGGAATGGTATTCCAGAACCCGGATAACCAGTTGATCGCCACCGTTGTGGACGAGGATGTGGCGTTTGCCCTGGAGAATTTGGGTGTACCTTATCCTGAAATGGTGCGGCGAGTGGATGAAGCGCTGGAACTGGTGGGGATGACCCAATATCGCCACCACGCACCCCATCGCCTTTCCGGTGGTCAGAAGCAGCGGATCGCCATTGCCGGGATCCTGGCAATGAAGCCCCGGTGCATTGTTCTGGATGAGCCTACCGCTATGCTGGATCCCCAAGGACGCAAAGAGGTCATGAAGACCATCCTGCGCCTCAACCGGGAGGAAGGCATTACCGTTGTACTGATTACCCACTATATGGATGAAGCCGTTCAGGCGGACCGCGTGGTGGTGATGGGTGAGGGGGAGATGATCCTGGACGGGACCCCCAAGGAGGTCTTCCAGAATGTGGGGCTGCTCCATAGCCTGTCCTTGGACGTGCCCCAGACAGCGGAGTTGATGTTTGCTCTCCGCCAGGAGGACATTAAGGTCCCTATTGCTGTGTTGGGCGTGGAGGACTGCCTGAAGGAATTGGAAAAGCTGCTGGGAGGTGCGCAACATGATTAAAACTGAGCACCTGACCCATTCCTATGGCATGGGTACTCCCTTTGAGATCACAGCTATTGAGGATGTGAATATTCATATCCAAAAGGGTGATTATGTGGGAGTCATCGGTCATACCGGATCCGGAAAAAGTACCCTGATCTCTCATTTTAATGCGATTCTCAAACCCACCTCCGGGCGGGTTCTCATTGACGGACGGGATCTTTGGGATGCGGATAAAAAGACCCGGATCCAGACTCGCTTTGATGTGGGCTTGGTATTCCAATACCCGGAATATCAGCTCTTTGAGGAAACAGTTTATAAGGATATCGCCTTCGGTCCCAAGAATATGGGACTTTCTGAGGCGGAGATCCATAAGCGGGTGGAGAAAGCCCTCGATTTTGTTGGCTTGAGCCATTCCGTTCTGGAAAAATCCCCCTTCGATCTCTCTGGTGGGCAGAAGCGCCGGGTCGCCATCGCCGGTGTTATGGCGCTGGAGCCTAAAGTATTGATCCTGGACGAACCGGCTGCCGGTCTGGACCCCCGGGGTCGTGATGAGATCTTGGCCCGCATCCGGGACTATCATAAGGAAACCAAAAGCACTGTTTTACTGGTCTCTCATTCTATGGAGGATATCAGCCGTAATGCCAACTCTATCTTAGTGATGAACCGTGGCAAATGTGCCATGCACGCCTCGGTGCCGGAGGTGTTTGAGCGGGCGGATGAACTGGTGCAGATGGGGCTGGATGTCCCTCATATTACAAAAGTCTTTATTTCCTTGCAAGAAAAGGGTTATCCCGTTTCCCGCAATGTCTATACTGTGGAGCAGGGCAAGGCGGAACTGATGCGTCTAATGCAGAAGGGCGGTGATCAGGATGCTTAAGGATATTACCATCGGTCAATATTTCCCGGGCAATTCCTTTATCCATCGGCTGGACCCCCGGATGAAGCTAATGTTGACGGTGCTTTATGTGGTATCTTTGTTCATCGTACCGAATTTTTGGGGCTTCCTGGTCATCGGCGCGGTGATGGCGCTGGTGGTGCTGAACTCCGGTATCTCCTTGAAGGTGGTATTCCGTGGTTTGAGACCTTTGTTGTTTATCATTGTATTTACTGCCTTTTTCAATATTCTGTATGGCGGGGGAGAGCCGATCTTTCCCAATATCACCTGGCTTTCCTGGATCAAGACCGACGGCGTTCGCAACGCCCTCTTTATGATCATCCGGATCATCCTCTTGATCATGGGCACCTCTTATCTCACCTATACCACCAGCCCGGTGATGCTGACCGACGCCATGGAGCGGGTTTTGCGCCCTTTGAAGGTGCTGCATTTTCCGGTTCATGAACTGGCAATGATGATGACCATCGCCCTGCGCTTTATTCCAACCCTTATTGATGAGACCGATAAGATCATCAATGCGCAAAAGGCGCGGGGTGCGGACTTTGAGACCGGCAACATCATTCGGCGCGCCAAGGCGCTGATCCCTATTCTGATCCCTCTGCTGATCTCTGCATTCCGTAGAGCAGAGGAACTGGCAGACGCCATGGAATGTCGCTGCTATCAGGGCGGCGAGGGGCGCACTCGCTATAAGGTCTATTCCCTCAGTTGGCGGGACTGGCTGGCGCTGGGCGCCATGCTTTTGGCAATGACCGTTGTTATTATCATGTAAATTTTTAATGAAAGTTGAATTATGCCGCAAAGATTACTTTTAAAAATTCGATATAACGGAACCGCCTTTGTGGGTTGGCAAGTGCAAAAGAACGGCAAGTCCGTCCAGGAGCAAATGCAGGACGCCATTGAGGAGATCTTCGGGACTCGCGTGGGAGTCACCGGCTGTAGTCGGACCGATAGCGGAGTCCATGCCATGGAGTATTGCCTCTGCTTCGACCCGCCTCGCCCCATGGAGCTGAAGCGGATCCCCTTTGCTCTCAATTCGGTGCTGCCGGATAGCGTCAGCGTCCTTTCCTGCCAAGAGGTCAGCGCGAATTTTCATCCCCGCTATCATGCGGTGGCAAAGGAATACCTCTATCGTTTTTATGATGGATTTGCCCCCGATCCCTTTAAAAATGGGCTTGCCTTTCATGAACGCAAGGGGTTGGATGCAGAATTGATGGACCGCGCCGCTAAGCATTTTTTGGGCACTCATGATTTTAAAGCATTTATGTCCACCGGCTCCAAGATCGAGGATACGGTGCGAACCATTTATTACAGTAAAGTGGAACGGACCGGGAATGACGTAACCTTCCGGGTGGTAGGCGACGGTTTTCTTTATAATATGGTCCGGATCATGGCAGGGACCTTGCTTTTTGTGTCCATGGGTCGGATCGCGGAGAGTGACTTGCCCTCCATCATGGAAAAGGGAGAGCGTGCGGCTTGCGGTAAGACTATGCCGGCATACGGTTTATATCTCAATCAAGTATATTACGATCGGGAGGAGGTGCCCCATGAGTCGGGAACCCAAGAATGAACGTCCCGCCGAGGAGGAGCAGCTCCGTCCGGCGGCGCAAAGATCTAAAACTACAATAAAATATATTCGCTATCTGTTGCTTTTGATCATGGTGATGGTGGCGTTGATCTTTCTCTTTGCCAACCGGGACCAGATCAATGGTGATAATCTTCGCCGCCTGGTGGCAAAGATCAATATCGGGATCTCCGCTCCCGCCTCCGAGGATGGTGAGGTTCATTTTGATACCGCAAGTACCGGAGAGACAGTGATCTATAAGGACGGCTTTGCCCACGCTACCGTCGAAAAGCTGATCATTACCGATAAAAATGGAACAGAATTTCAAAATACCCAGTTGGGCTTCCGCAATCCGGTGCTGGCGGCGAACAGCCGCTATGTGCTGGTGTATGACAGCGGCGGCACCGGGCTGATGGTGGCGGACTCCTTTTCGGTGCTCTTTGAGACCAATCTGGAGAATCCCATCATCACGGCTAAAATGAATTCCAATGGCAGCATCGCGGTGGTCACAGAAGGAGATGGTTACCTGGCAAAGGTCTATGTCTATGACTCTTCTTTCCGGGAGATCTACCGCTACCGCAGTCTCAACCGCTATATTTTGGACGCGGCTGTTTCGGCAGATAATAAAGCGCTGGCAGTTTCTGCTATGAATATTGAGGGGGCGGATATCGTTCCGGAGATCATGTACTTTAAGCTGAGCAAGGAGGCGGTGCAATGGACAGTTTCCTTTGAGGAGGATGCCTGCATTGCTTTGTCTGTGAAGGATAATGGCACCGTCTGTGGGCTTTTCAACTGGGGAATGGTGTCGCTGAACAGTAAAGGTGCGGAGTTGGGACGGTATCAATTGGATAATCAAGCCCTCCAATGCTATTCCCTGGAAGATGGTGACGATAATGTCTTTGTTGTTTCCGCTGCGGAAAATGGAGACGGGACTATCGTGATCTGCAATGAAAAGGGTGTTGTGAAGGACACGGTGGAGCTGGACTATTATGCCGTTGCGTTGGATTACTATAACGGCAGGATTGCCGTTCTCGGCAACCAGAAAAGCGGAGTCTATAACCGGTCCGGCAAGCTCCTCTGGGAGGAGCAACCCGAGCGAGCGACGGATATTGCCTTCATGGGAAGAAACGCTGTTGTGGTCGTAAGCGAAACAAAATGCGTATATAATGGTATATAGGAGGGTCAAAATATGGCTTTTGTATTAGACATACTCATTGTGGCAATTATCGCTCTTTCGATCTTATTGGCGTATAAAAAAGGTCTGATCAAAACACTGTTTTCCCTGGCGGGCGGCATCGCGGCTGTGGTGTTGGCTGTCAGCCTCAGTGGTCCGGTGGCAAGCTGGCTGAATACACAGTTTATTGAACCGACTGTACGCGATACGGTGCTGACTGCTGTCAACGGATCTTCTCTGGGGCAGAGCTATGATGAAGCTATTGGCTCGGTGGATGTCGCCGGAAAATTGCAGGAAATGCCCGAAAATTTACGCGAATTTTTGGAAAACCTAAATGTGGATATCGATGAGATCGTCGCCTCTGCAGAGGACACCAGAGAAAACTCCATTGCCGCCAAGGAAGCACTGATCGATTCTATCGTAGTTCCGGTTAGCGAGACCATCAGTAAGGCAATTGCTTTGATCGGACTGGCGCTTATCTTCTTTGTCCTTCTGTTTGTGGCGACCAGGCTGCTGGATACGGTGTTCCGCGTCCTGCCCTTCGGCAAGAGCTTCAATAAAGTTGGCGGAATTCTCTTTGGTGCCATCCGGGCTTTGCTGATCGTGATGCTCTTTGGCGCTGTAGTCCATGGGCTTGCCGGCGGTAATGTGCTGGTTTCCGCAGAGGAATTGGAGAATACACTGATCCTCAAGACCATCAACCAATTCAATCCCATTCTGAATGTTTTAAAATAAATTTGAACGGATTCGTGTAAAATGAATGTACCTAATTTTTTGACGATCCTTCGGCTGTTTATGGTGCCTGCATTTGCGATTGCCATCTTTCAGGAGGATCCCGGGCGTTTCTGGGCTGCCGGTATTTTTGTATTAGCGGCGCTGACAGATGTTCTGGACGGCTATCTGGCAAGAAAATGGAATCAGATCACGGACTTTGGGAAGCTTGCCGATCCGGCGGCGGATAAAATGATGCAGCTTACGGCTTTGGTATGCCTTTTTATCAAGGATCGTCTGCCTGGCTGGATCTTGATTATTTATGCAATCAAGGAGCTTCTGCAGGTCGCCGGCGGTCTGCGGCTATTGAATATCCGTAAATATGTGGTTTATTCTAAATGGAGTGGGAAGATCGCGACGGTCCTGCTTTTCGTTGTCATTACCGTTATTATGGTGACCACTGAGCAGCAGTTACCCATTCAATATGCCACATGGATGATGGCGATCTGCCTGGTTGCGACGATAATCGCATTTTTTGACTATGTGTCGATGTATATGAATATCCGGGCTATGAAACAGCCCAAATGAGGAGTCCTAAATGCTTTGTGTAAAATGTAAAAAAAGAACAGCGGTGGTGTTTGTGTCCCGCATGGACGGCAATAACAAGCCGGTCAATGAGGGGTATTGCCTGCAATGCGCTAAGGAGATGGGGATCCCCCAGGTCAATGAAATGATCAAGGGTATGGGGATGACCGATGAGGATATTGAGCAGTTTGCCGATGAATTTGACCAAATGAGCGAGCAGCTGGGTCTTTCCGGCGAGGAACTGGATTCTCAGACCGCTCCTTCGCTGCCGCCCTTTTTTAGTAAGATCTTCGGACACGCTCCCGAGGGCGAGAATAACGCTGAAAAGGGAAAAGAAAAAAAGAAAGAAAAGAAGCGCAAAATGCTGGATCAGTACGGAGTCAACCTGACTGCTAAAGCCCGCGCCGGAGAACTGGACCCGGTGGTGGGGCGTCAGACGGAACTCAACCGCCTGATCCGTATTCTGAACCGGAGAACGAAGAATAATCCCTGCCTGATCGGTGAGCCGGGCGTCGGTAAGACGGCGATCGCCGAGGAACTGGCATCTAAGATCGCTAGAGAAGATGTACCCGCAAAGCTGCTGGAGAAGGAGGTCTATCTTCTGGACCTGACTGCCCTGGTGGCGGGTACGCAATTCCGCGGGCAGTTTGAAAGTCGGATCAAAAACCTCATTACTGAGGTGGTTTCCTTGGGTAATGTGATCTTGGTCATCGATGAGATTCATAATCTGGTGGGTACCGGCGATGCGGAGGGGACCATGAACGCCGCTAATATCCTGAAACCTGCCCTCTCCCGTGGTGAGATCCAGGTCATCGGTGCGACCACCCTGGCGGAATACCGCAAATATATCGAAAAGGATGCCGCCCTGGAGCGTCGGTTCCAGCCGGTGCTGGTGGAGGAGCCCTCCCTGGAAGATACCGTTGAGATCCTCAAGGGACTGCGTCCCCGCTATAGCGACTATCATCATGTGGAGATCTCCGACCACCTGCTGGTTCAGGCGGCGCAGATGTCCGAGCGGTATATCACAGACCGGTTTTTACCGGATAAAGCCATCGACCTGCTGGATGAAGCCTGTAGCGGCGCATCCTTAGAAAACGCCGTACAGAATGAGCGGATCCGCAAAAGCCGTCGTCTGACGCAGATCGAAGCCCGTCTGAATGCCCTCTCCGAGGAAGAGCAGGGGGAGGAGACTTATAAGGAACTGGCGGAATTGAATAGTGAAAAATGCCGGCTGGAGACCGATATTAAGGCGATGGGCGCACCCAAGGATGCGGTGCTGACCTTTGACCATCTGGCATATGTGCTGGAACTTTGGACCGGTATCCCTGCAACCAAGATCAAGCAGCAGGAATTTGAAAAACTCAACAATCTGGACAAGGAATTGAAAAGCCGGATCGTCGGGCAGGACGAAGCCATCAACAGTGTGGTCCGCGCCATCAAGCGCCGTCGGGTGGGGGTTTCTCTTTCTCATAGCCCCGCCTCCTTTATCTTCGCCGGTCCCACCGGTGTGGGTAAGACTGAGCTGGTCCGTCAGCTTTCTATTTCGCTCTTTGATAGCGTGGAGGCTCTGATTCGGGTGGATATGAGCGAATATATGGAAAAGCACTCCGTCTCCAAGCTGATCGGCGCGCCGCCGGGATATGTGGGCTATGACGATGCGGGGCAGCTGACCGAAAAGGTCCGCCGTAAGCCCTATAGCGTCATTTTGTTTGATGAGATCGAAAAAGCACACCCCGAGGTACTGAATATCATGCTGCAGATGCTGGATGACGGTAAGCTGACCGATGCCCAGGGCAGAGCGGTCAACTTTGAAAACACTATCATCGTCATGACCACCAACGCTACTGCTAACACTGCCAACGCCACCGGCTTTAACCGCAGTGAATCGGATCTGGAAAAGGAACGCGCCACCCGCGCACTGCTGAAGTTCTTGCGCCCGGAATTTATCAACCGAGTGGACGAGATCATAACCTTCCATCCCTTGGAGCGAGATACCATCCGGTCCATTGCCGGAATCATGATCCACGATCTTCGCAAGAGTCTGAAGATGCGCTCTATCACCTTGGAGGTGGAACTGCCGGTATTGGATTACCTTGCTGAGCACGGCTACGATCGCAAGTTTGGTGCCCGCTCCTTGAAACGCACCATCCAACGGGAAGTAGAGGACAAGATCGCCCAAGAAATGATCAATCGTTTTGATCAGGAAACCTCTGCTGTACGCTGTTATATGCAAAACGAAAAAATTTGTGTAGATTTGCAATAAAAAACGCTTGACAATTTACCCAGAGTTTTGTATAATGACCATTGTACCTATAAAGTAGGACACTGTCGTCAAAGCGGAGGGAGGGAAGACCAAATGGCAGAAATCCGCATCAAGGAAAATGAATCCTTGGATAGTGCTTTGAGAAGATTCAAAAGACAATGTGCTAAATCCGGCGTTCTCTCCGAAATCAGAAAGAGAGAGCACTACGAAAAGCCCAGCGTTAAGAGAAAGAAGAAATCCGAAGCCGCCAGAAAGAGAAAGTATTAATTTTGGACCGGCAATCGGTGTTTGATACTCTCAAAACAAAAGCCCACATTCTCAGGAATGTGGGCTATTCATTTACAACCAAATTCGATTCCTGCATACTAATAAAGGGTGATGAAATGAAAAAAGAATTTGATATTACCGGCATGACCTGCGCCGCTTGCGCCGCTCGTATTGAAAAGGTGGCGGGGCGGATCCAGGGGGTGGAGTCTGCTACGGTCAATCTCGCTACTGAGAGATTGACTGTTGAAGCGGAAAATGGGGCTTTTTCAGCGGTGATCGCTGCGGTGGAACGCGCCGGGTTCGGGGTTGTACCTCATAAGAAAAACGCTGTAAACGGCGATAAAAATATTAAAAAAGTCCGTACTATGCGTATAAAACTGATCTTAGCGGCATGCTTTGCCATCCCCCTTTTTTATCTGGCAATGGGTCCAATGGTCGGTCTATCAGTTCCGGTTTTTTTATCCCCGGTGGGGCACCCGCTGACCTATTCGCTGGCGCAGCTTTGTCTTGCTGTCCCGGTGATGATCGTGGGATGGGAATTTTACGCTGTGGGCTATTCAGCCCTCTTTCGGGGCAGTCCTAATATGGATAGCCTGATCGCAGTCGGCACTACTGCAGCCTTTGGGTACAGTGTTTATTCGTTGATTCGTGTGGTGGGCGGAAATCACCACGCTGTCCATGAACTATATTTTGAGTCTGTGGGCGTCATTATCACGTTAATTTTGCTGGGCAAGACCCTGGAGACCATTTCCAAAGGGAAAACCTCCCAGGCAATTCGCAGTCTGATGCAACTGGTACCTGCCACCACCTTTGTGATCCGTGATGGCAATGAACTGGAGGTCCCTACTTCAAAATTGTTGCTGACAGATATTCTGCTCCTCAAGCCCGGCAGCCGCATCCCGGCAGACGGTACTGTTATTTCCGGTTATTCTTCTGTAGACGAATCGATGCTTACCGGGGAAAGTCTGCCGGTGGAAAAAGGGGAGGGCAGCTCGGTTTATGCCGGTGCCATCAATCAAAGTGGCTCTCTGCAGGTGAAGATCGAGCGTATCGGGGAGGATACCGCTCTCGGCGGTATGATTCGGATGGTAGAGGAAGCCCAGGGAACCAAGGCGTCTATTGCGCGCTTGGCGGATGTGGTTTCCGGTCACTTTGTTCCGGCAGTGATGATCATTGCGGCAGCGGCAGCTGCAGCCTGGAAGATCGGCGGGGAAAGCTGGGGCTTTGCCCTTTCCATTCTGGTTTCTGTTCTGGTCATCGCCTGTCCATGCGCTCTTGGACTGGCGACGCCTACCGCTATCATGGTGGGTATTGGAAAGGGTGCGGAGTATGGCATCCTCTTTAAAAACGGCGAGGCGGTGGAGGAACTGCACCGGATCCAGACGGTGGTTTTGGATAAGACCGGTACCCTTACCACCGGTAAGCCGGTACTCACCGACATCATTCCCGCCTCCGGCTTTGACCGAGCGGACCTGCTGACGCTTATCGCCTCCGCAGAGCGTCCTTCGGAGCATCCTTTGGCGCGTGCCATAGTGGAGCAGGCAGAAAAGGAAGGCTTGATACCGACAGTTCCGGAAACTTTTGAAAACGCAGTGGGACGCGGGGTGACCGCTAAGGTAGGCGGTAAAGAGATCCTTGCGGGCAATGAACGGATGATGAGTGAAAAGGGAATTTCCTTTACGGATATGGTGGCCGAATTAGACCGGTTGACGGGGGAGGGTAAGACTCCTATCTACCTGGTAGTCGATGGTGTTCCTGCCGGCATTGCTGCTGTTGCCGATACCTTGAAGGTTGATAGCTTCGTTGCAGTGAAAAAATTGCAGGAGCAGGGGATCGAGGTGGTGATGCTGACCGGTGATGCAAGAGGTACTGCTGAAGCCATCGCAAAAGAGGCTGGGATCACCGAGATCTTTGCGGAAGTCCTGCCCGGCGATAAAGCAGCGGTCATCAAGAAACTGCAGGCGCAGGGCAAGAAGGTGGCTATGGTAGGTGATGGCATCAATGACGCCCCCGCACTTGTTACCGCGGATGTAGGGATCGCCATCGGTTCCGGGACCGATATCGCTATGGAATCAGCAGATGTGGTGCTGATGCACAGCGAGCTTTCTGCTGTTTCGACTGCCATGAGATTATCCCGCTCCACTATCCGCAATATCAAGCAAAATCTCTTTTGGGCGTTTGCCTATAATACCCTCGGAATACCGGTTGCTGCCGGTCTGCTGCATCTTTTCGGAGGTCCGCTGCTCAATCCTATGCTGGGTGCGGCGGCAATGTCGCTTTCGTCTGTTTCTGTGCTGACAAATGCGTTGCGTTTAAGATATTTCAAGGAGGAAAAATAAAATGACTTTTAAGGTAGAAGGTATGATGTGCATGCATTGCGTCAAAAGTATTACCGACGCGCTGCACGCTTTAGATGGCGTCTCCGATGTCCGGGTTGAACTGGAAACCAAAACGGTCTCGTTTAGTGGCGACGCAGAAAAGGTAAAAGCTTCTATTGAAGATCTTGGCTTTGATGTGGAATAAAAAAATGCTCGGCATAGCCGAGCATTTTCTATATTAAAACTCTGTTTTCAGATCCCGGTTAAAAAGCTGTTCAAATGCCGCCTGGGGCTCAATGTTTTCAAAAAGGATCCGGTAGACGGTTTCGCAGATGGGCAATTCCACATGATAGTTCTCTGCCAGCTTGATCAGCGCCTGCACAGTAAAATATCCTTCAGCCAGATGCTCAAAGGGTTCTTTTTTGATGAAGGCTTCGCCGAACCGACGGTTATGGCTGAATGGGGAAAAGACGGTGGCACCGTAATCCCCTAAATGGCAAAGCCCATAAGCGGAAAGCTCATTGCCGCCCATTTTTTGGATCAATCGGGAGATCTCCCGGGTGCCACGGGCGGTCAGCGCTCCCTTCAAGGAGCCAAGTCCAAAGCCGTCCAGCATCCCCGCGGCAATACCGATGACATTCTTTGCCGCTGCACCGATTTCATTACCGATGAGATCATCGCCGTAGTAAAAGCGGATCAGCGGACCGGAAAAGGCTTGAACCAGCAGTTCTTTGGTTGGGGTATGATTACTGTCGATGACCATGCAGTTGGGGACACCGCTATAGAACTCCTGCACATGACCCGGTCCCAGCCAGACTGCCACCCGGCAATCGGCAGGCAGATTTTCTTCCGCAATTTCTGAAAGCCGCCGTCCTGTCGCGATCTCAATTCCCTTCATGCAAAGCACGACTGTTTTCTTGTGGAGAGAATAGGGCTTCAGTTCGTCGAAAAGCCCCTGTAAATTCTGCGCACCGATGGAAACGATCAGAACATCGGCATCCTCCACGCAGGACAGATCGGTTGAGAGCGCCACCGATTCCGGCAGGCTCAGTAGGTCATTTTTTCGTTCTTTTAGGAATTCCTGCATTCGGGCAGAGCTTGCTCTGCCGTAAAGTGTAATTTGATGTTGAAGGCTGTCGAGATACCAGGCGATCAGGGACCCCCAGCGCCCGCAGCCGATAACGGTAATTTTCAAATGCGTTCTCCTTGTGATGTCAAATATCCACCCGCCTTGCGGGTGGATATTTTCATTTTATACTTTCCTTACACCCAGAGTAACCTTTTCGCCGTTAATGTCCCAATCCTTGGAAAATTCAGGGGCAATCTGATTTTCCATCAGTTTGTCGGCAAGGGTGCTTTCAGCAACCTCTGCAAAGTCTTCCTTCAGCAGAGCCAGCAACTTATCATTGCCGCTCAGGTAGATCTCGATGTGATCCATTACCTCAAAGCCGGAATCCTTTCTCATGGTCTGGATCTTGGAGATGATCTCCCGGATCATACCTTCTCGGATCAGCGCGTCTGTCAGTTGAGTATCCAGCACAACGGTATAGCCCTTATCCTTGGCGGTGAAGAAGCCTTCCTTCTGGGCGATGCTGATCAGCAGATCCTCGGCTTCCAGCTTGACCTGCCCGCCGGGCAGATCAAGATATACTGCACCGCAGTCATCCAACTCCGCTTTGGCGGCAGCGCCGTCGATCTCGGAGAGGGCAGTACGGATCTCGTTCAGTTGCTTGCCGTATTTGGGTCCCACTGTCTTCAACTGGGGCTTGAACTCATAACTAATAAATTCACTGAGGTTTTCTTTAAAGGAAACTTCTTTGACATTCAGTTCATCCTTGATGATTTCGATGAATTCATTGCCCAGCGCCTCGGCACTTTCGACATACATGCAGGCCAGGGGCTGACGGTTCTTTCTGCCGGAGCCGTTCCGTGCTGCACGACCTAAAACAACGATGTTCAGCAGGCGGTCCATATCATTTTCCAGCGCCGCGTCGATGCGCTCCTCATCCACAACGGGGAAGTCGCAGAGATGGATGCTCTCGGGCGCATCAGCATTGATGCTTCGTACCAGGTTCTGGTAAATATTTTCCGCCATGAAGGGGATCATGGGGGCGGCAGTTTTGGCGGTCGCCACCAGGGCATGATAGAGGGTCATGTAGGCCGCGATCTTATCCTCGGTCATATCAGGCACCCAGTAACGCTCTCGTCCGCGACGGACATACCAGTTGCTCAGGTCGTCCACAAAGCTTTCCAGCGCGCGGGCAGCCTCGGGGATGCGGTAATTTTCCAGGTTGGTGTCCACATCCTTGATCATGGTATTGAGTTTAGAGAGGATCCAGCGGTCCATGACGGTCAGCTTGCAGTCGGTAAGATGATACTTGCTGGCATCAAACTGATCGATATTGGCATAGAGCACAAAGAACGCATAGGTATTCCAAAGAGTACCCATGAACTTTCGCTGACCCTCGGTTACCGCTTTACTGTGGAACCGGTTGGGCAGCCAGGGGGCGGAGTTGGTATAGAAATACCAGCGGATGGCATCGGCACCGTGGGTCTCCAAGGCTTCAAAGGGATCCACCGCATTACCCTTGGACTTACTCATCTTCTGACCGTTCTCATCCTGAACATGACCCAGAACGATAACATTCTTATAGGGCGCCTTATTGAAGATCAGCGTGGAGATCGCCAGTAGGGAATAGAACCAGCCGCGGGTCTGATCTACCGCCTCAGAAATGAAGTCGGCGGGGAACTGAGACTCAAAAAGTTCTTTATTTTCAAAGGGGTAATGATGCTGAGCAAAGGGCATGGAGCCGGAGTCGAACCAGCAGTCGATGACCTCGGGGACTCTCTGCATCTGCTTGCCGCACTTGGGGCATTTGATGGTCACTGCGTCGATGAACGGACGGTGTAGCTCGATATCCTCAGGGCAGTTATCGGACATGGACTTCAGCTCTTCAATACTGCCGATGGAATGGAGATGGCCGCAATCGCATTGCCAGATATTGAGGGGAGTACCCCAGTACCGGTTTCGGGAGATGCCCCAATCCTGGACATTCTCCAGCCAGTCACCAAAGCGACCCTTACCAATACTTTCCGGGATCCAGTTGATGGTATTATTGTTGCGAATCAGATCCTCCCGTACATCGGTCATCTTGATGAACCAGGATTCACGGGCGTAATAGATCAGCGGGGTATCGCACCGCCAGCAGAAGGGATAATCATGCTCAAACTTGGGTGCGTCAAAGAGCAGACCGGCTTTGTCCAGATCGGTCAGCACCATGGGATCTGCTTCCTTAACAAAGACACCGGCATAGGGGGTCTCGGCGGTCATTTCACCTTTGCCGTCTACCAGCTGGACGAAGGGTAGATCGTATTTACGACCGACCTGCGCATCGTCCTCACCGAAGGCGGGGGCGATATGAACAATACCGGTACCGTCGGTCATTGTAACATAGTTATCGCAGGTCACATAATGACCCTTCTTGCCTTGCTTCTCGCAGATGGGCTTGACGCAGTCAAAGAGGGGCTCATATTCCTTATATTCCAGATCAGTACCTACATACCGTTCCAGAATCTCATAGGAATTTTCACCCAGCTTGCCCAGAACTTTGCTGAGTAGCGCCTCTGCCATATAATAAGTATAGCCGTCAATGGCTTTGACCTTGCAATAGCTTTCGTTGGGGTTGACACAGAGTGCCACATTGCTGGGCAGGGTCCAGGGAGTGGTGGTCCACGCCAGGAAATAGGCATCCTCGCCGACCACCTTGAAGCGGACGACGGCACTGCGCTCCTTGACGGCCTTATAGCCCTGCGCTACCTCATGGGAGGAGAGGGGGGTGCCGCAGCGGGGGCAGTAAGGGACGATCTTAAAGCCTTTATACAGCAGTTTCTTTTCAAAGATCTGCTTTAATGCCCACCATTCGGACTCGATAAAGTTATTATCGTAGGTAACATAAGGGTCATCCATATCCGCCCAGAAGCCGACGGTGCGGGAAAAGTCCTCCCACATTCCTTTATATTTCCAGACGCTTTCTTTACAGTAGCCGATGAAGGGTTCCAGACCGTATTCCTCAATCTGCTCCTTACCGTCCAGACCCAGCATCTTTTCTACTTCCAGCTCCACCGGCAGACCATGAGTATCCCAGCCTGCTTTGCGGGGGACCATGCAGCCCTTCATGGTGCGGTAGCGGGGAATCATATCCTTGATGACCCGGGTCAGCACATGCCCGATATGGGGCTTACCGTTGGCAGTAGGGGGACCGTCATAAAAGACATAGGGAGTACCCTTTGCCTTACTATCGATACTCTTTTCGAAGATCTTTTGGTCGCGCCAGAATTTCTCCACTTTCTTTTCTTCCTCAACAAAATTGAGATTGGGGGATACGCTTTTGTACATTGCGTCTTTCTCCTTCCAAAATAAATAACGCTCCCATCCTGAAATAGGATGGAAGCGTTTTACTTCCTATAACCACCTGTTTCATGCAGACCGTCATCTGCCGCTCCGGTAACGCAGGAGTTGCGGAGAAGCTTACTGACCTAAAGGCGTTCGGTTCTCAACTCGGGAGTGATCTTCATTTTTTCGTTACTTCCGCCGGGCTTCCACCGCCCCCGGCTCGCTTTGGGGTTCGCAGAAAAAACTACTCTCTCCGTCGCAGTCTTTAAATCCAATATATTCTACCATATATATACAAGGAAAGTCAAGGGAATTTTCTTTGAAAAAATCGTTGACAAATTAAAGAGGGAATGTTATCATATGAACAGTAATTCATATGAATGGAGGTTCAAATGAATGGCACATAACCATGAGACGACTCTTGCGGCGGTCCGAGCAGAAATGCCAAGCGATGCACTGCTCAGCGATTTAGGGGATCTCTTTAAGGTGTTTGGTGATACCACGCGGATCAAAATTCTGTATTCGCTTTTTGAATCAGAGCTTTGTGTCTGCGCGATTGCGGAACTGCTGGGAATGGAGCAGTCGGCGATCTCCCATCAGCTGCGGGTGTTAAAAAATGCGAAGTTGGTCACTTCCCGCAGGGAGGGAAAAACAGTATTTTATTCTCTGGCAGATGATCATGTTAATCTGATCATTGCGCAGGGTTATAATCATATTACGGAAGGGGAAAGAACCGTGAAAAAGACATTCAGACTGGAAGACCTGGACTGCGCTCATTGTGCGGCAAAAATGGAGGATGGTATCCGTAAGCTGGACGGCGTGACCGAGGTTTCCATCAATTTCCTGGCGCAGAAACTGATTATCGAAGCCGATGAAGAGTGCTTTGATGATATTATGAAGCAGGCGGTTAAGATCGTTAAGAAGATCGAGCCGGACTGCCGGATTCTTTTCTGAGGATAAAATATGACGCGAAAACAAAAAAAGATGCTGCTGCGCATCATCCTTGCGGCGGTGCTGCTGGCGGCGGTGCTGTTTCTGCCGCTGGGCGGCTGGTGGCGGCTTGCCGCCTTCCTGATTCCTTATGGGGTGCTCGGCTATGATGTACTTTGGAATGCGATCCGCAATATCCTGCGGGGTCAGATCTTTGATGAGCAGTTTCTGATGTCCATTGCTACTATCGGTGCCTTTTCCACCGGTGATTATCCCGAAGGCGTGCTGGTGATGTTTTTCTATCAGGTGGGGGAACTGTTTCAGAGTATCGCTGTGGGACGCAGTCGTAGATCCATCGCTAAGCTGATGGATATCCGACCTGATAGTGCTACCGTTCTTCGTAATGAGGAAGAAGAGGTGGTCTCTCCCGATGAGGTGGAAGTGGGGGAGACGATCCTGGTCTGCCCTGGTGAGAAGATCCCGCTGGACGGTGTCATCGTCTACGGCAAAACCACTGTGGATACTGCCGCCCTGACTGGGGAATCGATGCCCCGGGATTGCCATACCGGCAGCGCTGTGATCAGCGGTTCGGTCAATTTGACTGGCGTCATCCAGGTCCGTGTGACCAAGAACTATGGGGAGAGTACTGTTTCTAAAATACTGGAGTTGGTAGAGAATTCCGCCATAAAAAAAGCCAAAGCGGAGCGTTTTATTACCCGCTTCGCTCGGTACTACACTCCCTGCGTGGTGATCGGCGCATTGCTGCTGGCAGTCATACCGCCGCTGTTTTTAGGTAGCTGGAGCGAGTGGATCCACCGGGCGCTGATTTTTTTGGTGGTCTCCTGCCCCTGCGCTCTGGTGATCTCGGTACCGCTTTCCTTCTTTGGTGGGATCGGCGGAGCCTCCCGAAAGGGCATCCTGATCAAGGGGGCAAACTACTTAGAAGCCCTTTCTAACGTCAAAACTGTTGCTTTTGATAAGACCGGAACCCTCACCCGGGGCACCTTTACGGTGACTGCTATTCATGCGGAAACCATGGGAGATCAGCAGATTTTGGAACTTGCCGCATTGGCGGAAAGTCATTCAGGCCATCCCATTGCAGAGTCCATCTGCCGGGCTTATGGGAAGCCTATTGAGCGGGATCGGGTGGAGGCTGTCGAGGAATGCTCCGGCAAGGGCATCCACGCTATTATCGACGATCATAGAGTGGCGGCGGGTAATGAAAAAATGATGAATACCATTGGTATTGCGGTCCCCGACTGTGAGGAGGTCGGGACGGTTATTTATCTGGCGGTGGACGGCAAATATGCCGGTCATATCGTCGTCGCCGATGAACTGAAGGAAGATGCCATGGAGGATCTTCAGGCGCTGAAGGTAGCAGGTGTGGAAAAAACAGTTCTGCTGACCGGAGACCTGGAGTCGGTGGGACGCACGGTGGGTGAAAAGTTGAGGATCGATGAGATTCATGCCCAGCTGCTGCCGGATCAAAAGGTGGAAAAGGTTGAAGCCCTGTTGGCAGAAAAGAAGGGCGCCGTCGCCTTTGTGGGCGACGGGATCAATGATGCGCCGGTCCTGACCCGGGCAGACATCGGTATTGCAATGGGAGCCTTGGGCAGCGATGCCGCCATCGAAGCGGCAGATATCGTGCTGATGGATGACCGGCTTTCTAAAATAGCCGAAGCTATTTCGATCTCCCGCAAGACTATGAGGATCGTGAAGCAGAATATCGTGTTCTCTTTGGCTATTAAGGGACTGGTCTTGGCTTTAAGTGCCGCGGGACTTACAGGGATGGGGCTGGCTGTATTCGCCGATGTGGGCGTCATGATCCTGGCGATCCTGAATGCCATGCGCGCTTTACGCAGTTAAATAAAAATGAGGTAAGCAATGCTTACCTCATTTTTTATTCACTTAAATGTCGGATCAAGCCCTCGCAGCCCTCTTTGATGTCTGCGTAGGTGGCATCAAAATTGCCGGTGTACCAAGGATCTGCAATGTCCCGGGGACTGTCCGTAAAGTCCAGCAGCAGACAGAGCTTATTCTGCGGATCACTACCGTAAAACCTTCTCATGTTGATGCTGTTGCGCCCGTCCATTCCGATCAGCAAGTCATAGTATTCATAATCTCGGTCGGTGATCCGCCGTGCCTGCCGCCGCTCAAAGGGGATCCCCACCTCCCGCAGCTTTGCTTTGGTGCCGGGATGGATGTCGTTGCCCAGCTCCTCGCAGCTGGTGGCTGCCGAGGCGATCTCCCAATCGAGACCCTGCTTCACCGCCATATCCTTTAATACAAATTCTGCCATGGTAGAACGGCAGATATTCCCATGGCATATAAATAAGATCTTCATGTAAACACACTCCATTTCTATAAAAGAATACCATAGTTGATCCAAAAAATCAATGTGGAGATAGAAAAAAGAGTCCGCCATGTATTGAATGGCGGACTCTTTCTTGCTCGGGAGGAACGAGTTGAGGAATGGGAAATCTCCTGCCGAGCCAGCAGGGGAATAGATCAGTGGTGTTTTCTTTTAAGAAAGAACTTTCTCAACATATCTGCCGGGATCACCGAAAATGCCATAAGAAGAATCATTCGCAGCTGAACCGGGGCCAGTCCGGCGGTACGGAATACCCGTCCACCAAAATAGATCATCACCAGCTGTACTGTGCTGACCGCCAGCATGATTAAGAAAAAGGTGGGATTTTTCCGGAGGTTTGCCATGGGATTGAGCCGATCTGTCCGGGCGTTAAAGCTGTTGAATACCCCGGAGAAGATAAAGAGAGCATAAAATGCAGTTAGGAAATAGATCGGGTTTTCGCTGAAATGAAATAACTCGCGGAAGTAGGGCAGCCATAAAAAGGAGACGCAGAGACTCATGGTATAGAGCCCCATCCAGAAGATCTGCTGCGCCATGGTTCGGTCAATGACCGGCTCATCCCGCCGCTTGGGACGCTCCTTCATATATTCCTTCAGGGCAGGTTCTCCGGCGAATGCCAGCCCCGCCAGGGTGTCCATGATGATGTTGATCCAGAGCATCTGGATCACCGTCACCGGAGTATCAATACCGATAAAGGGACCGATCAGCGAGACCCCCACTGCTGAAAGATTCATGGTAAACTGATATACGATGAATTTTCGGATACTTTTGAAGATGGTGCGTCCGTAGCGGATGGCTTTGGCGATAGAGGCGAAGTTATTATCAAGAATGACAATATCACCCGCCTCCTTAGCCACCTCAGTTCCGCTGCCCATGGAGAAGCCCACATCTGCCCGCTTGAGCGCCGGTGCGTCGTTGATGCCGTCGCCGGTCATGCCGGCAACAAGTCCTTGGCTTTGCGCCAAGCGCACCAACCGGCTTTTATCGGTAGGCAGCGCCCGTGCCACCACCCGCAGATCAGGTAGGATTTTTAGGATCTGCTGATCGCTCATGGCGGCGAGTTCTCCGCTGGTGACCACCTGCCCCGGGCGGTGCTCCTTTAAAAGACCTGCGTCCCGGGCGATGGCAATGGCAGTATCTTTGCTGTCGCCGGTCATCATTACTACCTGTACCCCCGCGTTCTGTACCTCTGCAATTGCAGCGGGAACCTCTCGGCGGAGATCGTCGCGAATACCTACCATAGCGACCAGAGTCAAGTCTTTCAGTTTACTATCGGCGGTAACGGTGGTGGGGGAAAGGGCAATGGCAAGCATTCGCACCGCCTTGGCGGAAAGCAGCACCCGCTGCTGCTCCATGGCAGCGGGGGAAAAGGGATGCCGCAGTCCCTTTTCATCTAAGTAATAACGGCAGCTGACGAGGATCTTCTCCGGTGCTCCCTTGAGCAGAATATATTCTTGGGCGCCGCTGATCCGGGCGGCGGAGAATTTATAGGCGCTGTCAAAGGGGAGTCGATCCTTGATCGTATAACTGAGTTTTTTTGGATCCAGAGGCAGCACACTCTCCAGCAGCGCTCGGTCGGTGGCGTTTCCGCCTAAGGGACAACCCTTGGATAAAACACAACCGGTGTTATAAAGTGCCGAAAGCTCCAATAGTTCCCGCACAGCCGGACTGCATTTTTTGACCTGGTCAGCGGATCTTCCGCTGCCCTCCAAAATGCGGACGACCTGCAGCTTACCTTTGGTCAGGGTGCCGGTCTTATCGGTAAAAAGAATATTGAGGCTGCCGGAGGTTTCGATGCCCACCAGCTTGCGGACCATCACCTGATCCTTGAGCATCCGGAACATATTGGAGGAGAGTACCACGGTGATCATCATAGGCAGCCCCTCGGGTACCGCCATTACCACAACGGCGGTCGCCAGCGTCAGTGCATGGAGAACGCGGGGAAACCAGACCATGGGATGAGAAAAGTCAGCAGCGGCTAAGGTGAGATCAAAGCCATTGTCGATGACAAAACTGTTGAAAAGATCCGCAAAGGCAATGAGAGCGGCGGCAATATAACCCAGCAGACTAATGGCTTTGGCAAGCCCATTGAGCCGGAGTTTTAAAGGGCTTTCCGGAGTCTCCTCCTGCATATCCTTTGCCATACTACCATAAAAGGTGCCGTCGCCGACCCGTTGCACCTCCATCATCCCCTCGCCGGCGGTGATGACGCTACCTTGGAAGAGCTGATTGGTATTGGAAAGATCCCAGCTTTTGGGGCGGGTATTCCGGGGCTGCTTTTCCGCTTCTGCACTCTCGCCGTTGAGTGCGGACTGATCTACATTCAATTTGCCGGAAATAAGGACCCCGTCCGCCGGGATGCGCTCACCCGCCTGTAGCAGTATTAGATCACCCACCACGACCTCCGCCACAGGTATTGCGGTAACTCCCTTTGCACGCTGAACACGGCAGGAGATATCCGACGCGCTTCGCTGTAGTTCCAGAAAAGCAGATTCGCTGCCGTATTCCGAGAGGGTGGAGATGAAGGTGGCTAAAAAGATGGCAATGGCAATGCCGACCGCCTCAAACCAGTCAGCGTCTTGAAATAAAAAGAGGATATTGATTCCAAGTGCCACTAAAAGGATCTTAATGATGGGGTCGCCGAAGCTGCTGAGGAACTGTTGAAAAAAGCTTCTGCGTTTTTTTTTCGAGATGGTATTGGCACCGTGCTCCTTGCGGGAGCTACGTACCTGCTCTTCGGTCAGGCCCATCCGTTTTTCTGCTGTTTTCATGGACTACTCCTTTGCACAATACTTTATACAAGCCTATGCGCAAACAAGATTCCATATAACTATTTGTCCCCCCACAGAACAATTTCTACGAAGCAAAAAACGATCAATTTTTCAAACTTGACTTTTCTATTTTATTCAAATAAAATATTTACAGAGGTAAAAAATATGGAACTTGCAAAATATCCGCTGCCGGTCACCCGCAAGGAGCTGGATGCTCTGGGGATCGGACAGCCTGATTTCATCATCATTAGCGGTGATGCCTATATCGACCACCCCTCCTTTGGGACTGCGATCATTGGTCGTGTCCTGGAGCGGGCGGGTTTTTCTGTTGCCGTCATCCCTCAGCCGGACTACCGTTCGGTGGCGGATTTTCAGCGCCTTGGTGCGCCCCGGCTGGCGTTTTTGGTCAATGCGGGCAATATTGATTCAATGGTGGCGAACTATACCGTCGCCAAGCGCCGGCGGGATCAGGATTATTATTCTCCCGGCGGGAAGCCCGGTAAACGACCTGACCGAGCGGTGATCGTCTATTGTAACCGTATTCGGGAAGCCTATGGGGATGTGCCCATCGTCATCGGCGGGATCGAAGCATCTCTCCGCCGGTTTGCCCATTATGATTATTGGGATAATAAGATTCGCAAAAGTATTCTGATCGATAGCGGTGCCGATATTCTCAGCTACGGCATGGGTGAGCGCTCTATTCAGCGGATCGCCACGCTGCTGGACCGGGGGATCCCCGTCCGCAAGATCCGGGATGTGGCAGGGACTGCGGTGGTCACTGAGCGGGACTTTAAGCCGAAGGGGGCGTTTGTAATGCTCCCCGGTTATCGGGCACTTCTTGCAGATAAGACGAAATATGCCGCTTCTTTTAAGACCCAGTACCAGAATTGTGATCCTGTTTCCGGCAAGATCCTTTGCGAGCTTTACGACGAGGGCCTTCTGGTGCAAAACCCGCCGGCAGCACCCCTCAATACAGCGGAGCTGGACGAATTAGCGAAAATCTCCTATACCCGTAAGCCCCACCCGATCTATGGGAAAGAGGGGGTTCCGGCACTGGCGGAGATTGAATTCTCTGTTACTCATAATCGGGGCTGCTTCGGCGGCTGCGCCTTCTGCGCTATCGCCTATCATCAGGGTAGAGCGGTCACCTCCCGCAGTATGGAGTCTGTGGTGGAGGAGGTGGAACTGCTGGCAAGCTTGCCGGATTTCAAAGGCTATATCCATGATATTGGCGGTCCTACCGCTAATTTTCGAACCGGTCCCTGCAAGGCGGTGGCAGAGGGCAAGAAGGGCGTTTGCGCGGACCGCCGCTGCCTGACCCCCCAGCCCTGCTCCAACCTTATCAAGGATCATAGTGAATATATCGAGCTTCTGCGCCGTGCTTCCGCAGTCAAGGGCGTCAAAAAGGTATTCGTCCGTTCCGGCATCCGCCACGATTATGTTATGGCAGACCGTATCCACGGTGGACAGTTTATCGAGGTGCTGGCAAAGCGCCATGTTTCAGGTCAGCTGCGTACCGCACCCGAGCATATCTGCCCGGAGGTGCTGGCACTGATGGGGAAGCCTCCCTATGAGGTCTATGAGAAGTTTGTGGAAAAATTCAATGCCGCAAGCAAAAAGGCGAGATTGGAGCAGTATGTGCTGCCCTATCTGATGTCCTCTCATCCCGGTTCCTCCATGAAGAGTGCTGAGCGGCTCGCCCGTTATATGAAGCAGGATAATCTCCGCTCCGAACAGGTGCAGGATTTTTATCCTACCCCTGGTACCGCTGCTACGGTGATGTACTACACCGGCATCAACCCCTTTGACGGCAAAAAGGTTTATGTTGCTGTTTCTCCCGCAGAGAAGAAGGCGCAGCGCGCATTGCTGGGTGGAAAAAATTCTCCCCGCAAGCAATATCAAAAGCATGATACTAAAAAAGCAAATAAAAAAACCGGAAGGAAATAACCTTCCGGTTTTAATTTTAGCGATTGAGGATCAGCTTGGTCAGCTCTACCGGCTCCACAATAGCGTCGCCCTTATAGACGCGCATATTGCCGGACGCGATCTCATCGATCAGGATAACCTCGCCGTTATTGTAGCCAAACTCGAACTTGATGTCCCAGAGATCCAGACCAATCGACTTCAGATCGTCAGCAACGATCTTGGTGATCTTCAGGGTCTGCTCCTTCATGCTCTCAAACATCTCGGGGGTCATAACGCCCAGGGCAGCCAGACCTTCGCCGGTTACCAGGGGATCGCCCTTTTCATCATTCTTAAAGGTGCACTCTACATAACCACCCTCCAGAACGGTGCCGTCCTTGATATACTCACCGTATCTGCGGATAAAGCTGCCGGTAGCAACCAGGCGGCAGATGACCTCAAGACCATGACCGAAAACAGTTGCGGGAAGAACTTCCATGGTGGCGTCGTCTACATTTGCGCCGACATAGTGGGTCTTGATACCAGCTTTCTTCAGCAGTTCAAAATAGTGGATGGAGGTCTGCAGATTCGCCTTGCCAATACCCTCAATGGTCAGACCGACACTGTTTTCACCGGGATCAAAAACGCCGTCCTTGCCGGTGCAGTCGTCCTTGAATTTCAGCATAACATTGCCGTTGTCCAGTTCGAATACGTCCTTGGTCTTGCCTTCGTAAAGTTTTTTCATGGTGCTTCTCCTTCTGTTATTATCGAAAAATTTAAAAACGATTACCTTAAAATTTTAATGTTTCTTGTTTTTGTTGTCAAGAGTGCAATGATAGTTTTTTAAAAATTTTGTCATGTTGCACTTGTTATTCAAAATCAATGCCCTGTTTTTGGAAAAAATCATAATTCAATGGGGATCATGGAATCGATCACCATGGTGTCCGGTTTGATGATGCAGTCCGCCGCTAAAATCCGTACCCCTTCGTTGGCTGCTTTCCGCAGGGCATCCCCAAATGCCTGGTGAGTGGCGTCGTTGGGGCGGAGCAGATGGATCTCCTTCATTTGCACAACAAAGAGAATATATGCCTGAAAGCCTTCTTTTTGGCAGTCTATCAGTTCCCGGATATGCTTGACCCCGCGCTCGGTGGGAGCATCCGGAAACAAAGCGACACCCTCTTGCTCCAGTGTGACGCCCTTAACCTCTAAAAAGACTTTTTGATCACCATGTTCAATATAAAAATCAAATCGCGAGTTTTTATAGCGAACCTCGCGTTTGATAAAAGCGTCTTTTGGAAAAAGGCGACCTTTTCGCAGCCATTCCTCGGCGGCATCATTGGCTGCCTGTGAATCCATGTTGATTGAAAGGTTGGACTTTCCGTTCCGCTGTTTCTCCACGCCGATCAGATCGTATCGGGTCTTTCGCGCAGGATGATCCGAGCGTGATAGATAGACGGTACAGCCCGGGATCAGCAATTCCTTACATCGCCCGGTGTTTTTGACATGGACCGTTTCTACCGTGCCGTCGAGTTCTACCTGGGCGATAAATCGGTTGGGGCGGCTGATAAATATTCCGTTGACAACATTTGAATATCTCATAAAATCATTTTAACACATAAAATATTAAATCTCAAGAGATTAGGGTATGCTAATCACTGAGGTGATAAATAATGGCAAAAAAGGGAATGAAACGGATCGACCGTACCCATGTAAAACCGCGGAATGAGCTGCCGCCGGTTCCTGAAATTCAAGGAAAAGCAAAAAGCGGAAAAGAAAAAGCAAAGCCTATCATCACCGGGACAAGCGGTCCCTGGATGAAGGTCTACCATTCCACCCCGGTGACACAGGAAAGAGAGATCTCTCCGGTTTTTTCTACCATTGATACCGATCTGGCGCGGGATAATCTGGAAAATGATATCACAGCAGCGGATCTTCAGGATCTATGATGTATTCTGTCTGGAAAGCGTCGGCAGAGCTGCCCCGTTTCCCCGCTTTAAAAAAGGATGTCAAAACCAAAGTTTTGATTATTGGCGGGGGAATGGCGGGACTGCTGACTGCCTATCAGCTTCATCAGCAGGGGATTGACTATATTCTGGTGGAAAAGGATCGGATCTGCAGCGGCACCACCGGCAACACAACAGCGAAGATCACCATTCAGCATGGGTTGATCTACCATAAACTGAAGAATCCTAAGGGGTATCTGCAGGCAAATCAACTGGCTTTTGAGAAATACACAGAGCTTTGCCGGAAAATTGATTGCGATTATGAGCAGAAGGATAACTATGTTTATTCCACGGATGATCGGCAGAAACTCAGGGATGAGCTGGAGGCTCTTCAAAAGATCGGATATTCGGCAGAACTGGTCCAAAATCTTCCTCTACCGATCCATACCGCAGGAGCTGTAAGGTTTTCCGATCAGGCGCAGTTTCATCCGCTGAAATTTATTGCAGAGATCGCCAAGGATCTGCATATCTACGAGCACACCTTTATTCGGGAAATGATTGGGAATGTGGCACTCACTGATCATGGAAAGATCCATGCGGAAAAGGTGATCGTTGCCACCCATTTTCCTTTTCTCAATAAACATGGTAGTTATTTTCTTAAGTTGTATCAGCACCGCTCCTATGTCATCGCACTGAAAAATGCGCCGGATGTGGGTGGGATGTTTGTGGACGAAAAGAAAACGGGTCTTTCTTTTAGAAATCAAGGCGATTATCTGCTTCTTGGCGGAGGAGGACATCGCACCGGGCAGGAGGGTGGAAATTGGAATGAGCTGCGCTGCTTTGCCCATCACTATTATCCAAAGGCAAAGGAGCAATACTTTTGGGCGGCACAGGACTGCATGAGCTTAGACGATATTCCGTATATTGGGCGGTACTCGCTAAATACGAAGGATCTGTATGTGGCAAGCGGTTTCAATAAGTGGGGAATGACCGGCGCGATGCTTTCTGCCCTGCTACTAACCGACCTGGTGAGCGGGCGGAAGAATGAGTTTGAAAAACTGTTCAATCCCTCAAGGTGTATTTTAAAACCGCAATTACTGGTCAATGGCTTTGAGTCAACAAAAAATCTGCTGACCTTCTCTCAAAAGCGCTGTCCGCATCTGGGATGCGCCTTAAAATGGAATTGCGCGGAGCATTCTTGGGATTGTCCCTGCCATGGCTCTCGTTTTTCAGAGGACGGAAAATTACTGGATAACCCCGCTAACGGCGATTTTAAACCCCCGAACCGTTCAGTTTGAACGGTTCGGGGGTTTAAATTATTTCATATGAATTTAGAGAAAATAATATCTATCTTAATATTTCCTGTGTTCGTAGTAATCTCGCACCTTCCGCCGTTTACTGTTTTTGGAACATCAATGCTACCGGTGTCGGTTTGCGTAATAAATACTTTGTCAGTAAGCAAACTGCCTGTAACGTCGCCTGTATCAGTTTTGACGAAAATTTCAGCAGCATCCGAGCCGTCAAACTTCACATCACCCGTACTTCTCTCGATAGAAAACTTTTCCGTGGTAATCACATTCTTCAAAGAAATATCGCCTGTGCTTCCATTTGATATAACATTTTTGCACTTGATATCGGTCAGATCCGTCTTTCCGGTTGAAACATTGATTTTAATATCGCCCTCGCAGGTCACATTAGAAACCATGATCCTACCCGTTGAAACAGAAAGGTCAAGCGCACCGGCAGAGATGTTTTCAGCACCAATATTGCCCGTAGTCGTCTTTATTTTTATAGTCTTCAAGGCGGAGGCATAGTTAGCCACATCACCTGTACTTCCTGAAATATCAATACTTTCAAAAGTAAAATTCTTTGATATTTCAACATCGCCCGTATCCGATTTCACCGAAAGCGTGCCACGTTCTCCTTGTGGGATGTATACTGTTATTTTTGGTCTTCCAAAATTGATGCCAATATACTCATGCCATTTTCTCGTATCAACGACCTCTATTACAAGCGTATCGTTCTTTACCGTAACCGAGTGCTGCATGTTTTGCTGTTCGTGGCAGATAACTGAAATTTTTTGGTTATCAGAAGGCACAAACACAATATCGGCGGTATCGGTTATAATCGATATGTTTTTGAAATTTTCAGTAATCTCATAATGATTGGTTTCGTATTTGGCTATTGATAATTTCGTAAAATCCCATTTTAGCATAGTCATTACACCACCAAAAACGATGCATCCGATCAATATAAAAGAGGATGCTATAATAAGCCATATTTTTGTACTTTTACTCATCATGCGTCCTCCTTTTTAATAAAACAGTTTTTAATGCCATAGCAATTTTCTTTGTAAGCCAGACAGTACCCATCGTTAACGCCTTGCATCCGAAGAATGTGAAGATAGAAATTCCTGCACAGACGATACCGGCGCCGATCATGGCAACGCCCGAAAGAAGGTGACCACCGTAAGTAAATCCGATACCTGCCGCAATTCCACCGAGAGTACAGCCGATCAGCGAACCAAAAACGACCCAAAAGGAAATGATCACAGACCATAAGGAAACATAAAGCGATAGTATTACGGCAAATGCGGCAATTAACAGAGAAAGCCATATTGGAGAACCGAGTACCAAAAGTACGATTTCCCACGCCTTTAGCCTTCTTTTTGGTTTTATTCTTTCCGTTGCTATCTTTGTGAGAGGAATATCCACTACGATCTGTGGCACTATTTCGTCAACAGTTCCCACTGCCGAAACCGCTTCTTCTTCCGATAGACCTTCCTCCATACGGTCATCGATCATTTCACTGTAAAACATCAAGCGTTCCTCAATGTCATCTTGGGGTAAGCCTGACAAGTTTTTGCGCAACCGCGCAAGGAACTCTTGTTTACTCATCTGCCTCATCCTCCTTGGTTACGAATCGGTATATAGATAAAATTTTTTTCCACTCATCCTTGAAATCCTCAATGCGTTTTAGTCCATCTTCAGTTATATGGTAATACTTCCGAAGCCTGCCGCCGTGCTCTGCAGTGCGGACAGTGAGCATATTTGCTGTTTCCAACCGTTTTAGAATGGTATATAAAGTCGATTCGGACAGTTCTATATACGGCTTCATATCTTTAATAATTTTATAGCCGTATGAATCTTCACTTTTTATCGCTGCTAATACACATACATCCAATAGCCCGCGTTTCAACTGAACGTCCATATTATACCTCCTTTCACGCAATACATCATAACACGAAGTGTTGCTTTTTGTCAATGGGATTTATAAAAGTCATGATCCCGTGCAAGACTTTATCCTTAAAAATGAAACTCTCTGGGGTGGGGGCAAAATTTGATAATTTAAAACCTCCCTAAATATTGTCGGATAAAGAGAACACTGATATTGAAACAGCCGAAAACCTTTATGAATAAAGGCTTTTCACCTATTGCAAACAAAAAAGTCACCTCAAAGTGAGATGACTTCTTTGTATCAACGAATGTTGATTATTATGGTGGCTCAACGCACGGGGTAGTCGAACGCCCTGCTGTAATCCGGCGTCAATCTCCTTTAAGGTAATAGTTCGATTATCTCCGGAATAGTTGAAGGTCAATACTACCTTATCATCATATACAAAAACTGAGTTTAAAAAGATTTTGTTCAAGCGCTTCTTACACTCGATGTCCGTATAATCCATATTGGTGAACTGATGCAGAAAATGTAGTATACGTTCTTTGTTGAGCCCAAGATTTTCTTTAAGGCGGGCTTCTGCTAATGCAATTTTTATTTCGCCTTTCTGTTCCTCAAGCTCATCCATACGGCTCTTGGTGGCTTCATTGATAATTCCTTGCTCGATAGCTCTCACCAAATTAGCAATGGATTTTTCAATATCAGCAAGAGCTTGTCTTAAAGACTCAGTATATGACGTTTCCGTATTTCGCTCCAAATAATACTGATACGTATTTTCTGCAATGAACTCGATCATATCCTCATCTTTTACGAGATTAATTATGTGTTCTAATATAAGATTTTCAATCCATACTTGGCCAACTGGCTTTTTAGCACATAACTTTTTACGTTGATTGTG